>JAZQOB010000079.1:0-29901 GCA_045627625.1 Treponema sp.
TGCCGCATCGTTGATGGCAACCATATCTTCCTCATCAAGGAAAACGGCTCTCTGTGACAGATACTGTTCAACAAATCCAACTGCGTTGGCTGTCTTTATTCCGCAATAACTGAACGGACTTCTTTTACTGATTGCATACATCCTGCTCTTCCCCCTCAAAATATCTTTTAGTCTTTCTGTATATATCTGCATTGATTTCACTCAGTTCACCGTAATTGCATTCCTCAATCGTCGTTTTGGTGAAATCAGTTCTTGTCTCTATACTCATCTTTATTTCATCATAAACATCAAGTACGAAATTACTTACCGCCTGATAAAGAACCTCATTATCCCTGCATGCTGAATATTTCCCTTTCACCACATCAATTTTCTTCATCATCGTGTCTCCATGGCATGTATGTCTCACTGAAACGGTGAACCCTTTTCGGAAGTTTCCGCCATGCGATAACTCCAGGAATGTTAAATCTTTTTTTTGATTTTTCGTATGAAGCTATGATCACATCACCGTCCTTCAGACATACAAGAAACCGTTCGCTTTCCTTTCCCTTTTTCAGGACTGGAAGCCTCCTATTCTGCCATCTGTGCCCGCCAGCTTCACTTACTGCAGAAATCATGAAACATGTAATCATGTATACCGCACATACAGATAAAATAATGTTAATAACCATTGTTTTCATAAAACCTTACCCCGTTTTTTTTCATCTGCCAGTTCATGAAATTCACAAACTTACTTTTGGCCATAACGGCCCTTGTTCCGCCATCCCATGTCACAACCACATAAGGCATGTGCCTGTAGAATCTGATTCTCATCAGACCGGGAAACACAAACATATATACCACAGCAACTGATACAGTTATCAGATGCACTATCATTTTCTTGTAAATCCTAGTCATTGCCCTCGCAACAGCCAGCCCTGTTCCCAAAATCAACGGAACTACAAGAAGCCATTCATAACCCACTTTTAAGCTCCCCGAACCAGTCCCTGCATGAATGCATCAGAGCCTGTGCTTCATACGTATAGAAAAGCTGGCTCTCATACACATTCATAATGTTCGCCATATCCACAGAAGTTAGATATATGATTATTTTTGTTTCACCTTCAATCTGAAAACTATGTACTTCCTTGATTTTATACAGCAGTTCCTCTATTACTTTTTCACTTCCGTCATTATGCTTCTCTACATAGAATTCCAGACTTCTCATCAGAAAATTGAAATCCATCTTTCCGTAAGCAATCTGAATACATTCAGTCATCAATTCCACCTTTATTTATCAGGACATAACGCCTGTCCTTTTCCATGATTACATCCATGCTTTTTCTAAGCTTTATACCGTTTTTTCCGCATTCAAGCTTAAGTTCAGCTCCCCATTTACTGCGGACTTCTTCAAACTTATTCCTCAGATAAGCCCAGGCATTGATTATCTGCTTTGAATCATTGCTTTCTACAGGATTGAACTGATTAACAAGCATTTCTCTTGATACTTCAAGTACCTCATCACTACCAAGAATATGATTTCTGTACGTAAGCCATACATAGATATCCTTCTCAAGGCTTCCTGATATTTCCCTGTATACCGAATAATTGACAGGAACGGAATGCTTACGGCACAATTCAACAAATCTCGGTCCCATTATCACCTTTAATGTAAGATTCCTCTTGTTCTCATCCTCCGCCACATCAGTATACGAACAGTAATCCATGAACGGAACGTTCGCAACCATCACATTCTCAATTTCCTTGCCCTCGACATTAACCTTCTTGATTTTCTGTTCGAAAATAAAGGAACTTCTTGCAAAGTATTCAATCTGCTCCTTCAGTTCCTTTCCCCTCTGTCTTTCAAGCATAAGTTCATCAAGACACTGCTGAAGACTCGAATATTCAAGTACTACACTTTCACCTTCCTTTGCTTCCGACAATACACAGTGAGTTGTCATCAGTATAAGCATATATCTTGCATATTTACCGTAAGGAACTTTAGGATATCCTGTTATATGAAGCTGGACATCATTATATTTCCTTACGAACTCACCTTTCTTGATATCCCTTAACGGCAGACTTGCCAGTACAAAAGGACTTGCTATGAATCCCCTGTAACCGCTTCTCCTACAGATTCCACCGCCTGTATCACCGTTCATATTTTTTTCCTCTTCAGATCCAGAATTTCTTCCATTCCCGTTTCTTCTAAAACTTTTCGGTCATCTTCATGGACCTTGACTTCCTCAATCAGCTCCTGGAATCCATCCTTGTTCTTCAGTACGAAATTCAGGCTTTCCTTCACCTTCTGAAGCTCAAAATTGTCACGAAACTGTTCATAATTATCAATGTTCACCAAATAAAAATTGGCCGCCATCATATAAAGAAGCCTGTCCATCAATTCTTTTTTATCACCAAGCAAGGCGTTTATTTCATCAATGAGCACCTTGATTTCCTTGTTTTTTGTTATCTGATCCACAAGCTTTTCAATATCTATTCTCATAAACTATCTCTTCCCGTATTCAAATTTAAGTTTGTATTCATCAAAATCTATGAACAGTTCAATGTCAGCGGTACCGCCATCTTTCAGTTCCCTTACAGTCTTGATTTTTTTTCTTTCACACAAGTTCATGCACATTTCCCTGCTTATCTTTATGCCGGATGTCTCCTTCCACAGAAAAAAATCACAGTCCCTGTTTCTGCACCTGTACGACTTACCGTATTCACCTATCTCACTTCCGCACTTAGGACAACTGCATATCTTCTCATCTTCAAGATACGTAAAACAGAAGCTGCCTTCATCGTCGATTCTTATCCTGTAACGTATGTTTCGTCCATCCTTCGTTACGCCCTTTTCCTCATCAAGCTGTCTTTCACCAAGAAGTTTTCTGATTTTTGCTTCATCATAAGTATTACCGTATACATGATACAGAAGCGAATTTTTACATCCTTCCTTGTATCCGCTGCAGTAGAATCCTTTCTTTCCGGCCAGTATTTCCTTATGGCATGAGGGACATTCACCAATTATCCTTTTCTGTTCAGCCAGTTCCATATCTTTATCCAGAATCTCCTTTATTTTTCTTATGTTTTTTCTTACATCTGCCTTCAATATCTCAGGTTCTCTCTCACTCTGCTTCTCCCAGCGGTCTGTTACTTCAATACCTGTAATTTCATCAAGCTCAGGATAATCCATGATGAATTCACAAAGCTGAGTACCTTTCTCTGTTATCCTTATTTTCTTCTTGTCCTCACGGATGTACTCCATATCGAAAAGTTTCTTGATTGTTTCGCCCTGTGTGGCTGCAGTTCCAAGCTTTACCTTGATTTCACCCTTTGCTTTCAATGGATTCTTCATAAATGAAAGAAGTGAAGCCTGTGTATAAAGTTCTTCTGGAAGAGTATGCTTTGTGATAATTTCCACACTCTCTATCTCACCTTCCTCACCTTCATTTTCCTCTATAGGTTTCTTCTCACTTTCTTCCTTCAGCCTTTTTTCAATTCTTTTCCATCCGGCTTCTACAATTTTCTTTCCTTCACCCCTTAGCCTGTACTGACCGCATCTTACAACTGCCTTCTGCTCTTCGTATACGTAAGAATTCATGAACTGCATCATAAACCTGTTTCTTATAAGTTCGTATACAGCATAATCCCTGTTGTCTTTATTTTCGTAAACTGTTGTGGGAATGATTGCATGATGTCCCGTAAGTTTGGCTGAATCAAAGACTTCATGATTTTCCATCTTGAGATTTTCTTCATAACAGTCCTTATCATCAGTAGACTTTAATTTATTATAAAGTCTTATGATCATGTCATAATCTTCTTCTGACAGATATTCACAGTCAGTTCTAGGGTAGCTAGAAACTCCTTTCTCGTTATAAAGAGACTGTGCTATCTCAAGAGTCTGAGAAGGTGAATATGAATATAGCCTGTGGCAGTCCATCTGCAGTGTAGACAGACAGTACAGATGTGGAGGATTCACTTTTTTTACTTCAACTTTTTTTTCAGTTACCGTGTACCTTCCTTCTGCTTCGATTTCATTTTTGATTTTTTCAAGACTCAGCCTGTCCTTGAAATTGATTCCGTCATCGTATGGATTAAGTAGGTTGAAAACCGTTCCGGTTTTCGTCACAGCCTTTAACTGATAGTAAGGAACAGATACAAAAAGCTTTCTTGAATTTTCATTCCGATAGATTTCTTTAAGCAGGGCTGTCTGTACCCTTCCTAACGTAAACTTTTCATTCTTGATTATTGAAACCATTCTCGAAAGGTTGATACCGAGGTTCCAGTCGCTTTCTTTCTGTGCAAATCCTGACTGTGCCAGAACATCATATTCCCTGTCGCTTTTTCTCTCCTCTAAGCCCTGTAAAATAATCTCACGGCTAAGCCCTTCACACATCCATACTCTTGTTCTGTTTGCTTCAGGAACTCCTATCTTGTCAAGTATGAGACGCGCTATTACCTCGCCTTCCCTGTCCGGATCAGTTGCAATCACAATCTCTGCCGAAGGATTTTTTTCAAGCATAGCTTTGATTGTCTGTTCTATTTCCTTTCGAAGCGGAGTTTTGGTCCTGTCGTTTATCGGTTTATATTTAAATTTTTCCGGTATTACGGGTAGAGTTTCTTTTTTCCATGCTGTATATTTCTCATCGTAATCTTTAGCATCATAGGCCGTATATAAGTGTCCTGCCGCATAAGTTACAGTGATATCTCCAGTTTTATTCTGGTATACGTTTTTTCCTGTATGAGTAAGATTAAGTGCTTTTATATAGTTTTCTGCTACAGATTTTTTTTCTGCAAGTATAAGTATCTGATTATTTTTTAACATTCCTTTTTCAATGTACTCTTTATTTGGAATTTCTGCAAGTTTTTTTGGTAGATTTTAATTTTTAAATATTTTCTCTTCTGAAAGGAGGGGAAAGCCTTCCCCACGCATGCACTTCGTCGCATGCTTCCCCTTCTCCTAAGAAACCGGAAAACTTCATTTTCCTTTTTTCTTAAAATCTAAAAGTTTTTTCATAAAAAATTCATCTTCTGCTGAACAAAAAACTATCCACATTTCCATGTGGAAAAACCAATGATTTTTGTCACAGTTTGTCAGACTTTTTGTCACAGTTTGTCAGAAATTATCCATATAGCAAATAGTTAACAAATAGTTAACAAATAGTAGTAGTAGAGTGGAAATGTGGATAACTTTAAACCCAGTATTTTTCTCCTTTTTTCTCTAAAAAAATACTCTTTTTATAATAAAATGAGCATAAAATTAATATTTTCAAATTCTCACTCTGCAGATTTCAACAAAAAATTTAAAAACAACAGAAAAAATGTGTTTTCTTTATATTAAAATATGAATTATTTCTAAAGATATTGCAGAAGAGGAAATTCAGAAACATCCCACCAGAAATCTGTCTCTCTGATGAAAAAAAAGTTTTGTCACAGTTTGTCAGACTGGTTCGGATTCCGAACTTTTTTACTGCAAAAAAAAAGAGATACCCGACAAAGGTATCTCATGGAAAAAATTAAAAAATAATTAAAAATAAATCAGCAGTAAGAACGGTCCGAAAAGGAGTCTACGTTTCCCGAACCATTCCCATGCCTGCATTTATTATTATTGTCTATCTGAACTTATGTCAATATAAATAATTCCCTTGAAATGTACATTTTACGTTTAAAGAGTGTTCCGAAATTCTTTTGATGTCTTTATCCAGGAAACAAATACACCCCCTGTTTTTTGATTTTTTTTAACATTCTTTTTAATTTAATTTTTATCATTATATTTATGTTATTTATGTTTAATTTTATGTTAAATATTATGTTTATTAGTATTATTTTTATGTTTTTAATGTTTATTTTTATATTATTTAACATAAATTTTAGTTGACGCAAAAAGAGCATTGTGCAATAATTTAATCATAAGGATTTTAATTTTTAAGGGGTATTCAAAAATGAAAACTATTGCACTCGCACTTCAGAAAGGCGGATGCGGAAAGACTACATGTGCCGTTTCGCTTGCCGCAGAACTTTCTAAAAAATTCAAGACAGTCATCATTGACGCAGACCCACAGGGAAACGCCACAGGGTCCCTGATCAATACGGTCAGCTATGAGCTTGCAGACTATCTCATGGGAAAATGTTCCCTTGATGATGTTGTCTCAGAGACTTCTTTCGAAAATCTGTATGTCATTCCTACAATTCCGATTCTCGAAGATTCGGGAGAAGATGGACTGAACAAACTGCGTTCCTACAAAGCTTCTCCTAATCCAAGCCGTAACCAGTATGATATGGATGACCTCATACAGAAACTCTCAGAATATTTCGATTACTGCATAATCGATACTTCACCTGCATTCGATCTTTTTGAGGAAAACATCTTCTTTGCCTGTGACGAAGTCATAGGCGTAATAAAGGCTGACCAGTTCTCCAATGACGGACTTACAATATTCGGAATGAACCTCGCAGATTTCAAAAAAAGAAGGAGATGTGCAAAACCTTCCTTCTCTAAAATCATCCTTAACGGATATGACGCAAGATATAAATTTCATAAGCAGATGTATGAAGAAATCACCAGACAGAACAACTTCAAGTCCTATGTAGTTCCCGTACATTCAATTTTCGGCCTTTCACAGTCTTCACAGACTCCGATACAGTTCATGAAAGACATCAAGGAAGACGAAAGACTTAAGGATGTAAAAAATACATTCAATACAATAGCAGGAGAATTATAATGGCTTTACCAAAGAAAACAGAACCTACCAGAACTTCGACAATCACGACAAGCGTACTTTTCCAGGAAAAGGCAGAAGATATAATCGATAAAACAGAAAAAAACATTCCTGTACAGAACAAGGAAATGAAGGCTGAAATAGAAAACAGAGAAACTGAAAAAAAACACAACGTAAAAAGGGAAGACCGCTACAAGACAGGAAAATATGTAGACAGATTCTCATTTACTTTTCCACAGGAAGAAAGAGATGAACTCAAGGCCTGGTGCATGCTCAACGGACTTACACTCAATGACTACGTAATCAATGCAGTTTTTTTTCTGAAGAATGAAATTGAAGCCGGAAACGTCAAGATTTCCAAATTCGGCGTAAAAAAGCTGAATCAGAACTGATTTTCCATTCACATTAATTTTCTACAGGTAATTGTTTAAGAGAACTGTTACCTGTTTCAGACAGGATATATATTATGGCCAGAAAAAAAATAGATGAAAACAACTCTCTGATTCCAATGGATAATTCAGTCAGTGAACTCTTCCAGATGGATTCTCAGAACCTTATAGAAAGACAGAAACAGATAGGGTACATTCCAAGCTTCTTTACAACTGCATCCCTTCCGTTCAAGAACATGAACAAAACCGTATTCGTAAGAAAGGGAAGCCAGGGTGTAACCCTTACACTGACTTCACCTAAGAACGTGCCTTTCGGTAAATACGGGAGACTGCTTCTTTCCATCCTTACAACCCACGCAGTAATTTCAAAAAACAAAAACAATCCGCTTCTCATAGAATATGCCTCAATGGCAGACTTGCTTCGTGAACTACAGCTTCCGAAACAGAGAGGAAAGGAAATCAAGGAACAGCTTGAATGTTTTTCCAATGCATCCTTCTCTTTTGAACAGAACATCAAGGAACTGAAAGCCGGATATCTTTTTGAGAATCTGTATGAAGACGGCAATTATCCCAAAAAAGACGTTGAAGTGACAACCAAGACAACAGGTAACATAAGATTTACGAACGGACTTCAGTACCAGGAAGTCAATGACGGAAGTTCAGATACACGTACAGGGAATTTCAAGATATTTCTGTCTCCTGAATTCATTCTTTTCTGTCAGCAGCATGCAGTTCCAATTGACTATGAAGTATATAAAGACATATCAAGTCCGATAGGTAAGGATATCTACGCATGGCTGGTATTCCGAAACAACGGCCTTAAAGGAGAAACCTTCATTCCACGTTCAAAGCTTGTCGAACAGTTCATTCCTATAGAAGACGGAGCAAATCCAAATCTTGTAAATGTAAATTACGCAAGGATAATCGAACTTCTCAGAGAAATTAAGATGAAATATTATCCTGAAGTACGTTTCGATGTTAATAAGGACGGCTCTGGAATTACTCTCTACAAAAGTCCTACACCTGTAATCAAGAATGATACAAGATATGCTCTGATTACTACTGACCTTTAGGTAACAGAACTCTTAAATTATTGTGGGTAACAGTTCTCCTAAATAATACAGGTTATCCACAGTTTCTAAGCTTCTATTACTAGTTATATAAATATTATTTGTTATTATTAGAATATATAGAAGATTTAAGAAAAATGTGACTGAATTTTAGCAGTATTGTTACCTGTATTAAAGCACTTTTTCTTTAATTTCTTATACAGCAGTGATTTACAGATTTATTCACAATTTAGGAGAACTGTTACCACAGGAATGACTTTTCAACAATGAAATGTGAATGAGTTTAACCAGACTGTTACCTATTCTTTAAGAGAACTGTTACCTCTGATTGTGATATTGTATATTTTCCGGTTTTAAAGTATAAGTAATGTTACGTTATAGGATACCCTTTAACGCATCCTTATTAAGGCTTCAGGACTTCGGTTTCTGGAGCCTTTTTTATATTCCTGGTATGCCGCATTAAGAGAGTTACCCAGATAAAAAAGAAAAGGGCAGGGTAATGACACCTGTTTTGATTGCTGATACTGTTCATGAGGAAACAGATGCTTCATTCTTTAGGAGAACTGTTACCTTGATTCCTGAACCATGACATCCTGCTACATATTTTAAGAGAACTGTTACCTCTTTTTCCTCAGAATTTCTGTTCTGACATATAAAACCATTACAAGGTATTTTTGTTTAGGAGAACTGTTACCCTGCTTTCAGATTAAAACAAACCTGTATACATGATTTAGCAAAACTGTTACTTCTGTTTTTTAGGAGAACTGTTACCTTGCTTCATGAATAAAAAAAAAGGTGAGGTCTCTCAGTTCCTCACCCCAAAAAAGTAACAGGATCAACTGAAGATAAACTTCAAAAATAATTTTCCCAGTATCTGGCTATCACACCAGCAACTGAAAAATACGTTTGAAATATCAGTGCTGAAATATCTATAAGAAAACGAAAATAATGAAAAAAACGCTTTCCTTTCCAGCACTTTCAGATTGTCCCAATGTAGGTAATTACATAGTACATTTTAATGTTATAATAATCAACCAAAAATTAATTATTTTACTGCATTTCTAAGTCTTTCCTTGAATTCTTCAGCAACACCATTTCTTCCAAGAAGGCCGGCAACATAATCAGGATTATTTCTGAGATAATCCTTTTCCTTTTCTATGTTTTCAGGATTGCTCAGAAGATATCTTTCTGAAATGAACAGAGTGTCCTCGCTGCCTGCAGAAACTGATTTTTTCTTTATAAGAACCGTAATAAGCTTATGATACTTCGAGTAATCCTCATTCTCATTGAAATTTATCGAGCATGGATAACAGCAGTATGACTGTAACTGAGGCTTCTTCGGAGGAAAAAGTTTTATTTCATTAAGCGAGAAGAAATAGAATATTTTATTCAACGATTCATTTCTAGTCTGTATCAGACAGTCTGCAGACTTTAATTTCTCAGTACCTTTATCATCATCTGATTTATAAAGATATCCGTCATAATCCCTGAGGATATTATTTCCGTCAAGATTCCTTTCCAGCTCTGCTATCAGTTTCAGTCTCTGGTCCAGATATTCTCTGTTGGTTCTATCTTCAATATTTTCTACTTCTTCATACTTTATTTTATGACTTGCTACATCATCAAAAAAAGAACTGATCATCTTTTGGTTACGGTCATAAGCGGTAAGATTTGCATTCTGTGCATGCTGAAATCCGGTAAAGTGATAGAAATCGCTTTTCCTGAATCTGAAGAATATCTCCTGCTTCAGCTCAGATCTGACCTTTGTGCCGAATTTCTGTTCAGCCTTTGCAGCCATACAGCCGGGATCAAGGACAACATATGAGTATTCTATATCTAATAAACGTTTATAAGCTTCAAAAGCTTCCTGCAGTAAATCCATATTAAAAAAAACAAGGAGTCCCTGCTCTCACAAGAACTCCTTCACGATTAGTTTTTTTCTTCAGCAATAAACCACTATAATTAATATAATGTGCCTACCACCTGAGATAGTCTTTTGGATATAACCATAAACCCTTAGATCTAAGCCATATGTCTCGAACAACCCACTGACTATCGGACCGTTTTTGACTTTTTCGGCTCTGCAGACAAGACCTGCTGTCTACAGTTAATAATTTAACATCATCATGTAACTGCGTCAATAATTTTTCATAAAAAATAATCTGAATTAACTTCATAAGTTTAAAACTGCTTCTTCAATTTCCAATGTTCATCAACAGCTTGACGTTTTTAATTTCCAAAGGGGCACATGAAATTATTCAGCCGTTCACAAGCCGTCAAGGGTATATAAACGCTCCGCGCCCTTGACGGCTTGTTCCCAGCTTTTTTCTTTTTTTTTCGCCCCCTTTGGGAAATGTTTTTTTTTAAAACGCATTTAATTTTTTTTTGAGGAAACAGTCCACCCTTGAAAAATAAAAAATCATAAGGACTAAGGAGTTATTATGGAACTGAATCAGAAATTGAGTTTTTGTTCTTTCTATGTTGTTTCTGTATGTTTCTGTTTTTTCAATCTTTTCATCGAAAAGGCAGGCGGTATCGAAAAAGTTAAGAATCTTCTCGAAGCGTGTACTACAAAAAATGAAATCATATCAATGATTAATGCAATCATCTGAAACAGGAGTAAACATGCAGTTGGACTTATTTTCATCATCAGAAATCAAGGAAAACCATTTCCGTTTTATCATCGAAAACGGTGGTCAGATTAACAATGTCATTTATTCAAAGGAGAAACATAACATGTCATTCATGTATGAAGAATCGGATGAAGAATCCGCAATCCGCTATATAGCAAGAAATCATGGAGTTTCTGAAACCGAAGCAAGAAAGGCAATTCAGAAAGCAAAAAATAATCCCGAGTCCTGGATTGTATACCAGGAACTGTCTTATGAAGATTATATTTTTTAAGGAGAAATCATATGAAACTAAAAAGAGCAGCAGCATTCTTAATGAGAAATGAATACGATTTTATGAACAACGAAAAAATCTTGAAACACTATGAAACCTGTATCATATCAGTTGCAGAATACCACAACAGAAAAACACGTCTGACAATCCAAGTTGTCTATGCAATCAAGAATAACGGTGAAACAGAAGTCAGAAGCTTCAATGCGGTCGGTGTAAAGGGAAAGAAACTGAACTGTATTTCAGTACTTAATTTTCCCCGACTTCTTTCCAACGGTGAACTCAATTTTCTAGGTTTATGATTTTAGAAAAAAAAACTGAATGAATAAAAAGTTCGGAATCCGAACTTTCATAGGAGATTTTTATTATGGATGAAGTATTGAACCAAATGCAGATTTTAGTTGAAAAAAATGTAGAACACTATAAGTCAGATTTTTATGAACATGACATCAGTTTTTACAATGGACTTGAAAACAATTCACGTTTTATTTGGATTGTCAGAAATAGCGGAACAAATTCTTGCGGAATCTACAGGGATGTAAAGGATGAAACAAACCGCAATGCTACAAAGGAAACCGCAAGGCTCTATTACAACCACTACGGAATCCAAAACGGCAGATGGATGAAATGCAAATATTTCATCGTCACCAAGGGAAAGGGAATAAAAAGAATAAATCTTGAACAGTTCAGAAAACTTGTAGAATAGTCAAAAATAGTATTTGACATTTAGTATAATTGTGTTAATATATATGTAGTGACGGAATCAACCCTGTCCGCCATTACTAATTCCAAAGGGTAAGAAGGAAAATATGACTAAAGAACAAATCAGGGACATAGCAGAATTCTGTATCTATAATTCTGAATATGACGAAGAAAACGGACAGAAAATTGGTTTTTCTGTACTTGCAGAACAATTCGGATTGGAAATAAATCAGATAACTGAAAATATTGAATCTGTCAGAAACGAAATTCTCGGTCACTCGGGAATCAGTTCTGTCGATGTAAATGATTCTGACATCGTAATTTATTCAGATGAAGAAACAGATGATTTTATTAACGAAGAACTTGAATACACTGAACAGGAAGCCGAAGACGATGAACTTCTTGATGAAGTCATTGCCGAAGAAACACAGAAAGGAAATCAAGACCTTTTTGAACTTACATCAAATCCAAACCTATCACAGGAACAGAAGGCAAAAAAAATGACAAATATTTACCTTCTAGTCCTAAAAAAATACTTTCAGAAGGAATGTGTAAAAGACCCTTATTTCAAGAATAAATATAAAGCAGAACTCTTGGAACAGTGTTGGGATTACTGTCAGAAACAGGCACAGAAAAAAAACAGCGGTAACGTTGCCATGATTAAATCCTATACAATTTTTTCTCTTGCTAAAGCCTATTTTGATGATGAAATCTACATCAAGGAAAAAAAGGAAAAAGAAGAAAAAATGGCAAAATTGGAAAAAGAACGCAAGGAAAGAGAACTCAAGGCAGAACAGGACAGAATAGCCAAAGAACTCAAGGAAAAGGAAAAGGCAGAAAAAGAACGAAAGGAAAAAGAAAGGGAAGAACAATGGCAAAAATTCCTTGCAAAGGATGATACCTGTACGCTTTCTGAAGCAGAACTCAACAGAGAGAAATTTGCACACCTTAAGCAACAGGACTTATTTGACTTCTAAAATCAGAACCTGCAACCAGGTGGCAAGCACTTGGTTTATGGATCTGATTTTAATGCTTTTTTTTAATGGAGAATATCATGCATAAATGCCAATATACAGACAGAATTGAAATCAAGAATAAACTTCTTACAAGAATCGTAAGAGCAGAATATGAGAACCTTAAGAAAACTGTATGCTACAGTGATGACGTACTTAAACATACTGAATGCAACTTATACAGTTGCAGACATGTTTATCACCATACCTTCAACGGATATGGAATCTGTTTTAACGGAGAAATCAATCCTTTCGGTCAGATTGAAGATGACAGATATTACGGAATGACCCATAACTGCGGTAAATCAAAGATTCCTTTTTACTGTCCAAATGAACCTTCTGACAAAGACTTAAGAACAGTCATCAGTGTATATCCTGATTTTGCTCCGGTAATCAATAATGTACATTTCAGACATAACGAAGAACTTATTGAAACAGTTTATTTTTGGAAAAAAGATAAAGAATGTGCTACAAAGCTTCTTCTTAATGGTCAGAAACTTATTTCAAACAACGAAAGTTTTTATAAATATTCAAAGAAAAAAAAGAATGAAATAATTGAATTCTGTTCAAAATATAAAACAGAAGGATACAAACTTACAGATATCTGTGCATTGATAACAATGAAATCTTTATACCCATACTACATGGTTAAAGAACTTTATAACTTTCTCTATGCTCTCGGTAATAAAGATATGCTTATCAGTTTTTATATGCAGACAGTTGAATTCAATAAACTTTCAGAAGACGAAAAAGAAGAATTCCGTATTTTCATCGAAAAAGACTATTCAAACTACAACAGACTTAATTACCGTGGAGTTTGCAAGATTATCAAGTCTAAATTGAAATATCCAAAAACTTCATTCAATGATTTATATGACTTGTTTCATAATACTTTTTATACAGACGTTGATGTCCTTAAAAAGTTCTACTGTGATTACAATGATGAATTTAAATATGTAGTCAAAAAATACAATTTCACAAATTCGGAAAAAATAAGAAAGGCATTCAAATTCTGGACTAAATATCCACGTGAAACTGAAATGCTCCTGTCTTATAATCTTGATTGTTTTGCCTTGGATGAAAGATATTACAATGAATCTGAGGAAACAAAAAAGAATGTTGTCAGATTCATACTGAAATACAGAAACATTATCAGAAATCTTAAAATCTATAATTACGGTGATATTGAAACAATGGAAAAATATTGCAATTCAGACTTAACTGATGAACAGATGATGAAGAATTTCAAGGCATTATACAGAATCTCAAAATGTGATGTTGATTCAAAACTTATCAACTATCTGAATTCAAATAAAATTGAGTTTGATGAATATGCTACATATTACAAGAAAGTTACTGAATGCGGTCATGACATCAATGACAGATATTGGAAAATGCCAAAAAATTTCATGGAACAATGGGATAAATTGGATAAGGAATTAGCAAATATCGAACTCCTAAAACAGGAAAAAAATAATGAAAAATACATCATGACTATCAAAGCCATGATAGAAAAAAACAAGCCTGCACGGATTGAAGATTATACAATTTTCATTCCACAGAACATTAAAGAAATTTCATATCAAGCAGAAAAACTTAAACAATGTCTTATTCGTTGTGATTATCCAACTAAAGTCATCAATAAATCATGCATTTTGATTTTCATGGAAAAAAATGAAAAGCCTTATGCAACATGTGAAATATCAAAGGATAAAAGCATTCTGCAATTCAGAACCTATAACAATGAAATTCCTTCTGAACATGACAATGTTCTGATGAAAGAATATCTTAAGACTTTCAAGGTTGATTATTTAGCAGCCTAAAAATAACAGTTGCCCTAAAGACAGGGCAACACAATATAAAATAAGCCGAGATAAAACGGCTAAGGAGTTAATATGTTTTATCAGAATCAAATTTTAATCGAAGGCAGATTATGTCAGAAACCCGAACTTAAGAACACAAAGAACGGAAAAGAATTTACTCAGTTCGGATTGTGTTACAATAAGCCAAAAAAACGTACTGAACCAAATGAAAAAGGCTACATGTATGATTTTGTACCTAACTTTTTTAATCTTACTGCATGGAATAAAACCGCAGTAACTGCATCCAAATTCAATAAAGGCGACCCTGTAACCGTCAGCGGAACTCTTTCCTATGAAACATGGACAAATGAAAGGGGAGAAAAACAACATAAAACACTTATTCTCGTCAACTCCATCAAGAAACTGGATGTAGAAAAAAGAAAGGCAGAAATGAAGGAATCGGGAGAAATAGCAGAAGCGTACATCCAAAGTGATGAAGAGTTTCAGAAAGAAAATTATGCACCTGATTACAGTGCCGGAACTTTTGATGAGTTCAGTGACATTCCATTTTAGGATGTAAAAACTAAAAATCAGACCCTTAAACCTTCAGTTTACGGATCTGATTTTTAAAAAAAATTTTGCCGAAAAAACGGACTTCCGTTTTTTCGGATTTAAAGAGTTTCATTATTTAAATATTTAATAAATTTAAATTCAAATAAAAAAAAAGTTCGGAATCCGAACTTAAAAAGAAGAAAAAAATGAATAAATGCTGTTACTGTAAAGAAAATGTTGAATCAAAAAAAGAAGGATTCATAGGAACAATATGTTTCCATGATAAATGCATCAATAAGGTATTCAGAATGAGTGACGGAAAAAACACTCCTGAGCATATACGTTTTGAGGAATAATGTATGAATTACAATGTACCTTATAAAAATAAAGAGTTTGATTATTATACGAATTAATATAAAATTAAAATCAACCCGAAAATAAAGGAGGTTTAAAAATGGAATCTGAAGAACTTTATTATATTACTGATGAAGAAGGAAATTCGTATGGCAGTAATATGAAATTAGAGGAAGCAGATGAAAAAGCAAAACAGCTTAAAGCTGAAAATCCAGCTACTACATTCTATGTAGACATGGAAAATGATGAAGAAATCATCAGTAAAAAAATCTATTAAAAAGTTCGGAATCCGAACAAGTGAGGAAAAATGTTTTATCAGAATTTTGTAATCATTGAAGGCCGTATCTGTCAGGATGTTGACATCAAGACAACATCTTCCGGCCATAAGTACTGCCGTTTTACCTTATGCTACAATAAAGTAAAAAAAATCAAAGCTGAAGGCTCAAACGAAGTCAAATGGGAATCAGGACCAAATTATTACAATGTTGTAGCCTGGGATAAAAAAGCCGAAAGCTGTCTTAAAATAGCAAAAGGAGATGCCGTTTCCGTAATCGGACAACTCGACTATTCATCATGGCAGGATATCAGCGGTAATAATCGGAACAGTGTAACAATCATCGCAAATGCGGTCCGCAGATTATATGTTGAAAGTAAAAAAACAACAAAAGATGAAGATATTCCATTCGGCGATGAACCTGTTCCTGAATTTACAGAAAGTGATGACGAACCAGATTTCATTACTTTCCCAAATTAAACATTGTCTTTTCAGTTCTGAGTATATATATTTATTATATACTCAGAAAAAGTTCGGAAACCGAACATAATACAGAAAAAAAAATCCTGTTTTTCTGTATCAAAAATAAAGGATAAGGAAATATTTATGGTATATGTAGTATATGTTACAAGCAAAAAAGAACAGATTTTAGAAAGATTCAATGATTCGACATGGGAATATTTGAAAAACAGGTATCCTGAAATTCTGTATGTAACAAAAGAAATTGATGATCCAGAACTGAAAAAATATGAATGTAAAAGCATTATATGGGAACGCTTTGTAAGTCCAATTTCCAAAGCAAAAGAACGAATTTCAGTCAAATATGTACCTGAAAATGTTTTAGAAATGGAGAAAGAAGCTTCTTTGAAATTACAGAAAAAACAGGAAACTGTTGATGCATGGAACAAAAAAATAAAGGAACTTAAGGATGAAAAGTACATTCGAAATCTTCCCAAAAAACTGGAAAGTCAGCGACAGCATGCTGCAGAATTATCCGAAAATGACAAATATTTTGAAGAAGAAATGACAGAATATGAAATCATGTGCAAATGGAAAGAATTGAATTTCATCATGCCACCGCCATCAAAAGTTCTGGCAATCAAAAAGGAATACAAAAAGACCTGGGAAGAGTTCAAAGAAATTATCAACCAGCTCTGCCAATAAAAATAAAAAAACAACCTGACAGTGCAGGTTGTTTTTTTTATATAAATATCAAAAATCCATTAAATTTAATCAGCAATAAATTCAAATTATCAATAATTTAATCTACTCAGTTTAAGGGTTTCAAAATTTTTAATCTTCAATTTTTCATCACTATTTTCATATTTCCGCTCAACTAACAATATTTCAATATTTTTCCTAATTTCAAGTTCACAATTTTTTCAACTTACTTTTTTAAATTCCAATTACATGTTTTCGTTTAATTAACAACATTTCAATATTCCGCTCCTTTATTTTTTAATTTCACAGTTTTCAGTTCTCAGCTTTTCAATTTTCAAAGTTCGCAATTTTAATATTTTAAATTTAGTCATATTAATGTAACCGACGGCAAGATAAAGGATGTAAGCAGGCGGTCGGTTTTTACTTTAGGCTAATGCAGTTTTTCTGTAGTTTTTATGCTTTTCTGTATACATTGCCTAGTATTTTCTGCACTAGTTTAACGTATTTTTTCTGTAGTTATTTTTTATTTCTTTGTTTTTTTAACCTTTTTCTGCGCTAGTACAGTGCATTTTTTTTGTTTTTTTTGTATATTTGCTAAAATAATAACGGTAGAATATAATATAATTATGGACATCAGTTATTTAATTTTAAAAAAACAAATCAAATCTATCCTTAACGAACAGTATGATTACAAGCTCACAAACACTGAAATTAGCAAAATAATGGACTGTGCTTTCTATACGATTACTGAATTACTGAAAAATGAGCATTCAATTAAAGTCAAAAATTTCGGTGTCTTTGAGACACGTACATATAAATACAATTTCAATAAGAACTCAAAGAAATCCATTAAGTTCACACCAAGCAGAAACCTTACCCTTGAAAATAATTATCTTGGAAATGAAAAACTCTGTTATGAAATTTATCTTTTTACAGATGAAAAAATACTGCCAAAAAGAACATTTGAATCAATTCAGGAAGTCACAAAATTTCTGACAAAAACGTTTTCCGAAAAAACTGCACTATCAACATTTCTGGAAATTAAAAACCTGAAAAACGGACAGTCATATAAAAATGATATTTTTATAATAAAAGCTTTTTTAAAATAGTTCGGATTCCGAACTATTCATAAGAGGTACGATTTATGAAATACAGCCCACATTTAAATACAATCAAGACACATGAAATAAGAATCGGTCTTGAAGGAAAAGCAACCAACAGAAAAACAAGATCAATGAAAATCAAAGTTTCCTTTGGCGGTGGCGGAAGAGGAAGAAAAGCCAGAAGAACAGTATCCATTAATAAAACACATGGTACAAGGAAGGCTGACAACCGCCAGCTCTGTTCAGTAATGACGTCATTCAGAAAAACCAAGGCAATTCACATCAAGAATCTTGATTACATCCAGAAAGAAGGGAAGGCTGAAAACGGAGAAAAACTAGAGCTTTATGGTTCTGACACAGAAGAATTCTACAAAAAAAACATGGATGATATGTCCTGGAGGATAATTCTTTCTCCCGAAAGCAATAAGGTTGATTTAAATACCTTCACAAAAGAATTTGTTAAAAGACTTGAGAACCTTACAGGTTTCAAATTTACATGGATAGCTGCAAATCATTACGATACAGATAATCACCATACACATTTACTGATTAACGGAAAAGATAAAAACGGAAAAACCGTAAAATTCCTTCCGCCCGATATAGTAAAAAAATGCATGCGTGACTATGCACGTGACATATGTACCAACCTGATCGGTGAACAGACGCAGGAACAGAAAATTAACAGAATCTCAAATCAGATTCACAAATCCTATTTCACGTCGATTGACCGGACGATTGAAAATTACATGAATAATAATGAGATGAAAGATGACAGCTTTTCATCCAATAAAAATGCAATTTTCATACAGCGAAGACTCCAGTTTCTCATTGACCTTGAACTCATTGAATATGATAAAAAAAAGAAAAAATATTTATTCAAGGAAGACTGGAAAAAACAGTTACAAAGATTAGGAAAATATAATACATATCAGGACGGACTTAAATATGCACAATGTCAGCCCGAAGATTATACCCTTCATGATGTTTCCAAAGACGGTCCGATTCAAGGTACGGTTTTACACAAATACATACTTCAGAAAGATTCAAATGTATTTGCTGTTATAATAAAAAAAGAGGACGGAAAAAGCTGCTATGTACCACTTCCATTCTATCCCAAGGACTGTAAAGTCAATGATTTCGTCAAGATTGAAATGAAAGACAATAAAAAGACTTACATCCACAATTTTAAAAAATAAAAGTCTACTAAAAATTGACATATTGTTAATTTATAAATAATATAAAACTGATGATAAGAAGAAAGAAAAGTCCAATAAGAAAAAAACCAAAAAGTAAATCCAGTTTGGCTTTTTCGTTTGCTCATAAGACAATCCCAATCCTCATAATCTGTGTCAGCATGCAAATTTCGACACAAAAATGTGCAAAAGGCGTTAACTACAATTCTCAGATAATGGGTAATCCGATTATGGTCATTAAAAATGAACCTATCTATCCATTCTATTCAATTGGTTTCGGTTTACTGGCCGGAGCAAGAAGGGGAAATAATGTAATCGGAAAAATCGTATATGACTGTACAAAAATCATTGTAATAGGAACAGGATTGGCCTGCATAGCATATATTCTTCTTGTATTCGTCCGTGGCCAGATGTCTAAAGAAGACGAAGAACTTTATCAGAAAGGCAAATGGTGTGATTTCAAGGATTTAAAAGAACTCGGTCTTCTAGCTGAATGCGGTGTAGTTCTCGGTCAATGGACTGACGGCTATGTAACCGGAACACAGGAAAAAGGTGGAACAAGCCTTACCGTTAAAAAAACAGGAACATTAATCCGCTATTATACAAATGTCTGTGCAATGCTTATGTGTCCATCCCGAAGCGGTAAGGGGGTTTCTACAGTTGTTCCAAGTTTATTAGATTATCCTGCAAGCATTATTACCGTTGACCCTAAAGGAGAAAATTACGAAATTACTGCAGGTTGGAGAAGCCGTTTTACATACATCTATAAATATTCACCTGTCACAAAAAATACTCTTTGTTTCAATGTTCTTGATGAAATATCAGAAGAAAATCCGTTCCGTGATGCGAATATAATTTCAACTATATTAACTGCTCCAGCAAATCCTAACTCTAATGCAGATCCACACTGGACTAATACTGCTAAAGTATTAATAACAGCGACAATTCTTCATGTAAAATGTTCAAACTATGAAAGAAAAAGTCTTCCAGGTGTTTACGAATATTTGGCCAGTGCAAATGCAGATGATAAATCCGCTGATGAAAAGGCCGATATGAAAAAACAATTATTGAAAAATATGATAAGTGCTGAACACTGTACTAAAGAAATCCATCAGGCTATCTGCAATTATGCCAGTCAGATTCTTTCAGCGGCAGATGAAGAAATGGGTTCCATCTATTCATCTGCACTTGAAGCTCTTGCCATTTTCAATGATGAAAAAGTAGCCTATTGCTCTGATACTTCGGATTTTTCACTGGATGATTTTAAATATTCTGAAACACCAATTTCGTGGTATCTGACAATTCCTTTTTCAGATTTGGACCGTCTTGCTCCTTTACTGCGTCTTATTATTGAATTCGTATGCCGTAAGTTTTCTCAAGGCCTTACAAAATTTGGAAATGAAGTATTAAAAAACAGAATTCTTTTTCTTATTGATGAGTTTCCGACTCTAGGAAAAATGGACACAATTGAAACTTTCGCCGGAATTCTTAATGGTTATGGAATCAGTTTTCTTTGGATATGTCAGACTAAGGCTCAGATAGATAAACTTTATGGACAAAATGCTCCAATTCTTGACCACTGTAAATATACAGTTACATATGCCATCAATGATGATAATATTGCGGAATATTTTTCAAAACGTATCGGTTCAGAAGGTATTGTCAAACATAATGTTTCGACAAGTGGTTCTAAATATGACTTTGGCTTGAATTCATTAAATGTATCAAACGATATCGGAGAACGACGCTTATTTACATCTGGTGAAATTGAAACCTTACCTTGTGAATATGAACTCATATATACACAGGGAGGACCAACAGCCCTTGCATATAAAGTTGCCTACTATTCAGATCCACGTTTCAAAGATAAAGCGAATCTGCCAAAACCTGAAACGCGTAAGGAACTTTTATATGAATGCCGAAACAGCTTTGTCATCAAAGATGATGATGCAAAATGGTGGTTTCATTTTGACAACTCAAATACAAACATATATGAGTTCATGCCTGAAATTGACGTAACAGATATTCTGGCAGAAACACCCGAACAGAAAGAAAATGAAAAAAATATTGAAGAAAATGAAAACTATTTAAGACAGGCAGGAGTCATCCTTTAATGAATAAAAGTAAAAATTCAAATGAAGATTATCCAATTGTAAGCTTACGGCTTCCAAAAGATATTGTCAGAAAACTTGACTTCAAGGCATCCGAAGAAGGATGTTCCAGAACTTTTTACATTAAAAAATTACTCGTAAAACATGCTACTGAAGAAGAAACTTCTGAAAACATTGTTTATTCAGCTCTTAATACATTGACAGAAACAATCAACAGACAGAACACTGAGACAGAATATTTCAGACAGTTATATCTCATGTTCCTGACTCAATGGTTCTATGCACATCCAATGCCAGCAAGAGATTCCAATTCAATAGAAAAAATCAACGCAGTAAAAAATAAAGATCTTTTCATTAAAAATTTCAATGACACAATGTATGAGGAAGCCGGCAACCTATATGACAAGCTTTTTGCAAATAATATAGAAAATCAGAAAGAAGATGAGTAGTGAAAGTAAAATTATTGCCCTTGAAAGGGAAATGCAGGCAATTACATACAGTTTAGGAGAACTCAAGCGATTTTTAGATGATGATAAAATAACGGATATTTTTGTTAACAACGGAACTGTTTCTGTTAAGGAGTTTGGAAAAGAATGCTATACAACTGATCTTGTTTTAAGCAATCAGCAGTGCATAAACATACTCATGCAGATAGCCAAATTCATCAATCAGGATATAAATTTTGATAACTATCCTGTTCTGGAAGGAACAATTCCTTATTATGAAGCCCGCATTACTGCGATTCTCAGATGGACAAAAAATCCGTTTATCACAATAAGAAAAAAATCAAAGTTTGTTTATAAACTGGAACAATATGTTCAGAATGGACAATGTTCACAGGAATATGCAGACAGAATAGAAAATTTTATAAAGTTTAAAAAAAATATATTGATATCAGGAGGAACTGGAAGCGGAAAAACAACATTTGCAAACTGTCTTATTGCAAAAATGGCAGAATACTATCCGAAAGAACGCTATTACATTGTCGAAGACACACCGGAATTACAATGTACCGCAGAATACGGACAAGTTCTGACAATTGATACAGAAGATGCCTTCAAAGCAGTAAGACTTGCGTTAAGATGTTCTCCAGACAGAATCATCTTCGGAGAACTTAGAGAAGGAAAAGTACTATGGGCTTTATTGGACTCCTGGAATACAGGACATCCAGGGGGATTGGCAACAATCCATGCAGAAAGTGCAGAAGGAACTTTTCTTCGTATGAAAACACTGTTAGGAATGGAATTCAAGAATGAAATGCCTGTCAATGATCTTGTTGATGTAATCATTCATCTTAGAAAAATACCTGGAAAAGGGGTAATGGTAGATGAGATTATAGAAACAAAAGATTATAACGATGAAATCATTCTTCAGATTGCACAGAACAGCATCGAAAAAAATATCTAAGGAGTTTAAATTGAAACAATTAAAATCTACAAATGAACAGATCATTACAAATAAAAAATTATTATGGTCTTTTTTAATCTGCTTTTTAATGCTTGCAGCCAGCGCTTATTGTGGTGAAACTACAGGTGCAAATACAGCAACTAATAATGTAAACAGTATCTTTTATACTGTATATACAATTTTTTCAGGTTGGTACACAAAAGTTATTGCGTTGGCAGGCATTGTCTTTATCGGTATAAAAATGATCACATCGAAAGGAGAAGAACGATTAATCAAAGCCTTGCTGCCATGGTTATTAGCAGCTATACTTATTGGTGGTGGTAGTACAATCTGCAGTATCTTCATAAAAGATTTTGGCGATTTAAAAACTCAAGTGAAAGGTCAAAACCTTTTAGATAGTCTATAATGGCATTCAGTGAATTTACTTACCCTGTACATAAAAGTCTTCTTAAACGTAATCTGATAATGGGATTACCTCCAATAATCCTTGTCCTCATATTAATTTTTACAGCTTTTATGTACATTCTTACCGAAAGCTTTGCTATTGTTCCTCTCGGAATAATTTTATACATAATTACCAGAGAAATAACAAAAAAAGATGAATATTTACTTGAAATTTTAATTTCATCAATTTTACAACCGGATATATTGGAATGATTTATTCAAAAAATAAAAAAATAATACTCATAGTCATATTATTTCTTTTTCCTTTTATAATGTATGCAAATACTGGAACAGAAGAAGTAACGCTATCGCTGAAAACATTATTGGTAACAATCTTTTCCATCTTGAGCAGCTGGTGGATGGATGTCATATATCTGTCAAGTATAATCGGAATCGGAATCGGACTGATAATGAACCGGGATAACAAACAGTTTAGAACTAAATTAATCGGCTGGTTAATTGCCGTAATTATTTTGTCATCCATATCAAATCTGGTTGTAACGTTATTTCAAATTAAGGAAAATCTTTCTTCAATTGTGCCTGTCTCAGTATTCTGACATAAAACGAAAAATAAATAGAAAATTATGGTATATTTTTAAAAATAAATAATTTATACTGTATAAAGTATTTTATTAAATATATAAATATTTTCGTTTCAAATATCTGGGGAGAATATGAAAAAAGCAGTTGTAATACTAAGAGTTCTCATTGTAAAAAGACGTTTAAAGGAAATATGTTCTGCCTTTCATATTTCCTATAAATACTGCCACGCAGTATCAGAAGAAACAAAAAAACCATCCTATAATCTAATGGAAAAGTTTCTGTTCATGATTCCGGCATCATATTGGTTTGAAGAAGCAGATAAACAATTCTTATTCCAAATAAAAGAAGCTATGCTGGATATTAATGAAGAACAAGAAAAATAATTTATCATTTACTTTTAATGAGCTTGCAATTATGTAAGCTCATTTTTTTTATAAGTTGACTTTTAGTTATAATAAACATAACATTAATTAGAGGCGACAAAAATCATGAATGAAAATTCAGCATTTAAAATAATAAATATTATCATGACAAAAGGTGGAGTAGGAAAAACAACAATCACAGGTATGCTTTCTTACGAAATGTGCAAATACGGTAAGGTTTTATTGATAGATGCAGATCAGCAAGGAAACTTAAGTACATTATTTACTGAACCAGAATCTGAAAAATTTGATAAAGAATTACTTAATGTATTAAATGAAGACTGCAGCTTTGATGAAGCATTGATAGAAGTGAGAAAACCAAAAGATGATTTTCATGGATTATATCTTTTACCTACAAATAAAGGAAATAACAAGTTTAAAACATTCTTAGAAATTTATTTCAAAGAAAACCCGCTTATTTTTTCCAACATATTGGAAACTGCCAAAAAAGAAGGATTTTCCTATGTATTTATTGATTTACCTACAAACTGGGGAGACGCAGAAAAACTGATTATTTCTAAATCAAATCTTATCATACCAATAATCAATACAGAAGAATTTGCGGTAAATGCATTACAAACTTTTTATACAAATATTCAAAAAATTAAAAACCTGTATAATTCACAAGCTCAGGTAAGTAAAAATTTAATAGTAAATAAATATGACAAAAAACAAGCAACACAAAGACAATATAAAGAAATTATTGAATCAACATCTTTCAACATGTTATTATTAAATTATTCTGCTGCAATAAACAGTGCTGTCAGTGAACATATTACAATTCAAGAATATATGCCTTCATCTTTAATCTGTAAACAACTTGCAGAATTCTCAGAGAAAATTAAATAAGGAGTAAATAAAAAAGCTATGGCAAAAAAAACAAATTTATCTAGTAGAAACTATAATTTAGATGAAAACTTTAATTCAGAAAATTTTATAGAGTTTGAAAAAGGAATGCAGGTTGAGATTCCTCTTTCAATGATAGAAATTGGAGATAATATACGTGATACATATACAGATGAAGATATAGATGAGCTTGGTGCAACAATTCAGGAATACGGACAGATACAACCATGTAAAGTCTATAGAAAGGGTAATAAGTATATCTTAAAAGTTGGAAGCAGACGATTTAAGGCCTGTTCACAAATCGGAAAAGAAACCCTGCTTTGTATTGTAGAAGATGAATTCGCTGATGAAAAAGAACGTATCATAAGCCAGGCAATTGAAAATGAACACAGAAAAAACATGACTCCATACGAAAGAGAATTATATATTTCTCAGCTTTCTAAAATGGGATATACAATCAAAGAAATAAGCAAAATGCTTCATAAATCAAAAGGTGATGTAAGTGAAGCCTTAAAAGCTCATGAAACAAGAGAAAAAAATGCTGACATCATCAACAGAATTCCTAATGCCGATACTATATCAACAAGAACAATTTATAAGTTAAGAGATCTGTCCACTAAAGAAATAGAAAATGCCGCAAATGAAGCACTTAAAAAAGAAGGAGATGTAAAAGAAAACTTCAGACTTAACATTGAAAAAGAAAAAGAACCAAAATCTGTACAAAATAAGAATATAGAAATTTCTGAAGATGACGATGATTTTTCTTTTGATATTAATATAGAATCAAACTCTCAAGAAAAAAAAGAATCAGAAAACATTGAGTTTGATTCTTTATCAGAAAATATAACTACTGAAGAAGAAAATAAAGAAGAAACAAACTTCAGCCTTTTATATCATTTTGTATTAAATGAAAAAAATAAAACATTCAAATTTACAATCGAAAAAAATAATTATGATTCAGATATTGAAAAATTCATTTTAAGACAAATTGAAAATTACTATATCGAAAAAGGTTATAATATCATGTAAATCATCGCAGGTGAGTTTTTGATTCATTATTACTCAGAAACTCACCAATTCTTTTTTTATACTTTATATTTTCCGGCAATTTTAATACCAGTTCAGTCATTTTCTGCTCTTCAAATACAAATAAGCTTTTTCGTATTATTGGACAATTAAAAAACAATATAACTTCATTAGGATTAAAGAAAAACAACTTAAAATTAAATAATAAAGATGTATCTTCAAGCAACTTTTCATTACACAATAATTTAATACCGCTATATGACAAATCTTTTATAACAGCTTTCATTTTCTTATATTTAAACTCTAATTCAATTATGTTCTTTAAATTCAACAGTTCTAAATTTCTTTTAGTGCATAAAATTCGTTCTTCTTTTCGTTTTTTTTCCTCTAAGAGCAATCGTATAAATTTTTCAAATTCCATAAAAAAATCTGATTCATTATAGACAATAAAATCTGCTTCTATGACAAATGTTGATCCGTTTGAATAAAAACAATTAACACTGATTTTAATTTCCACAGTGCCATAATTAGACGGAAATTTTACCAATAATATTTCTCCATAACTTATTTCAATCTCCGGCATAGTGAAAACAATATAATTATCACTCATCTGTTTTAGCATAATCATGTAATCTTTATTCTGATAATTCACAATTGCAGATGTAATACCGAACATTCTTCTTATATCAGCTGTTAAAGTTATTAATTCCATCTAAATAATCTCCCAAATATTCTTTATAAATATTTTCTATTTTATATTTCCAGTTTCTGTCATTAATTATTAATTTTATTTTTTGAAAAAACTCTTCAGGTAAATAAAATATTATTTTGTTTTCAACTTTTGTTCCTATAAAAGTTCTTATTCTTCTTGCTTCCTTATCATCAAAATTGATAATTATGTTGCATTTTTCTTTTACCTGAACCAGATTAATTATCTTCTTTTTACCATTTACCACATACAATCGGACAAAACATTCATAATAAAAAAACAAAAAAGTCATACTGTCATCATTATAAATTATTTCAGAACCTGTGTAGTCTTTTTCAATTCCAAGAGAATATAATTTTACATAATCATTATTCAATATTTTTACAGTCATTATATACCTTCAAAAAGTTCGGAATCCGAACCTTTTTTTAATATAAAAATCTACCAGAATAAATTTAAACTTGAAATAATTTTTAAACTAATTATAATAAAAGTCAACCAACAAAAATTGAGGGAAAAATGGAAAAAACAAAAAGCAGGTTTATTAACTTACAGCATACTGGCAAGCCTTTATGTGAAAATGGTGTACCAAAAGAAGGACAGGATTTCACAGTTATCTACAATAAATTTGGTTATACCAAATTAGGTGTAATTTTAAATTTTAAGAATGGATTTCTGAATTCTGAACCTGGTATCCCCGCTGTTCAATTTGAAGATACACATACTGAATACTGGCAGAATGGGAAATTACATAGAGAAGAGTACGACAGTGATGGCAACTTAAAACCTGCGGTAATTTCTGACTTTGGAGAACATAAAGAATACTGGCTCAATGGTATTCGTCAATATTAATCCATAAACAAAGTACGTTGTACTTATTATAAAACTTCAAAAAACTTCTTGTATAAGAAGTGAAATACGAACCAATTAGAGGTATAAACATGGAAGAAATGACAAATCAGGAAGGAATGGGAACAAAATTTATTAAAGATTTCTGTGACCATTTAAGAAAAGGAACTTCTGTTTTACAGAAAACATCTAAAGGACCAAATTACATTGTCAATGCAGAAACAGGTCATCCTTATTTAGGATTCAATATGATTGTAGCTAATCAGGGAATGTTTGATGCAGGATTAAGATCACATCTTGCTTTATCAAAAAATCAGATGGACAATCATAAAAATGAAAGAGGATTTGAAGATCCATTCTATGCAAGAAAAGGAACAAAATCTATCGGTACTGCATTTACAAAAAATCCAGATGCATTCTATACAGATAAAAGTCCAGAAGTAGTTGAAGGAATTGCCAAGGCCGGTGATATTAAAAAAAGAAAAGACGGAACTCCTTATAAAGATTTAAATCCATATCATCTTTATGCTGTTCCAAATCTTCAAAAGACAGAATTAAAATTTCAGCTTGATGAAAAAGGAAACAAAAAAGTTTATACAGAAAACCAGTTATCAGAAACAGAAAAATATGAAAAAGATAAGGAAGTAACAAATACAAGAACTGGAGAAAAAATTGCCGTAAAAGCAGGTGATCCAAAGATTTTACATTTTGCAGGTTCTGTAATTTCAAACAGAGTCGGAAATGGAAAACCCCTCGATTATAAAGAACCAGAGATGGTTCCTATTATTCAAAATCAGCTTGTTCCTTATACAAGAAAAAACAATTCTTCAAAAGAAGTTTTAATGGAAAATTTAGTAAAATTCTTCCAGGGCTGTATGAACGGAAATTTTGAAGGCTGTAAAATTTCTTCTTCTGAAATTGATAATATTGAAAAAGATTTTGCTAATCACTCTCGTCAGTTTATGGGTATTTGTAATTCTGCTTTATCAAGAGCTTACAGCGACCCTAATGTTCTTGCAAGAATGGATGAAGCTGTAATGAAAAAAGAGCAGCAAAATACTAATACAAATACTGAATCAAATGTAAATACAAAAGGTAAAGGTAGAAGTTAAATCATATTTTTTTTACTAAGAGAGAAGAAGGAAATTCTTCTCTCTTAATCAAAGTTTTGGAATGTTATACAACTATATAATTGAAACAGAAAATATTTTACTAAATGGATTTAGAAACGGTAATTCAATATTTTATAAGCATGCAATTCCGAAGTTATATAAAAAAAATAACGGAGAAATGCACAGAGGCTTAAATCAACTTAGACTTGCACAATTGAATTTAAGTGAATATACAATTCCTGTACCAGAAATATTTGATTCCGAAAAAAAAATCCATATTTTTGGTAATCCTGTTTTAATCTGTGAAAAAAATAAAAAAACAAAAAAAATAGATTTTAATTTTTATTATAATTTTCACTCAGACAAACCAGAAAAAAAATATAATACATCTAAGAAAGCTTATTATGATTTATCTGAAATAACAGATATTCTTGAATATTATTTTAGCTGTAGTATTAATTCTGATCCTTATGTTCCAAACTTTGAACAAAAACAAAAGGATATGTTTTTAAACTATATTATTTATCATCCTTATGATTTTTCAAAAATCACAAATAATATTTTTAGTAAATTACTTAAGGAAATACATTATGATTAATGAAGATAATATCTTAAATAAAAAAACTTCTCTTTACGAAATATCATTAAACGAATCAGATAAAATATTTGTCAATCATATGCCTGATATTTTTGAAAAAATGACAAATAAAAAATACATATGTTCTTATGAAGATAAGAATAAAAATCTTGATATTATTGGAAAAAGTTTTAATGATAAATATTCAATTTATAAATATAAAGAAGAAAAACATCAGATTAATCTAACTGGAAAAACTTTTTCAGGTAAAAGCTTTACTGAAATACCTGGAACATACTCAACATTTAATGATGCTGAAATATCTTTAAGTTTATTTAATAATTACAAAATAAATTCTCCTTTTCATAATTTATCTAAAAATGAACAGACATTGATTCTTTGCGACATAATGAACAATGAAGATTTTATCAAAGGTAACAGTATTGTAGAAACAAGAAATTTTATTCTTGAAAATGAACAGCTTCTTACATTCGATTACATACAAAAAACCAAAAATAATACCTCAGATCTTTTTCAGGATAACATCATAAATTTATATTCAACAATCATTGAAACAACAAATAATATTGAAAAAGATATAATTAAAAATAAAGAATTAGATGATATTTTTTATGTAACAAAAAAT
>JAZQOB010000080.1:0-4683 GCA_045627625.1 Treponema sp.
TCCGTAGTAAACCGGAGCCTCACAGCTTGCCAGTACGGGGCGGATTTCCTGATTGAAGAAGTCTTTTATCTGTTTTGTTTTAATAAAATCTGACTTATGCAGGAATGAATCGGAGCATTCAAGCCTTCTGATAGCAACAGAACCTTCCTCTGCGGTACAGTATTCAAGCAATCCACGTGAAAAATATCTTCCGCCGGATTCACGAGGAATTACATCCAATTCTTCGTCTGCATTGTCTCCGTAGATTTTATACATCTTTTCGACAAATTCATCCTCAAGTTCCTGAGTCCATTTGTCGCCTTTTTTTAGACAGATTCGTTTAAAGAGCCCCTGAGCAATTGCCTCACGGAAAGTGATTCTGTGAAGCTTCCATTCGGTTTCCTTTCCTGTCTTGATTCTTTGAATCAGCTGATTGAACGGAGAGTCTTTCCCGTTATGAGTTGAGATGATACGGATTCTTCCGCCCCACATAACAAGAGCCAATGCCGCTTTCATGACACCTTCGAAATCATCAAAGAATGCAGCTTCATCAAGAACAACGTTTCCCTGCTTGGAACGGAGCGAACGAGGGACTCCAGGAAGCCCAACAATTTCAGCACCGCTTGCAAAAGTGATTCTGAAAGTTGTGATGCTCTTTTCGTCATCTTCCAGAAGAGGTTCTTCTTTGACTTCGATTTCACTTACAGCTTCACCGAATTTCTTTGCCCATTCTCCAGCATCCTCAATGTACTGGCGGCAGTTATCCTTGTTGAAACTCATATAATAAGTATTGCTCCATCCTTTAGATGGAGCGGCATCAATAACCGAGTCAGAAGCATCAGTCCAGGAAATACCGCAACGTCTGTTCTTTTCAATGATTTTGAGAGGGCTTCGGTCTTCGAGCCATTCTTTCTGGTAGGGCAGAAAGATTTCAAGGTTTTCATTCGTCATCGTCTTTAACCTTCAAGCCCATAATCTTTGCTTTGACCATAGCCACTCTGTCATCATCCCAACCGGCTTTCTTGATCTCTTCTTCCACGGTTTTTGCAGCTTCAAAAAGACCTTTCTTGTAACCGCGTTCAAACTCAAGTTTTACTTTTGCAATCTGAGTCTGCGAGGTGGCAAGACGGCTTACGGCTTTAAGAACTTCTTCCGGTTCAAGAGTGTTGAAATTCTCAAAGCTTTCAATTTCTTTCAGGAGTTTTGTGGATGCAATCTGAATGGTTGCTTCATTTATATCAAGACCAGGAGTTTTTCGTACCTCTTTTACAATTTCCACGGCTTCAGCCGCCGCGTCTTTGTAGGCTTTCATCTGGCTTGCATGACTTACAAGAGTACGGCCCACGCCACTTTTTGAGACGTCAAATCCCTCCGACTTGAGGGTTTCCGCAATCTGAACGTGAGTCATCTTGTCTTCATAGAACATGTGGACAATCCGCTCCACAAGTCCCTGCAGTTCGATTTTATTTCTCTTTGGCATTTACTTTCTCCTTGATGTCTCTCAAGTCATCCTTGATGAAGTTCATTGTGGCTCTCATTTCTCCAGAGAAATCGGAAAACCTGTTCCCGAAATCCTGCATGGTTGAATTAGTAACCGCAAGTTCTGTTCTGAGCTTTGAAGCTTCTTCCTTGAATTCACTGCGCAATGTTGCTTCAGTCTGAGCAGCTTCCTTTTTGTGCTCTTTCATTTCAGACTGCAGATCACTAATCTGTTTATCCATGGTAGTAATCTGGGCATCTGTCTTGCCTTTGTTCTGACCAATGGCAATGATGACAGATACAATCGTTATGACTGAAACTATTAATCCTGCAATTCCTGCTATCAATCCCCAATTGCCATTCATCAGACTCTCCTTACTTACAGATAATTATTATTCCTTCACTGACCGCCAGGGTCATAAAGACCAGGGCGCTCATCATCCAGCATTTCTGCTTCTTCTTCTGATACTCCAAGGACCTGCAGACAGTAAAGTATTCGTTTCTCAATATCGTCTGCTGACTCCGCAATTCCTCGACCAGCTTCTGCAATTCTATCACAGTCATTTCGGAGTCCTCCAATTTCTGTGACACTCTCTCTAAGCTCTGTAATACATTCTGAAGTTTGTTCTCCTGCAGTTCGCATTTGGTCTTCCAGTTCTCCAACTCTCTGCAGGATTCCGTCTGAAAGCTTTTCAGCATTCTCACTTCCTGCAGCATAGTTTTCAGTTCCCTGACTAATACGACATTTTCCGTGGCTGACAGTTCCTGAGACCAGGATGATGAAGATAAGCAGAAGCAAACTGCCAAGAAAAGAAACATAGATTTTTTCTTTGACATCCATCATTTCCCCTTAACGGCATTTACAACCGTTGAAACATCTGTCCATGTTGTAAAGAACAGCAGTATGATGCTGATTATTCCTGGAATACCGAAAGCACAGGCAATGACCTGCCAGACAGCCTTAAGAATAAGAGATGTAATCCCGCATCCGATTGATGCAAGGGCAAACAGGAAGGCCAGTACCCGGCGCATTGACCACTGACCATCACTTTCTTTGAATACAGTTCTAAACATTTTTTTTCCTCCTACTGAAAATGCGGGCAGTCCTGGTTCTTCCATCTTCCGCCCCATGTAAGCCCGTGAGCTTCTCCGATTTCTCCCATACGTTCCCATACAGGAAACGGTGCACTCCACCAGTAAACACCGTTTTTTACAGGGACAAGATCAATGGCAAGTCCCTGGATGTGTTTTGATTCGAGTGTCCAGGTATTAGGCGTTTTTGCTTCCTCTGTTGAAAGTGCATAAAGCCCCGCAGCTCTATACATTGCCTTAACATCATCTACCGGCATTCTTCCTCGGGCATAATATGCCATCTGAACAGTCAGATCTCTTTTTGTTTCTGAAATTGCTATTTTTTCAACTCCAAGTTCCTTAAGCTTTTCGTCTTTAAGCATTGCTTCATAGGCTTCATGCGCTTTTTTTGAAAATGGATATTGTAAGTCTGCAAATGATTGACTCATGTATAATCCTCCTTTCATAAATCTACAGGACATAAAAAAACCACCGGCTTTTTGTGTCGGTGGTTAGTGCATCAGGCAAAGGTTTCAATCCTGTGTTTAAGCTTCATAGCCCGTTCTTTCTGGTCTTCCATAAGAAGATTGTAGAGCATGCCCTGTATACTGTCCGGGGCATCGCTTGCGGTTCCGCGCATTTTGTCCACTTCTTTTGTGACTTCGGCTTCAGAGGCTTTGTAATCTTCCCATCGTCTTTTGGCTCTGTTATAAAAAAAAGTGGCACAGTCTGTTTCTCCATGAGCCTGAGCTTCTTCTGCATACCCCATGAGCATGTCACAGTCTTTAAGGTCATCCTTTTCCATCTGCATTTTATTTTTAAGATAGTTTTCCATGATTTTGTCTCCTATGATTTAATCTGGCTGTAAAGGTCGTCCAGGGCTTCACCATCTATGCCAACTGTTCCAATCATTGGAATGTTAATGTCAAAGTGATTTGCTCCCAGCTTTTCCCTTATCTCAATCAGAATGTTTTCGTCAATTGATTCACCATCAATGATTCCGGTTGCGGCAAGAATAGGATTTTTCGTAAGTTCCGGAATCACTCTGTCGATGTTGTTCATTGCACGATTAACAGCTACCGCCATGACAACACGTTTTCCTTCTCCTGGAACCTTATTGATGATGTTTTTTTCAATCCATTTTGTAAGTTTTGTTTTTGCATCTGCAATTAAAACCATTGTTTACCCTCGCAAAAGGGGAATGCCCAAAGGCATCCCCCCGTGAATTAACCTGGAACTTTAGGCAGTTGCTCCGCCAGCAGCAGGTGCCTGTTCTGTTGGCTGGATTTCAGCAACAGCAGGACGTGGACAGATATTTGTGATTGGAATAACTGTCTTTGTCAGAGAGCCGATAGTGAATCTAAGGTCTCTGATGTTGTCCTGGTTCAGTGCAAGGTTTGCTCCAACCTGAGCATTGATGACAGCCTGTTCTGCTTTGAACTGAGCAAGGGCTTCGCTCTGAGCTTTGTCCTTTGCATCCAGATACTTGTAGACTTCAAGCATCTTTACTTCGTTGCGCTGGTCGCTCAGAAGCATGTCACGTTCGCTTGTAAGGCGAGAGATTTTCTCTTCCTGTGCCAGGCGTTCGTGAAGTTCAGGTTCTGTTACAACAGAATGTCCGTAAGGATTACCGTTATAACCATTAGCCATTACAGGAGCAGCCATGCCGCCATTGTAATAACCACCACCAAGCATTCCGAGCAAAGACGCAATGCCTCCAATGTAGCCACCGACAACGCCGACGCGGTCAGCGGCATTAAATGTTACAGCCATATATAGCCTCCAAAATTGTATTTCTGCTAGAAGCAGATGTTCAAAATGTACAGCCATTTGACTTCACATGTTCATTTAGAATTTCAGCGAGATGTTTAGATTTTTAGAATTTGAATTAATTAAGCAGGTAGGGATTAAGGATTGTTAAGAAGTTTGTAGCAGTCTGACAGAAAAACGATTTTGTTGTTATAGCCATTTCGTTTCATGGCTCGTTGCACGCGCATAGAAACACACGCCTCCGTGACGTGTTCTTTGTACGCGCATTCTTTCTGACTAAGGTTGTTAGCCAGGTCCTTGATTGTGATCAGCTCTGTATACGTCAGAGCCATTTCTTTACAGATTGAACTGTTTCCTCTAGCTTGTATCATAACTAGTCCTCCA
>JAZQOB010000081.1:0-30433 GCA_045627625.1 Treponema sp.
TGCTGATTTCTACAATGCAAATGGAATTAAATGTGACGTTGTAAATAAGATTGGGGCTGGTCGTCCAGACGTAGTAGACATGATTATGAACAAAGAAGTTTGCCTCGTAATCAACACACCAAAAGCAAAACGCAACTACGCTGAAGATCGTAAGACAATCCGCAAGATGTGTTTGAAATACAAGGTATCTTACATCACAACTTTGGCTGGAGCAGTTGCTGCAGTTCAAGGTATCGCTGCTGTTAAGAACGGCAACGGTGGTGAAGGTGGAGTTAAATCTCTCCAGGAATATCACGCATTGGTTAAGTAGTTTCGCGAGTTTGCGAAATAAACTCTATAAGCAGGTGTAAGCCTGCGAGGGAATGACGCCTCCCTGGATTAATATCCGAACCGCTTGTCATAAAGCTGATGGCATCTGCTGATAGGGGCAGACTGTCATCAGCTCTTTTTTTGCCCCTGTAAAATTATAAAAATACAATTATGAGGTGTTTTATGTTATTGACTATTGGTTTAATTATTCTTTCGGGTTTGATTATGGGATGGATATTTTCTAAGCTCCAGTTACCACGAATTATTGGAATGCTTATTGCGGGAATAATTCTTGGTCCAAATTTGTTAAATTTATTAGACCCATCAGTTACAAACATTTCAGGGGATTTAAGAAAGATAGCTTTAATTATAATCATTGCAAAGGCAGGTCTGTCCCTGAATATCTCAGATTTAAAAAGAATAGGTCGTCCTGCTGTAATGTTATGTTTCGTACCTGCGACATTTGAAATAATTGCCTTTTTACTTTTTGCACCAGCAATTATGGGAGTATCAATTCTTCAGGCTGCAATTTTAGGCGCAGTTATGGGAGCTGTTTCTCCTGCAGTAACAGTTCCACGATTAACTAAAATGATTGACGATGGCTATGGAACAAAAAAAGGTATTCCTCAAATGCTTATAGCAGGGGCCAGTGCAGATGATGTTTATGTTATAGTTTTATTTTCAACATTGGTTAGTATGGAAGCTGGTGGAAGTTTAAATGTTCTCAGTTTATTAAGAATTCCTGCAGAAATAGTTTTTGGCGTTGGGCTTGGTGCTTTATTAGGTTTGTTGCTTTCTTTGTATTTTAAGAAGATTCATATTAGAGATTCTTTGAAAATTACAATTATTATGGCTTTCTGTATGATTCTTTATTGGGTTGAAGGAATCGCTCCAGTTTCGGGACTTCTGGCTGTAATGACTTTGGGAATTGCAATGAATATGAAGATTCCAGAAGTTTCTAAAAGACTGTCTGTAAAATTCACTAAATTATGGGTTGCTGCAGAAATCTTCTTATTTGTACTGGTTGGTGCTACTGTAAACATTGGTTATGTGACAGAAAGTGGTCTTGGAATGATTATTATGCTGGTAATAGGTTTGATATTCCGTGAATTAGGAACATATCTTTCTATTTTGGGGACAGGCTTAAACACAAAAGAAAAGATTTTCTGTTTAATCTCTCAGTTGCCAAAAGCTACAGTTCAGGCAGCAATTGGTGGTGTTCCATTGGCAATGGGCTTGGGTTGTGGAAACATTGTTTTAACAATGGCTGTAATTTCAATTGTAATAACAGCACCTCTTGGAGCGATTGGAATGGATGCTACAATGCATAAATACATTTCTAAAGACACAGAATAAATATAATTGATTGTTCTAATCCAGAAATTCTTTAATTACTGATATTTAAGTTTCTTTTTAAATCCGGACATTGTTCGGATTTTTTTTGTTGACATATATATCGAGCTTCGATATATTATATATAGAACCTCGATATATCGTAATGCAATAGATACTACTTAAAAAAAAGAGCATTAAGGGAGAAAAAGAAATGGATAAACGGATCGAAAAAATCTATGTTCCAATGACAGAAACTGGATTCTACATCCTCTTTTGTTTACAAAAGGCTCAGCATGGTTACGGAATTACTCAACAGGTAAAAGAACTTACTGAAGGGGAAATTGTAATCAGTGCGGGAACAATGTATGGAACACTTTCAAAAATGGAAAAAGATGGTTTGATAGAGTTTTATGCAGAAGAAGATAAACGAAAACTATATCAGATAACAGAGCTTGGCAAGGAAGTACTTGCTGTAGAAATAAAAAGAATAGAACGACTTTATAAAAACAGTCAGCTTAATAAATAGGAGAGTATAACAATGAAAAAATTTACTAGATTTTTTACAATTTCAGATTGGATTGAAGAAGAAACATGGCTTCGTGAACAGAGTAAAAAAGGATTAAAACTTTGTAAGCTGAATCCTCCTGTAAATTACCATTTTGAAGAAACAGAACCGGAAGATGTTATTTATAAGCTTGAATATAAAAATGCTAAACCGGAATTAGATTGCAACCAGATGTATAAAGATTTTGGATGGGAATATTGTGGATCTTGCTTTGGCTGGAATTATTATCGTAAACCGGCTTCTAAAATCACTTCAGAAAATGAAGGTGAGCTATTGTCGGATAAAGAATCAAAAATTGAAATGCTGGAAAGAATTATTAAAACAAGACTTTTGCCTTTAGTTGTTATTTTCTGTTGTTGTTTAGTTCCTGGAATAGGCAGAATTCTTAATATCGAATCAAAAAACTGGTTGGACTACATTATGATAGGACTTTTTGCAGTACTGTTTGTTGTATATGTTTATCTTTTCATTCATTGTGGAAGAAAACTTGCAAAAATGAAGAAAGAGCTGGCACAATAGTTCTAAAGATAATTGGCTTTTGTAATATGGAGTTCATCTTCTTTTACATTACACTGTAAAAAGAGGATTTGAACTCCATTTTTTTTTGCATAATCCAAAGCAGTGCCAAATTCTGGATGAGTTTGAATATTAGGTTTTACTTCTTTGATACCCGGAATCTGAATTACAAAAGCAATCGTACATTGAAAACCTTGTTTTTGTGCCTCGGTAAGTTCATAAAGATGCTTCACACCTCGTTCAGTTGGTGCATCTGGAAAATAACCCATGCCATCAAATTCCAAAGTACAGCCTTTTACTTCCATCAAATATTTTTTATTATCTTTTTCCATATAAAAATCGATTCTGGAATTTCCGTAAGTGTATTCAGGAATTATTTTGTTGAAGTAAAAAGCATCTTCCGGTTTTTGAGATTTTAGCCATTCTAAAACGGCTTTATTTGGAGCCTGGCTATCCATATTGATTAAAACAGCCGGTTTTTCTGGGTTTTCGGGATAAGTTTTGTAAACTGCAATTAAATCGAATTTTGTTTTACGGGTATCAGAGGTTCTAAAATCTTCCAGAATTACAGTGGAATCAGGGAGTAGGAGTTCTTTACAGCGGCCTGTATTTTTTACATGAACAATTTCTTCTTTACCGTTTATTTCAACATGAGCAATAAAACGATTTGGACGAGAAAGAAATTTTCCTTTTAGAATTTTCTGATAAATCATATTTATTATTTGTTCAAATGAGTTGTGTCATTTAAATAGTCTAATTTAGCGGCAACATATTCACCCTTAGTTCCAGAAAGTCTCATTTTTGAAATAGATGTTACTCCTAAGCCGATATGAGCATTAAACTGAAGGTAAGGAATATTTAACAAATGTGAAATCAAAGTTGCAGAAACTCCACCATGACAGATAAAAACTATATTTTTATCATTAGGTTCTTCAACCAGATAAAGCTGACCTTTTCTTGTGTATCCATGGGCTTTCAAGAAATCATCAAAAAGCTGACAGCGAAGTTCACAATCCTGAACTACTGTATTTTTTGCAAAATCTGGAATCTGTTTCCAGCTATCATCTAAAGGGTATGAATGATTTTCCTCCAGATGTTTATCTATTAATGTCCATGGACTTGGAGAATCGTAAGGTTTTCCACCAATATTTCCCCAAACAATTTCAGAAATCATATCCAGAGTTTGAGGTTTTTTATCCCAGTTTGCAGTTGCATAGGCGGCAGTAAGTTTTGCACGACCTAAAGGGGAATTATAAACTTCATCAACTTTCCAGTCTTTTATATATTCTCCAAGTTTTTGTGCCTGAATTTTACCTTTTTCTGTAAGTGTGTCGTGTTCGTAATCAGGATCGCCATGTCGTATAAAAAATAAATTCATAAATGAAGTATAGCACATTTTATATGTATGAAAAAATATACTAAATTGACTTTAGCAATTCATTTCTCTTAAAATGACTGTATGGAAATTAAAGATTTTTTACCTGGTAGTGATGAAAAAATAAATCAGATTTTAAAATTTACAGCTGAAATTGATAAGATGACTTCAGTAAGCCGTAGAACTATGCTGATTGATGAAAGTCGCAGAGAAAACGATGCGGAACATTCCTGGCATATTGCAGTAATGGCAATGCTTTTTAAGGACTATGCACCTGAAGGTTGTGATATTGGCAAAGCGGTTCAGATGTGTGTTGTTCATGATTTGATTGAAATTTATGCAGGGGATACTTTTGCCTATGATGTAAATGCAAATCAGGATAAAGAAGAAAGGGAAAAGTTTGCTGCGGATAAACTCTTTGGTGAACTTCCAGATAATTTGGGGACAGACCTCAGAAGTCTTTGGGAAGAGTTTGATGAAATGGCAACTCCAACTGCAAAATATGCGGCTGCAATGGATAGAATTCAGCCATATTTGCACAATACTCTTACAAAGGGACGGACCTGGGTTGAAGGAAAACCAACAGTTGCAATGGTAGATAAAAGAATTGGCCCTGCTTTAGAGGCCATTCCACAACTGAAGGATTGGTACGACAAAAATATCCAGCGGGCGTTGGAGAAGGGTTGGCTTAAAAACTAATCTTCATCGTAGCTGTTGTAAATTGAAAGTTTTTTTCTGTCGCTTCTGTTGTCTCTGGCTTTTTTAGGCTTTCCAGATTTTTCTTTTCCACCGGCCATATCACCAGAAGTAAAAATGATCATAGATTTTTCAGATTTCTGACGGCGCTGTTTTGCTTCTAGAGGAAGTTCAGAGGGACAGGTTTCTTTTTTGAGTAAAAGTTCGTTTACAGAATTAACATGAATTGAAAAATATATTTCTTCGGAATTAAGACATTCACAAACTTTGAGCAGATCTCCTAAACCGAGACCTGCTTTCTTTTTTCCTTCGAATTTTGTATTTTCCCGGATTTTTTTTGCGATATTAAATTCTGTGACAGAAGTTTTTTCGGATAATTGTTTTAAGGCCTTATAAATTTCGGCTTGAATTGGTGACAAATTGTTAGAATCAGACATATTTTCCTTCCGATAAGTTTTTATTTACCAGCCACGCATTCGTCGTGTTTCTTTGAACGATGCATAATCTCGTTTGAAAACTGTTTTAAAATTTACTGCGGCAAATTTATCAGTTTCATCATCATAAAAGACAACAAGATTTTTTGCTACAACACTATTAACAGTAGTAACATAATTCAGGTATGTGAGATAGCAGATAAAGTTAGCAATCATATATAAAACCGAAAGTGGAATCATAATAATTGCATAAGTTAAAAATGCATACATCATCAAAGATTTTACATAACGGATTCTTGGAACAATTTTATTTGTCAGAATCAAAAGGAAAATTGAAGATATTCCAAAAATCAATTTGAAAAAACTGTAAATGAGACTGTCTAAAAAATATTTTTTGGTCATGTAGCATAGAAAAAACAACTGAGAAGCATCGTAACCACTGGAACCTAAATCAATATTTTTACCAATTCTCTTTTCTTCTTTTTTTTCGAATTTATCTTTAACTTTTAAGTATTCAACATAAAAAGGATTGTCCATAGAAAGGCTAAGAGGTGAAACTTTATTTTCTTCCATACTGAATTCTCCTGTTAATTATTAATAATGTTTTTTTCCAGATAAACGGCAACGCCATCTTCATCACAGGAAAGAGTACTGGCAGAAGCGGCAGCTTTAACTTCGGGAATAGCATTTGCCATAGCAACTCCAACACCTGTAGTTTTGAGCATTCCAATATCAGCAAAATCATCACCAAAGGAAATCATTTCTTCTAAAGGAATTTTAAGGTATTTAGAAAGGGCTTTTACTGCATTTTCTTTTGAAGAAATAGTTGGTGAAAATTTAAACCATGGAATATCACTGAAACCTTGAGTTTCACAACCCGAAATTTGAGCAGCTAACTGCTTAGCTTTTTCTTCATTATCAGTTTGAACGCAAATTTTCATTGCAGCTTCAGGGAAATTCACAAAATTATGGAAAAGAGCCTTTTTAAGATATCTGTTGGCATTTTTTAAATCTTTATTCCAATATAAACTGTCAATTGTATCCAGGGTCATTTCGGTATCTGGTCCAAAGATTTCGTAGGCTTTTGAAAGCAGTTGATTTGTTTCGGTTTTACTAAAAGTTTGGGAAATGATTAATTCATTATTATAGTAAATGCAGGCTCCGGCATTGCAGATTAAAATTTCTGGATGAATGAGCTTTGAATAATCAGAAACCGCAATTGTTCCACGGCTTGTGCAGAAACCAACTAAAATTCCCATTTCGTGACATTTATTGAATACATCAATTGTGTGTTGAGAAATAGTTTCGTCTGTTCTTAAAAGAGTTAAATCTAAATCAACTAAAATAAGCTTTGTTTTCAACATTCTATCCTATAAACAATATTTTTTCATACTATAGTCAAAATGTAAACATATATTCATTTTGCCATGTTCAATTTGTTTATTTTATGATAATGATATATCATTATTATCAATAGAAACATTTAAAAAAGGTATATAATGAAAAAAATAATTTTTGATTTGGACGGTACTCTTTGGGAGACTGGAGATGCTTATGTCTATTCATATAATAAAACCTGCGATACATTAAAAATCCCTCAGGAAACTAGAAGAAGTGGAGAGTCTGTAAAATCTTTTCTTGGCATGAAGCTGGAAGAATTGGTTATGACTATTATTCCTGGTGTTGAAGATAAAGAAACCCTGGGAAAGCTTCTGCTCATGAATGTAATTGAATATCTGGTTCAAAATCCTCAGACTTATGGTAAGAATCTTTACAAGCTTTTTGAAGAACTTGCCAAAGATTATGAACTTTATATCATCAGTAATTGTCCTCGTCCATTTTTAGAGGCTTTTTATCAGGTTTCGGGAATTAAAGCTTTGATTACTGGGGACAGTACAATTGAAGAATCCAACAAAATTCAGGCGATTAAGCGAATTACTAAAGATTATTCAGAAAAAGCGCTGTTTGTTGGGGACGCACCTAGCGATTACGATTCAATTTCTAATCATTCAGAAGTTTATTTTGTTTTTGCTGCCTACGGTTATAAAGAATGCGATAAATATGATTTTTATCTTAAGGATTTGGAATCTTTTCCTGAGCTTTTAAAAAAAATCAAAGAAATGGATGAAATTCTAAAAAATGATGAATATGAGATTGTTGCTCACAGAGAATCTTATTGTGCATTAATCCAGAAAAAGGATTGCAAATACTTTGGTTTTTTGAATATTACAGCTCTTGAAGATTTAGATTATATTATTGAAGAATTAAAGACAAAGACTGAAGGTCAAAAATTGCTTGGACCAATTAATGGAAACTCCTGGTTCAATTATCGTTTGGCCCTGAATGAATTTGATTTTAAACTTTATCCAGATTGTTTGAGTGATCAGAAAATTTTACAGAAGTTTTATGATAAAGGGTTCGAAGTTGCAGAAACTTATACTTCTACAGTTTCAAAATTGAATATGAAAGCGGTAAAAAAGCCTCTTAATCCAAAACTTCCTTCTGGGTATGATTGGAAAATTGTTTGCGGAGAAGAAACTAACGACTATTTGGAACAGGTTTTTGAAGTTTCCGCCAGATGTTTTGAAGGTCATGACTTTTATGAACCAATTGATGTGCAGACTTTTAAGGCAATGTATATGAAAAGCTTAAGAGGAATTGAACCGGTTTTGATTATGATTTTTTATAATGAAAAACTGGTAGGATTCAATTTCTGTTATCCAGACCCAGAAAAGCGTTTTTATGTTCAGAAGACTTTTGCAATTGATAAAGATCACAGAAAGCTTCATGTTTTATTTAAGTTGTTGCAATTAAGCACTGAAGTTGTGGTGGACGGGGGTTACGAAGAAGTTCTGCTCCATTTTCAGCAGGTAAAAAATAAAACAATGCAGAGTTATTTTAAGGGGCTTTTAGTTCGCCAGAAAAAATACGGAGTACTGAAATATGAAAATACTAAATAATCAGACTTGTACTCGCTGTATAAATGATAAAACTGTAAAAAATATTTGGTTTGATAAAGAAGGAGTTTGTAATTTCTGTAGGGAATATGAACGATGGGAAGGCAAATTCCATAATTATGAAACTCTGGAAAATAATTTTCTCAATAGAATTAAAAACTCTGGTCATAAATATGATGCTGCAGTTGGTTTTAGCGGTGGAAAAGATTCAACATATGTGCTTTATCAGCTGGTAAAAAAATATAACTTAAAAGTAAAGGCTTTCACTCTTGATAACGGTTTTATGTCAGAAGAAGCAAAAAATAAAATTGTTTCTGTTGTAAAAGAACTGGGAGTTGAGCATGAATTTGTTGAACTGGATGAATCTGTTGTAAAAAAGCTTTATCACGAAATCTGTAAGAAGTATCTGTCTCCTTGTTTGACTTGTTCTTTTTTGGGTTATGCTATCATGATTAATTATGCGTCTAAAATTGATGCGGCAACCATGATTCACGGAAGAAGCCCTTATCAGATGCTGAGAAATTTTAACGAAACCGAAAAAGATTATTTTAAGCCTTTTGTAACTGAAGGTTTGAAAGAAGAAATAGAAGATCCTGAAAAATTACTTGGAATTATAATTTCTAAAATTGATGAACTGGTAGATAAAAATCTTGCAAAATACATAAAAGAAATGTTTTTAACAGATTGCTATGAAAAAGGATTTAGACCCTTTATTGCATATTTTCTTTATCACGAATACGACAAGAATAAAATTATTAATTTCCTGACTAAAAATATGAATTGGAAAATCGAAAGTGAAGAAGAACACTTTGATTGTCTGATTCATCATGGAGCTTTGAATTTAAAAAATATTATTGCCCGTCGAAGTCATTTGATGCCTGAATATTCTGTTATGATTAGAGAAAAAGCGATTACAAGGGAAGAGGCATTTAAATTGGCGGAAGATTCACTTAAAATTGATAGAGAAGTTGCTGAACAGGAATTAAAAGCCTTTTGCAAATACACAGATTTATCATATTGGCAGATGATGATGAAAGCTAAAATTATTTCAAAACGGTGGTGGTAAGATGAAGTATATTTTTAATCCAATATTTGTTGTACTTGGTTATACACTTTTGTTATGCAGTCTACTTTTCTATACAAATCCTTTTACAAGTTTTATAAATCCTTCATTTTTCATTCTGATTGCTTTATTTTTAATGCTGAGATTTATTGATGATAATAAAGATTATTACGAAGATAAACTGGAAGGAAAATCGGTATTAAGCAGAACTTCTATCAGACTTTTACTTCTTGGTTCATTCTTAGTATTGTGTTTAATTTCTTTATTTTATCAGCGAATGCTTTTTGTAGTATTAGCTTTATTTCTTCTGATTATTTATGCGTTGGAATTGAATTGGCTTAAACCTTTTATTGTTTCTGGGGCTTTGGCCTTAGTTATTTTTTATGAATTTAAGTTTCATTATTCAAATGCTTTGATTTTAGGATTAAGTTTTATCTTGAGTGTGGTATTTGGAATTATAAAGAAAGAAAAAGTTCAGTATACTCTGGAAGAAATCGGTGGTAAGGCATATAACCTTTGGAAGTTGAATATAAAAAATACTCCTGCCTTTTATCCAATTAAAGCTGAATATTTAAATCCTCCAAATAAAGAAAAACTGGAAGCGATTGTAGAAATGTTCTGTAAAAAGAATAAACTTTATGCAGTTCGTTCCTCTGCTATTGATGAAGATTCTGCTGCCACAAGTTTTGCAGGAGTTCACGATACATTTCTGAATGTAAAAAAAGAAGAAGTTTTAGAAAAAATCCTTGAAGTTGTAGAAAGCGCTCATTCTGAAGTGGCTCTCAATTATCGTAAAGAAAATCATTTGGATACAGAAAACATTCAGATTGCAGTTTTGCTTCAGGAAATGGTAACGGCGGATTATGCAGGTGTATTAAATACAATTAATCCGGTAACAAATAATATTTCAGAAACAGTAATCAGTGTAACAGAAGGTTTAGGCGATAAACTGGTAGATGGAACTGTAGATGGAACAACTTATTATGTAGATTCAAAGAAAACCGATGTAAATGGTCCTGATATTTTAAACAAAAAGGTTCTAAAAAATCTTATTAAGCTTGCAGATGAACTTAGAGCAAAAACAAATCGTTTTCAGGATTGTGAATTTGCCATTAAAAAAGATAAAGTTTACTTTTTACAGTCCAGAGCTATTACAACTTATGATGTTGATACTCACAAAATGACTTTGCTCATTGATAATTCAAACCTTATTGAGTCATATTATGGAGTAACTTCACCATTAACTCATTCTTTTGCCCACGAAATCTATACAAAAGTTTATACAGAAACCTGTAAAGTTGGAAAATTGAATAAGAAAACTCTGGAAGCCTTAAAACCAACTTTAGATAATATGCTTTATTCATATGAAGGCAAACTTTATTACAATTTGAATTCCTGGTACAACCTTACATCAATCTTCCCATCTAAAAACTCAACAACTTACATGGAAAGTATGATGGGAGTAAAAACTGACAACAAAAATTACAAGAAAGTAAAACTCAGTTTAATTGAATTGATCCGACTTGGAATCTGTGTTTTAGGAAAATTTAAAAATATTGATAAGCTTTCGGATATCTTTGTTGAAAATTTCAACACTATTGTAAATCCTTACTATGGAAAAAGTCTGGAAGGTCTTTCAACTGAAGAATTAACTAAACTGTATGAAGAAATAGACAGTAAAATCATTAAGGAATTTACAACTCCAATTTTGAATGATATTGGAGTAATGATGAATTTTGGACGGTTGAAGGAAAAAGTAAAAAAATATCCTGATTCCGAAGAACTTTTGGCTTTTGCAGTAAATAATAACGGAAATGTTGAAAGTGCCAAAAGCGCAACTGAATTCATAAAGATTGTAGATGCAATAAAATCAGATGAAAATGTCAGAAAAGATTTTGAAATCTATTCTGAAGAATATTTGTATAAGCTTTATTATGAAGATACAAACAAGATTTCTTCAATGATTAGAGCTTATATTTACGGATTTGGTTCCCGAGTAATGAATGAATTAAAATTGGAAACAATCACAATGATTGAAAATCCAAATTTGATTTTTACTTTGATTAAAGATGCATTGAAAAATGAGAAGACTCTTACTCCAACCGCCAGTCAAATTGTTATTCCAAAGAAACTGGAAAAATTATCGGCAAAAGCAAGGCATTTTATCCAGAACAGAGAGCGATTACGATTACGCAGAACTTATGTTTTTTCTGTAATCAGAAATATTTTTATTGCATGTGGAAAAAATCTTGAAAAAGAAGGAAAAATTTCAAATCATAGAGATGTATTCTATCTTACAAAAGATGAAATTTTTTACGGAAAAAAAGATTTTGATTACAAAGCTAGAATTGAACAGCGCAAAGCAGAAGAAGAACGAAATAAACTTAAGCCATACTACTCAAGAATTGCATTCTATGATGAAAAGGTTCTTCCAATTACATTCATAAATCCTAAAGGGTTAAAAGGACTGCCTTCTGGAAAAGGCAAAATCACTGAAAAAGTTTGTGTAATGGAAACAAAAGACAGTGATTTTATTCCAGGCTCAATTATTGTTACAAAACGCACAGATCCGGGTTGGATTAGTTTATTCCCTTTAGCAGGAGGTTTGATTGTAGAACATGGAAGTATGCTTTCTCATAGTTTTGTTGTTGCCAGAGAAATGGGGCTGCCATGTGTAGTTGGTGTTGAGGGTATTACATCTATGGTTAAAACCGGAGATGTTGTAACTTTGGATGCTTTGAAAGGAGAGATAACAATTGAAACTAACTGATTATTATAATGAGCCAAATTATATTCATTATTCAAACTGTCATGAAGATTTTCTTTTATTGAAAAAATATTTAAAACCAGAAACAAAAGAAATTTTATCAGTAGGAAGTGCTTTAGATAATTCACTTTCGTTTTTGACTAAAGATGATGTAAAAGTTCATGCTTTTGATTTTAATCCATCTCAGGTGTATTTAGGAAAATTAAAAATCTGTGGAATCACTCATCTGAATTATGAAGAATTTTTGCAGTTTTTAGGAATTAAAAAAGGGGACACCGGGGACAGGCTAAATTTGTATAATAAAATTTCAGACTTCCTGGATTCAGATTCTAAAGCCTATTTTGATAACCATCTGTTTTTAATTGAAGAAGGAATTGTAAATGTTGGTCGCTTTGAACAGTATTTTCATATTTTCCGTGAAAAGGTATTTCCTGCAACTTGCGGAGATAAAAATATACGGATTTTTGCAGAAGCTCCAACTCTGGAAGCCCAGAGAAACATTTATAAAAGAAAAATCAATACTCTTCGTTTTAAGCTTATGTTCAAAATTTTCTTTTCAAATAAAATGATGGCAAAGTTAGGAAGGGATAAAGAATTCTTTAAGTATAGTCATGATAAACTTCCAGATATTCTTAAAAAAAAGGTAGATGCAGGTTTTTATTATTGCTTGAATAAAACAAATCCTTATTACGGGTATGTTCTGAACAATTATTACCAGGCATTGCCTTTTTATTTGGAGGAAGAGAATTTTAACAAGATTAAAGCAAACATTAAAAATATCACAATCGAAGAAAAAAACTTTGATGAAATGCTAACCGGTTCTTATGACTTTATGAATCTTTCAGACATTTTTGAATACATGGGAAATTCTAAAATGACAGAGTATTCAGCAACAATTCCAAAGTGCTTAACTAAGGGCGGGATTGTTTGCTTCTGGAATATGATGAATGTTCGCAAGTTATCAGGAATGAAACGCATAGATGAAGCAGAAGATAAAATTAATGACAGAGCATTTTTCTACAGGGATTTTTTAGTTTATGAAAAGTAGGATTATTCAGGACTTCATAGCTAATTCTCAGGGAAATTCTAAAATCGCTTTTATTTATAAAGAGGGACTGAAATATAAAAAAATAACTTTTCAGGAATTTCTTGCTGACATATACAAAATGAATTCCTACCTAAAAGAAAAAGTGCCAGGCCAGAATGTTCTGATTTTTTCTTTTCCCTATAATTATTATTTTTTTGTTGCAGTATTTTCCTGTGTTTTTTCTGGTAAGAATCATGTAATCATTGATTCCTTTGGGGACAGAGCAAAAACAAAAGCTATGCTGGAAATGGCACAGGTTTCTGAAGTTCTTGTAGATAATATTACAAGTAAACTTTCGTTTTTACTGCCTGGTAAACTTAATTTTCATAGTATAAAAAATTTTAAGCGATATTTGGGGACAGACCCCTCATTTACTCCTTCAACAATTACAACTTTTACATCTGGAACTACAGGAACTCCTAAATTAATCAACAGAGATTTGTCATTTTTAGAAAACCAGATTGATTTGATTCAGGATAATGTAAAAATTGAAGGCAATGATTTAGTTTATGGATTGTTGCCAATGTATTCACTTTTGACAGTTTTTATGAATCATACCTGTTTAGTTTCGAGAAATATTAAAGCCTGCGAAAAATTTGGAGTTTCAATGCTTTTGGCTCCAATAAAAAAAGTTCAGAGAATTAAAAAGCCTCTGGAATGTATAAAACGGACTTTTTTGGGTGGAGCAATACTTTATAAAAAAGAAACAGATTCTATTCTCAAAAAACTTCCTGCTTCGGAAATCACTTATGTTTATGGAGCCTCGGAAGGAGCTGTAATTTATAAAACAACTTTGGACAAGTATTCAAAAGAATTGTTCACTTTCGAAACTCCTTCAAAAGGAATTGAAGTTAAAATTGCAAATCCTGATAAGAATGGAATTGGGGAAATCACAATTTCTGGAAAAACTGTAATTGGTGAAAACAATTCTCATAATACGGGTGACTACGGGAAGCTGGAGAATGGAAAACTGATTCTTGTTGGAAGAAAAAAATACAGCTGCAGTGATTTGGATTTCTATAATTATCAGTATGATGAATATCTTCGCCAGACAAATTCAAAATTAAAAAATGGTTTTTCGTTTTATTTTGATGGAAAAATTCATGTGGTTTATTGTGGTAAAATTATTAAAAAAAAAGGAATTGAATATCACAAATTAAGAAAACTTCCTTTTGATCTAAAACATAAAACTAAGCTAGATTATGGAAAAGTAATTCAAAAACTTCATCTGCAACACAAAGTTTAGAATCAAAACGATTGATATTTACAGGTAGAGTAAGTTCTTTTGTTGTAATTTTAGAATTGATGCTGACCGCAATAAAAACTTTTCCGGGAATAGAATCAGCATTATTAGGATCAACATTTCCGAAAGTTCCAGTTATTCCAACACCAACCGCCGATGGATACTTTTCTAAAGCCGCCTGAACCATAGCCGCAGCAGTTTCTTTAGAATAAACACCAAACTGCTCAATTATTTCTGATGGAACGCCATTAAGAATTTTAGCTTCATTTGAGTAGGAAACAAAAGCCCCTTTAATTACGGCAGAAGACCCGGGAGTATCAGTGATTAAAGATGCAATAAAACCACTGGTGCAGCTTTCCATGGTAGTAATAGTAAGCTGCTTCTGAATGAGTTTAAGAGTCAGTTGCTCATATTTAGTATGAATTGCAGTTAAAGTTGGAAGTTTCGACATTTTTTAATCCAAATTAATTAGTCGGTTGGAAGACTGGCAGAGAAATCCTGGGTAAAATCGTACAGATCTTCGTAATCATCATATAAAATGCTTTCGGCAAATTCTTCATAAATTTTCTGAGACCGTTCTTCTGAAAGAGTAAAATTATCTTCTTTACCAGAATCGAAAAATGAAATTGGAAAACCATAAGTCTTTTTTAAAATCGCAATAATTAAAAGTTCTGGATTTTCTGAAATCTGCTGATCAGTAAAATCTTTTCGAACTTCTAAATAAGAAGCTTCATTTTTTTCGGTAACCATAAAAAATTCTTTGATTTCGTTTTCAGTCATTTTAGTTCCTTTTATGTTTTTTCAGTTATTTTATTTTACCGCAGAATTGAGTCTTGTTGTATAATATTAGTATGAAATATTTACCTTTAATTGCGGAAGAAGAAATAATCGAAAAAAATACATTAAAAGCAGAATTTAAAGAAGGCAGAGAACTTGGAAAAGTTTGCCTTGGAAAAGATCACTTTTTCTTTAAGAAGAAGTTTACTATGTATTACATTTCTTACTCCAAAATTTATAGAGTGTTCCGCCGGGTTCAGTGCATTAATGTAAAGATGTGTTGTTCAGGGGGACAGATTCAGTTGAATAATATTGTTCTTTGTTCAAATAAAGCAGAACTTGGAATGATTGATCTTCCAAATGAAGATTCCGCTGTAGCTATTCTCAATTATTTTGAAGAAAACTGGCCAAAAGTAAAAATTGGTGTGAAGAAGTAGAATTCTTCGTAGAATTTTATCAAAACCCTAATATAATCATAATTAACTCTACCAAAAACTCTACGCAGGTAAACGAGCTGTCGAGTGACAGCAGTGTTTTTTCATTGCATACTTAAATTACAAGCTTGGAAAAACACATAAAGAGGTAATTATGAACGCAGAAAAAACAGGAACTTTAATTTACGAAATCAGAAATAGAAAAAATCTGACTCAAAAAGAACTGGCTGAATTAATAAATGTCAGTGATAAGGCTGTATCTAAGTGGGAAAGGGGAGAAGGTTGTCCGGATGTTTCAATTCTTCCAAATCTGGCGGCTGCTCTTGGTGTTGAAGTTGAATCTCTTTTAAACGGTGAAATTCCTGTGACCCAAGATGTTAGTGGAAAAGAAATTAAAGAATATAATTTTAGGCAGCCTGACCGTTATCCTCGCAATATGCAGAGAGATTTATGGATGCTGGGAGATATTGTTTGTCAGACTATTAATTCGGAATTTTCTTCCATGCTAAATGATCGATGTGAAAGTAATGTATTCAATGTTGATCAAATGATAAATGCAGAATTCCTTCGAAGTATTCCAAAAAATTGTTTCTTTTATGATTTCGATTATTCTAATGATGGTTTTTGTATTGTAGTTGATTCAGAAATTGGGAAAGCTTTCTTAAAACAGGATTATAAAAAATACGAAACTGTAAATCAGTTTGATCTTGATGTCTTTAAAAAGTATCTTCTTTCAAAAATTACAGAAGCATTACATCGTGAAATTTGTAATCGCACAGAAAATCAGCTGGATTTAGAATGCTTTGAAGATCAAAAATTAAAACAGTATTCAAATTCAAATAGCAGTCTTCAGGAAGAACACAGAATGATGCTTCTTACCAGTATTGAATGTTCTGTGGGAGATACAAAAGGTTTCATAAATATTCAATTTAGTGATGGTTTGATTGAACAGCTGATGATGAATGATTTCTTTAATGAAGCCGCTACAACTCATATAAAGTTTCAGGAACTGAGTAATATTAAAAACAAACAGCTTTCACCAAATGTATTTATCGAATTTGGTCGCTATAATCCAGAAAATGTGGATCTGGAATTTGGAAAGATTCTGATTATGGATAAAAAGGAATCTGAAGGCTTAAATGTAGTTTTTGAAAATAAAGTAATTCATACAGGAAAAGTCATGTCTATTGATGATTTGTGGGGAATTAAAATTGCAGAAACTACACAGTTGAATGAAATTGTTTATGATGAAGAAGATTACATTTCTATTCAGCTTGGGTATGCGGCTTTGACTAAAGAAGAAATTTCCAATCTTCGCCAGGATTCATATATTATCCTGAAGCAGCGGGCAGGCGAATTATGTCATATCATTCGTAATGGAAAGGTAATTGCTGCTGGAGAAATCTGCATTGCTGATGATTTATTTGCTATCAGAATTATAGATTTGAGATATAATTAGTATTATGAATGTTATTGAAACAAAAAATGCTCCTGCAGCAATTGGTCCATACTCACAGGGTATGATAGTTGGGAATTTAATTTTTACTTCTGGACAAATTCCAATCAATCCAGAAACTGGAAATATTGAAGCTGCAACAATTGAACAACAGGCAGATCAGGCTTGTAGAAATATCAAAGCAGTTTTAGAAGCAGCCGGTTCTTCCTTAGATAAAGTAGTAAAAACAACTTGTTTTCTTCAACACATTTCAGATTTTGCAGCATTCAATGCAGTTTACGAAAAATATTTTATAGGAAAACCTGCCCGCAGTTGTGTAGAAGTTGGTGCATTGCCTAAAGGGGCTCTTGTAGAAATTGAAGTTATTGCAGAAAAATAAATGAAAAATTCTCTACTCAAACCAGTTTTCCACCATTAAAGCAGAAACTTCTTTGATATCCTCAAAATCTTTTACATTGCGGGTTACAAGTACAAGATTGTTTGCGATAGCTGTGGCAGCAATCATGGCATCGTAAACAGGTGCCCGCTTTCCCTTTTCTTCAAGCCGCTCCCGGATATCAGATAAAATCCAGCTGGCATGAATGTCAAACGGAAGAATTTCGTAGTTCCCCTGGATGTAATCAATAGCGAAAGAGAATAAATCTTGCTGTTTTTTACAAATTGGTAATCTTTTTACACCAAATAGCATTTCTTGAAATCCCACTGATGAAACCATAGAAAGCTTTTGAGTTTCTAAAATTTTTTCCACAACCTTTTTATTTGGTTTTGGCTTTGTCATTTCAGAAACAATATTAGTATCAAGCAGATATATTGGTTGCATTATTCATCTTCCTCCTCGTTCAACCACCATAGATTATTCTTGTTTCGAATATTAGGTTCGATTGTTCGCGGAATATTGAATATTTCATCTATTTCTTCATTGGTAGTTGTTTCCAACCAGTCGCTGGCTTTTTCCCGCCATTCCATTACTTTTTCCCAAAAAATTTGACCTTCAGTTTTCTGTTCTTGCACGACCGCTTCTTCCGAAACAATGCGTGCAACCGGTTTTCCATGGCGAGTAATCTGAACTGTTTCTCCACTTTCTACAAGATGAATATAATAGGGAAGTTTATTTTTTACATCATAAATAGGAACTGATGTCATTTTTTACCTCTTAACATTAAATTAACAAACTAATCAAAAGGTGTCAAATTTATTCCTATAATTATAGAAATATAGCTATAATTTTTTTCTCAAAACTCTAGTGCTTTCACCCCAAATTGTGCCGCACTGTGTAAAAAATTCATAGCCATATTTTTCGTAAAGTCCAATGTGGTCAGTTGAGATGTAAGTATATTCTGCATTAAATTCTTTTACCGCATATTCTTCCGCCAAAGCAATCAATTTTTCTGATATACGCTGGCCACGGTACTCCGGATAAGTAAACACGCAGCCCACCCAGGGAGTCCAAGCCTCTCGCCCTTCCAAAGTTATATCTACTTCATCGTTGCGTGCAAGGCTCACAAAAGCTGCAAGGTGAGGTATTTTTTGGGGTGTATTTTTTGCTTCGCAAAAAACCAGGCTTTCCGCCATTGCGCTTTCGCTCCAGCCTCCGCACTCACTCGCCTTACGGCTCCCTCCCTTACGGTGGCCGCCTACGGCGTGGCTCCAATTCTTTGCACATTCTTTACCAGCAGAAATTTGTCCAAGGGGTCTGTCCCCATTGATTTCATTATTCCAATCCAGCATTAAAAAAAGTCTGCCTGGCCCAAGCAAATCATGAAAACTGCCGTCTGTTGGGGAAACTTGAGGCAGACCTTCCTTTTTCAGACAATTCAAAATAAATGGCAAGGCACCCCACAAATCCTGACGGGCTTCAATCTGTGATTGAATTTCCTGTTGCTGATCTGCAGGCAGTTCAAAATAATCAACAATCTTAAAAGCGGGTTCTTCTAATTTGCAAATTTCGTAAACATGCTCAACTGCCACTTCCCCGGTTTTAGGATAAGTTCTGGTTCCGTTATCTTTTACCAGCTGCATTCCGATTTTCTTCATAATTTAATTATATACAAATTTTTTGATTTCGCAGTTTTCCATTTGAAAACTTGAATATTCTTCATTGGTCATATTGTAAAAGTAGGAATGGATGCAGCGGGCAATTCCACCGTGAGTTACCAGAAGATAATTTTTATCTCCTGGAATTGCTTTTAATTCATCCAGAAGATTGTAAATTCGCTGAGCCAGCTTCATCATGCTTTCGCCGGTTTCATAATTTTGGGCAAACTGCATTTTTGCATCATGAAAAGAATGATCAGTTTTTGGACATTCCCAGCCTTCCCACTTACCGAAGTTCTGTTCAATTAGCCGAGGTTCAACTTCCATAGGAATATTATTTTCTTCTGCCACAATTCTTGCAGTTTCAGCTGCACGAATTAAAGGGGAGTGCAGAATCTTATCAAAATTAATTCCAGATTTTTTAATATTTTCAGCCAGAGCATAAGCCTGTTTTATTCCATCTTCATTCAACGGAATATCTGTAATTCCCTGAACTTTAGGAACAAGGTTCCAGTCTGTTAATCCATGTCTTGTAATAAAAATATGTTTCATTTTTTTATTCCTTAGATATTTCAAAGGTATATCCTTCTGCCCGCAACATTTTCTCCTGAACTTCAGGTCCGCCCATGCCAAAATTTGAGCCCATTTTACCGCTGGCATTTACAACTCTATGGCAAGGAACTGGTTCAAAATCCTTCCATTCAGGACCAGGCGCGGGTGCATCAAATCCAACATCCCGTGCCAGTTGCCAGAAGGGCACAGGATTTTTATGCATAACATTTCCAACAACTCGTGCAAGATTTTTATTTCCTGCCAGTTCTGCTACCTGACCATAAGTCATAACCTGTCCCCGAGGAATCTTTCGTACAATGTCGTATATTTTTAGTTCAAGTTCTGTCATTTTTTTACTTTCAACCACTCATATTTCATACAATTAAGATGTAGATTTCTAATTTAAACATAAGCAATATTTTTTTCTAACATTGAGTATGCATGTAAATAGTGTTGCTGAATATCAACACATAAATTACTCCCATTTTTAAGCAACACTATTTACATACTAGCCTTAATTTTTATACCAGCTGTCCAGGAAGCTTCAGTTTTTCCTTTTTAGGGAACTTGCTATCATAGGCCTCAAAATCTTCCGGATTTTCCTGTGCCACAAAGTATTCTTTTGGAGGTGCATAAACACCCTTAAAGTTTTTTGGAATTCCACCATTCAAAACTTTGCACAAAAAGAAACATTGTTCAGCAGGGTCTGTCCCCTCTGGAATCAAATGGTAGCGAACACCATATTTTGAAGCATATTCGCAGCCACTTTTTCCGTAGAAGTCTATGTTTCCTTCAAAAAAGGCCGCAGTAAACCCGAGTTCCTTAGCTTTTTCAAAAGAATAATCCAAAAGGATTTTCCCATAGCCCTGGCGCTTTAAATCATTTGCAATACAGATAGGTCCCATTGTAAGGACAGGAAGCTTACTTCCATCAGCAGCAGTAATTTCGGCCTTGAAAAAAATATTCTGACCAATAATTCTGTCGTCTTTTTCCATTACAAATGCCAGCTCTTTTATAAAACCAGCAGACTTACGCAAATGTTCAATAACATAATGCTCTGTACAGCCTGGAGCATAAACGTTCCAGAAAGATTCACGAACCAGATTGCTTACTTCAGCATAATCAGCTGGAGTTTCCTGGCGAATAGTATAATTTGTTGTCATTTTTTTACCCTTAATTCAAAATTTTTTGACAGTAAAACCTTGAGGGCTGCTCTTACCGAGCGGAAACGTTACTAACCCTCAAGGTTATGCAACAATTCCCATAAACAGAATAATCTGTTTGTTTGAATTTAACATCCAAACTCCTTTTTTGTGTATTTTCAAACCATACGGTTCGGTATTTATATTATAAATCTAATTTACTCTTCTTTCATCTTTTTTTGAGCATTTTGCTTACGCAAAACCGGGGTGTTTCGCAGTTCCCTAACGGTCAGCCGCTTCCTTCATGCGTTCATCCGTTCGCATTGCTCACTTCTTCACTACTTCAGTCCAGTGGCCACTTAGCGCTGCTCCAGAGCCCCTGCTAAGAGGTTGAAGCCGCAATGCGGCTTCGAATTAGAGCATATGAAAAACTCCCTATTTTTCAAATTGAAAACCTGCAGACTCCACTCTATACTTAAACCATCAGCTGATAAATAAATATTTCGAGGAAAAATATGGAAAAAGAATTTTATTCAATCAATGAATTAGCAACTATGACAGGTTTTACAACAAGATCTCTTAGAAATTTTATTCAGATGGGACACCTTGATGGCGAAAAAATTGATGGTATATGGCAGTTTTCATCGGATCAGGTAGAAGCCTTTTTGAAAAATCCTAATGTGGCTCCTGGCATCAAAACCAAAAACAATTCCGTTATTTTCGATTTTATAGCTGATAGCAAAAAGCAGGAAAATCAGATGTGCTGCATTTTAGACCTGAATCTTACTGTAGAAGAAGCTAAGGAATGTTCAGAATATTTCTGCAATGCCTGCAATAAAATCCAGCAAGGCAGATTTAATTTCAAGTTCCAGAAAACTGATTCAAATACGAGAATTATTGTTTCTGGCCCAGAAGATTTTGTTCGCGATGTAATTAACGGCTGGTATGAAAAATAAGAATAACTGGTGAGAATGTGACAACAGGGTCTGTCCCCGTTGTCATCAACAAGTGTTAGATAAGTCAACACTTAAATTTTTAGCATAATCCTAACTATACAAAATCCGCCTTATCGAATCTGTGGAAAGAGCAAACTCGTCGGCAAGCTGAGCAATAGTTTTACCTTCGGCATGCTGCTGTCGAATCTGGGCATTGCGCTGGATGTAGAACTGGCGGGAACCGGACTTTTCACCCCAGGCTTTTTTAGTTTGAGCAGATTCTGGAATGTAGATTAATTCCCCCGACGAATACTTTTGGATTTCCGCCAGCAATTCATCGGGAAAAATATCGTTTGCGTTTCGATATTTCACGTCCTACTCCTCAGACTAACCGCGTTTAGAAAGAAAATCTTCTATAGAGTTGTAAGAATTAATCTTAATTTGATGGTCAGTTAAGATTCCCTGAATTATCTTTTCCAGCTGATTGCTTCTGTCCGCAAGGAGAGAAAGATTGTCCTTGTCAAAAGAATCCAGCAGGTTCAGCTCGTCAATCTTGTAGTCCTGAGCAATGTACAAAAACTCTTCCTGAAGATAGCAGGCATCGATATATGCTTTTTCTACTATATTATTTGCACAGAAGTAACGGAGACGGCGCCAGGTCAAACTCATTTCCTGATACCATTCTGCAAGTCCCTGGTAGTCAATCTGCCCACCGCCAGCCGCAGCCCCGCCACCCGCCGCAGGTTTTCTTTCTAGAATAAAAGCACGAGTTGTTTTAAGCAAAGCAAAAACAGTTTCCTTCACTTCATCAACCTTCTGAACTTTCAGAAGCTTACGGCCATTAGCAAAAAAACCGTCTGGCACAATCTTCATTTCAGGACAGAAATAAAGGCGGCTTTCCGCATCCCCATTGTAAGCCTGATTTTCACTGTAAATTGGCGATTCAGTATAAGTGTGATTCAAAAAAGCCACCGCCTTAGACAAACATTCGTGAATACAGTCTGCCTCAGAACGAACCCGGTACAATTTATTTTCAAAAATCATTGAACGATAGATTTCCAAAGCCTTATCCATATATTCCAAAGCCTTGCCGTAAACAAAAGCGTCGTTGTGCAGGTTCTGAATCATACGCTTTTTGTAATCCTCAAAACGCTTAATGTCATCATCACTGCGAGCCCAGAGAATTGTAGCCTGATCCAAAAGTAAAGCCATGTCGTCCAGCTTCACAGAATTTTCCAGACGCTCCCAGGAACGGGGATATAAATCATGCCCAACTCCATCAATGATGAAAGTTTCAGTCAGTTCATTTCCCCGGTCAGTAGCCGGAACAAGAAAGTCAAAGCATTCCCCATGACCGTCTCCAGCAGTAGAGTGCCCCTTGATTCCAATCAAAAGGGCCACATCATTTTTATATTCTTTTTCAATTTTGTTAATAACCCATTTTGTAAGTGGATGCATTTCCATAATTTCCTCCAAATTGATTCAAACGGCGGTAATTCGGCGTTTGATTTTACTAGCCCCGCGCAGGCCTTTTGGAACGTTCCGTAAATCTTATGATTTTATAATACAGTTGATAGAGCGTGTAGGAAAGTATCAAAATTGGTTTAAAATGATTTTGCAATTGGGGCTTCCAGCAAACAAGTTTGCCGTCGGGTGTTCCGCAGTTCCGCTATCGCATCAGCCGCTTCCCTCGTCGGTTCCTGGCGTCACCTCCTCAGTCCAGTGGCGTGCGCAACTTCGTTGCTTCCTGCTCCATACCCTAAGCTTTAAAAATATTATCTTTACTCTGTATGCATTTTGCATTAAATTTGCATACAAACACAGATGACTTACGTTTTAGATGCATCTGCCGCTTTGGAAATTGCATTCAATGGTCCAAAAGCCGCAAAATATATGGAAGTTCTACACGAAGCAGCCCGATTAAACATCAGCTGCTACGATATGTTTTACTTTGTATTAGCCCGTCACAATGCAGCAACACTAATTACCTGCGACCAGAAATTAAAAACCCTGGCAATTGATAACGGAATTTTGGTGGAGTAAATATAAATGCATATTACCGCATACATTCGTTCTACATGGCAATTAAGCAATGGGAAGTTCTGGAAAGCCGAAGAAATCAACACTGATTTAATTGATAATTTAAATATCTCTTTTGCAAACATAAACAAAGAGGGTAAAGCCTTTTTGAATAATAAAGAATATATAAAAGAACAGGTTTTGCAGCTCAAGAAAAATTCCCCAAATCTGCATGTAAATCTTTCAATCGGCGGATGGGGTGAAGCTGGATTTTCAAATGCCTGTTCAAATCAGAAAAACCGGGATAAGTTTTGCAAATCTGTAGAAGAACTACTTAAAGACATTCCTTTTGCAGGTGTAGATATTGATTGGGAATTTCCAGTTGGGCCAGATTGGGGGCAAGCAATTCCATGTAGTCCCGCTGACAAAGAAAACTACATTCAGCTTTTATCAGATTTACGAAAAATGCTTAATCAGCTGGGCCAAAAAACTAACGAATCCTATTCACTTACAACTGCAATTCCATCTGTTTCCTGGTTCCCTAAAAAAATTGATGTACAAGCTGTGAGTATGATTTGTGATGCCTTAATGGTTATGAATTATGACTATTATGGAAGCTGGAGCGAAACTACTGGCCACAATGCAAATCTTTATGATAATCCACAGAATCCAAGAAACTGGAGTTCTGATCAAGAAATCAAAATTCTTCTTGCCTGTGGAGTTCCTTCAGAAAAAATCATTTTTGGTATTCCATTTTATACTTTGGAATGGGCCGAAGTTCCAGACATCAACAACGGATTATTTCAGAAACCTGGAAAATTTTCTGGCACCTTTGATCAAACAGATTTTTCCCGATACGAAGAAGGCTTTACAGATTTTTGGGATGAAAAATCCTGTGCAAGTTATAAATACAATCCAGAGAAAAAAATTTTTGTAAGCTACACAAGCAGCAAAATGATTGAAGCCATTGGAAAATACGTAAAAGATTATAATCTTGGTGGAGCTATGTATTGGGAATATGGAAATGATATGAAATCTGAATTGCTGTCTATATTAAATCGTTCTGTTAAATAGAATATCTACGATCCGTAGATTTACACTTTTCTCACCTGGTGATAACTTAAATACAAGGTTAAACCGCGGCGACCTCTCACAGGACAAACTAAAAATTGCTCGGCCGCAATTTCAGGGTAATTCGTAAGGAAACAAAATTGAACGCAGAAAAAACCGGAAAACTGATTTATGACATCAGAACAAAAAAAGGATTAACTCAAAAGCAGCTGGCAGAAAAAATTAATGTTACTGATAAAGCCATCTGCAAATGGGAAAAAGGACATGGTTGCCCGGACATTACACTTATTTCCCAGTTGGCAAAGGTTTTGGAAATTGATATTCAAAGTCTTTTGCAGGGGCAGCTGAACATCAAACGAAAGGTAGGAGAGAATATGAACCGCTTAAAATTTTACCGATGCCCAACCTGTGGAAACCTGGTTACAAGCATCAAAACAATAGAACTGAGCTGCTGTGGAAATCAACTTTCCCCGATAGAAGCAACTTTCAGCGATGAAGAAAAATACCGCCCGATTATCGAAGAATTCGACGGCCAGTATTCCGTAAAATTCAATCACCCAATGACCAAGAATGATTACATTGCCAATGTAATTGCAGTCCGCTACGACCAGATTATAACAATCAATTTGTATGCAGAATCTGAAGCAATTTTTACTCTTCCACAGGCTACAGGCTTACGATTGTTTGTGGTTACTGGTAAAGGGCAATTAATTTCACTGGCTTTATAAGTATTAGCATGGCATTAATTATATCTGCTCCAGCAATTAATGCCATAAAAAAAACACATAAAATGATTTCTAAACCATTCCTTTTTTATTCGTATCGAACAATATCTTCCAGTTTTTTACTTGCCGCATGTCCTGGGCCTGGAGTTGCTTCATCATCAGCATAACCCATAACCAAAAGAGAAGTGCTTTCAAGATTATCTGGCAAATTAAATGCCTTTTTCAATTCTTCTGGACGGTAGTGCATTACCCAGCAGGAACCGATTCCCTGTTCCCATCCTTCCATCATCATGTGGGTAATAACAATACTGGCATCAATATCCCCGCTTGCTTTTCCATCATAAGGACGATACCAGCATTCATCTTTGTTGTAGCAAATAATAAAGATAAGAGGAGCTTCAAAATGACATCGGGTACAACCATAAACCTTTTCCAGGCCTTCTTTAGATTTTACAACAATAATTCTCTGAGGCTGATTATTACAACCAGTTGGAGCCACCATTCCTGCTTCAAGAATTTTATCAATAATTTCCTGAGGCACTTCCTGTTTCTTAAACTTTCTAACCGAATAACGGTTCTTTGCTAATTCTAAAAAATCCATAATAAAATTATATCACAGAAAGAAAATAGCAAAATAGGGGACAGACCCCAAAAATATTTATTGTTTCTTCATATAATCTTTTGCGTCAAAGAAAGAATAACCCGCATCGTTCATAGTTTGAATTTCTTTAAAACTAGTGTTATTTGGAGCAAGTGCCTGAGCCTTCATTAAATATGTTTTAGACTCTTCCTTCTGTTTTTTTTCAAAAAGAATTTGAGAATATAAAATCAAAGCGCTAGCTTTTTCATAATCAGAAGAGGAAATATAAGTAGCCTTTTTAATTTTTGCAAGACCTGCTTCTTTGTCACCGCCTGCAATTTTTGGCATCATATACAAAACCATTCCATAGGTAAAAAGATTTTCCCCATAATTTGGATAAAGTTCATCCAGTTTTTTATATTTTTCGATAATCTCTTTTCCGGCAGAAAGCTGTTTAGCAACAGGTAAAAAACCAAGCAAAGTAACTTCTGTTTCTAAATAATGATAATAGAAATGAGAAGAAAGATTGGAATGAGTTTCGTCGAAAGCCTTATATTCGTTATAACACTTTTGAACCAAAGCTTCTAAAGCAGGATCCTTTTTTTCGGCTTTTTTGTCTTTATTCTTTTTGGAATAATCAGCAGATTTAAGAGTTTCCTTTTCCAAAATCAAAATATTTTTACAGATTAATTTTGCTTCATCAGAAAGATTTGTCATTGTCGCAATTTGATTTTCGATTTTCTGAATATAAGCAAGTTGTCCCGAAAGTTCCTCGTAATCATTTGCGTGAAGTTTAGAATCAAGCGCTTTATTCACAGCCTGGAGGTCTGTCCCCGCCAGTTCTTTTGCAAAACAAAGAGTATTAATTAAAAAAAGACATAAAAATAATTTCTTCATAAGAATATTTTACCATAAAATTTACTCAAAAAATCAAAAGCATATTACAATTATCATATATTCTTATCATATAAACTCTTCCGGAGGAGTAATGGCAAATATCGAATTGCTGGTAAAAACACTTTCCTACATCGAGGATCACCTTAATAGTGACATTCAGACTGAAGATATAGCAAAGGCCTGTTATGCTTCAAAATCAAGTCTGGAAAAAAACTTTAAGGCTGCGGCTCATTTTTCAGTGCACGATTATATGACCCGCCGCAAGATGATGAAAGCCGCAAAACAGTTAATTCAAAAGCCTGATTCAAACATTCTGGATGTGGCCGTTGAATATGGATTTTCCAGTCACGAAGCCTTTACCAGAGCATTTTTTAGTGTGTGGAATTGCAACCCAAAAGAATTTCGAGAAACCTATGCCAGTCGGGGTAGGGTTCCAGAGTTGTTTCCACAAATAATGAGCTTTTATCAGCTCGAAGGAGAAGATTATATGAGAAGAACAGTAGATATTTCAGAAATGTATGACTTTTTAAAAGACCGTCAGAATTGTTATTTTGTTTGTGCCGATATCAACAGTCTTATTCCAATAAATGAAATTTCCCGTAAAGCAGGTGATATCGCACTTTCCCAGACAATGAAACGCCTTTTAGATTGCAGCAGCGACGAAGATGTAGCTTTCCGTATTGGTCACGACGAATTTGCCTTGCTTACAAATAGTACGGATATTGCTTATGCAGAGCAGATTCGGGACAAACTTCTTGCAATGAACGGTCAGACCTTTGATTTTGAAGACAAGAAAATCCCTCTCAAGCTTTATTCAACAGTAATCAAGCTGGAAAGCGGCTCTCTCAAATATGCCGATCTTTTTGGAAAATTGATTGGAGCCCTCACCGAAGAAAAAAGAGCGGTTCATTCAAAATAAAAGAATAGTCATCGAGGTGTGGGCACATTTTTGCTTCGCAAAAACCAGGTGTTCCACACTTCGCTCCCGCTCAAAGTCCTCACTCACATTCGTTCGTTCCGGTCTTCTCGGGCATAAAGCCCTCGGTGTTCCATACCTTTGTGCGGGTAGAAAAAAATTAAAAAACTACCACATCAGTTGCAAACCATTTTCTTCATACTGACGGAATTTTTCATTGGCACTTAAAAGTACCAGATTATTGCGGATTGCCTGCTGAATCAGCATTCTGTCAAAAGGATCATGATGATTTTCTTTTTGAGGAACAGTTTCAATACTCACATAATCGTAAGGCTCAGGATTTAACACCTTAAAATCATACTGATCTGCAATATGTGGAAGATGAAGAATATTAATTCCCCTTAAATTAAGTTTTCCAGACTGATGTTTTATCGCCATTTCCCAAAAACTGATAGGGCTGATATAAACTTCATTTTCACTATCTTCCAAAATATCATAAACTTCTTTACTGATTTTTTTTCTATTCATCAAAGCCCAGATAAAAACATGAGTATCAATTAAATATTTCACAACGGCCTCCTATAATAAATCATCTTTAATTTTATAAACCGGAGATTCCTTATTTACATTAAATCATCCATATTGTCAAAAAAACTTTCTGGAGTAAATTCAAATTCCTCATCTTCCCAATAAGAGGCTATTCCTTCATACATCCCTAAAGGACGCTTTTTCTTCTTAGGTTTTGCCTCAACTTTTGTAAGCTGAGCAACAGGCTTTTTTGAACGGCCATACAAAATCTGAACCTCTTCACCTGTCATAACCTTTTCTAAAACTGTGGAAAATTGTGCTTTAAAATCACCAACTGTCATCTGAATCATAACTTGATAATAACTTTAAACTTGTCAAGTTGTCAAGTTTGAAAAGTAGAAAAAAAAAGGCAGCCTCCGTTTGGAAACTGCCTTTTCTCGTCATCCTGAACTTGATTCAGGATTTACATGACAAATTACTCTTTTTCCACACACTTAATATGAAGTTCATCAAGTTGCGAATCATTCCGTTCGCTACGCTCACTACCGAGTTTCGCAAGCGAAACTCGCAATTTTTATTCTTCAACATCGTAGCAAGTAATATGTAAATCCTTAAGCTGCTGTTCATCTACTGGAGCTGGACATTCATCCATAGGACTTGCTGCCAAGTTATTCTTAGGGAAGGCAATTACTTCGTGGATTGATTCTTCGTGACGCATCAACATGATTAAGCGGTCCAATCCTGGTGCAATTCCTCCGTGTGGTGGAGCACCAAACTTGAATGCCTGTACAAGGAATCCGAATGCTTTTTCTGCGCGTTCGTTGCTGTATCCAACAATCTTGAAGATTCTCTGCTGGAGAGCAGGATCATTAATACGCATAGAACCAGAAGCCAATTCGTAACCGTTCAAAACTAAGTCGTACAAGTCACCTTTTACAGCACCTGGGTCAGATTCAAGTGTATCCCAGTACTGTTTCTGTGGAAGTGTGAACATGTGGTGTTCTGTTTCCCAAGAGTTTGTTTCTTCGTTGAAAGCAAAATATGGGAAATCGATGATCCATGCAAAGTGGAATTCATCATTTGGATTGTAAAGGTTCAAATCTTTACCAAGCTGCTTACGAACAGCACCAAGAGCTGTACAAGCAAGCTGCCAGTTTTCGTCAGAAACGAAGAGTAACAAGTCGTTCTTTTCTGCACCGAGTTTTGCACAAACTTCAGCTTCTTTTCCAGCATAGAACTTAGAAATTCCGCCTTCGAATACGCCTTCAGCATTTACTTTCATCCATGCAAGACCTTTTGCCTTGTATGTTTTTGCAACTGCTTCAAGAGCTTCAACCTGTTTGCGGCTGTATTTATCTGCAACGTTCTTAACAACAAGTGCTTTAAGACCAGAACGTTTGTGTCTCTGAATATCGCGGCCAGCGTTTGCAGCACCAGCTTTGAATGCATTGAAGTCTGCTAAGTCAGCCATGAAAACAGCATCCTGCATCTTCATATCAAAACGTAAATCTGGTTTATCTGAACCGTAAAGGTCAAATGCATCTTCCCAAGCAATTCTGTCGAATTTAGCAGGAAGTTCATAACCTAAAGTTTTCTTGAAAATGTATCCCATCATTCCTTCTGTTGTAGAAAGAACTTCTTCGCGGTTTGTGAATGACATTTCCATATCAATCTGAGTAAATTCAGGCTGACGGTCACCACGAGCATCTTCATCACGATAACAGCGTGCAATCTGGAAATATTTATCAAATCCAGAAACCATCAAAAGCTGTTTATAGAGCTGAGGAGACTGTGGAAGTGAGTAGAATTTTCCAGGATGAACACGAGAAGGAACCAAGTAGTCACGAGCACCTTCTGGAGTAGACTTAATGAATGTTGGAGTTTCAATTTCCAAAAATCCTTTAGAAGTCAAATATTCGCGAGTTGCAAATGTAACCTGTGAACGGAGAATAATATTCTGCTGCATTGGATCACGACGAAGATCCAAATAGCGGTATTTCAAGCGGAGATCTTCATTTGG
>JAZQOB010000082.1:0-20424 GCA_045627625.1 Treponema sp.
TTCAGGAAATGAAAGTTGGAGAAACAAGAAAAATGGTTCTTCCACCTGAATTAGCTTATGGCGAAATGGGTTATCCAGGAGTAATTCCAGGAAATGCTTACATCTGTTTTGATGTAAAAGTATTGGAAGTTAAATAAAAAAATCCCGAAGCAAGTTCGGGATGTATAAAAATTAATACAGCTTCTTAATCAAATCGATTAAGAGTTCAGCCGAAATACCTGATTCTTTGGCCTCTTTGCAGGTTTTAAGAACAAGGGTTTCGGCTTTTTTATTTAACTTTGATTCTATTTCCTGGGATTGAAGTTCATTTACAAAGGTTCCACTCCCCGTTATGGTTTTGATAAATCCATTTTTATCTAATTCTTCCCAAGCCATTTTTACTGGAATAACAGAGATTCTAAGTTCATTGGCAATCTGACGAATTCCTGGAAGTTTTGTTCCTGGTGGTAGACTGCCATTAATAATCTGACTGCTAATCTGTGTATAAATCTGAGAATAAATTGGATCTGTTGCCTGTGGATTCAAAACAATATTCATTCGAATTATAAATCAACCTTTTCGAAACGCTTTGCAGAGATTTTATAAGTTAAAAACCATCCGAGAATAAAGATTATAAAACCTGCAGCAAGAATTGGAAGCTGGCGAATCTGACTTACAGCATCAGTTTTATCCATCATCTGAAAGAATTCAATTCCAAAAACATCTTTGGTCCAAATTGGGAATTCTAAAACAAAATATCCAATCCAGAATACAATTGCACCTTTTATAAAAGGTAATCCAGGTTTGAATGCCTTTTTATAAAAACTTGTGAAAAAGACAAAATTAAATAAAGTCATCAAAACCATGATAAGACCATAGAAAGCAACATTTCCTTCAATTCCTGAAACATTTCCAGATGGCATAATCAATGTGAAGAGGAAAGAAAATGGAATTGTAATTAAGCCGCCGATTAATTCATAAACGGCTACAATTAAACAACGGGATTTAACAATTTCTTTTTTAGTTATTGGTAAAATCATTGAATATTCCAAATCTTTATTCAGCATTGAATTATTGAACAGATGTAAAATGCTTACACAGAAAAAGAAAAATGGAACATAACGAGGATATGCTGGAATGATTGTCATTACTGCAAAACTCAAATAAATATAATTAATAGGTGCAAGACAAAGTTTTATTTCTTTATTTAAAAAGTTTTTCATTTTAATCTCCTTAGCGTTCACAATGAACCATAATTTCTTCAAGATTTGGTTTTGTAATTTCACAGTTAGAGAATGAATCTTTATCAGAAGCTAAAATCATTCCTTCAAAACCAAAATTGTGTGCATGATATCCGATAATTTTTCCTTTTAGTTCTTCAGCTAAAGAATCAGTTGTACCAGAAATCAAAAGATATTTTTCTTTAAAACTTACGATATCTGTACTTTCAAGGATTTTACCTTTTTTGATGTAAGTAACATAATCAGCACATTTATCCAGATCTGAAGTTACATGAGTTGAGAACAAAATAGAATGTTCACCATCAGCAACATAGTCCTGGAAAAGAATAACTAATTCATCGCGGCTGACAGGATCTAAACCAGAAGTTGGTTCATCAAGAATCAAGAGTTTAGCATCATGACTCATAGCTAAAGCAATCTGATATTTTACCTTCATACCGGCAGAAAGTGATTTGATGAGCTTGTCTTCATCGAGATTAAATTTTTCAAGCAATTCACGATAAAGGGTTTCGTTCCAGTTTGGAAAAAATTTTCGAGTTACATCAGTAACTGTTTTTATTTTTTTTGTGCTATAAAAGCCATCAAGGCCAGAAACAAAACCAATTGAATTTTTTACAGCGAATTCATCCTTATCAATATCAAATCCGTTGATTTCAACTGAACCAGAATCAGGATGAACAAATTTTAGCATTGATTTTAGTGTTGTTGTTTTACCAGCTCCATTTCTACCGATAAAACCCATGATATATCCAGGTTCCAAAGAAAAGCTTACATCGTCAAGTTTGAAGCTTGGATAAGTTTTTGAGAGGTGTTCAATTTTGAATGAGTACATATTTCCTCCGTAAGTGTGTATATTATATATACACACTTTATAGATATGAGGAAAAATTGTCAAGCGAAAATCAAATTAATGAATGATTGGAGGAACATCAAACAAACTTTTTGTTGCTTCGTAGATTTTTCTGGCAACAAGAGGATTGTTCATAGTGTAAAGATGAATACCAGAAACTCCGTGTGTTACCAAATCGATAATCTGGTCGATGGCATAAGCAATACCTGCATCACGAATTGCATCTGGATGATCTCCGTAGCGTTCCATCATGTCTGTAAATTTTTTAGGAAGAACGGCATTTGTCATACTAACCATTCTTTCGATAGATTTTTTGTTTGTTGCTGGCATAATTCCGGCTTCGATAGGAACATTAATACCTTTAATCTGACATCGTTCCTGGAAACGGAAGAATTTTTCGTTATCAAAGAAAAGCTGTGAAAGTAAATGGGAAGCACCGGCATCGACTTTCTTTTTGAGGTTGTCTATATCATCATACACGGATGGTGATTGAGGATGAAGTTCTGGATAACATGCACCAAAAACATTGAATTTTTTTGAATCGGTTCGGAGTTTATCGTAGGCAGTAATAAATTCAATTAAATCATTTGCATGTGGGAAATCATTGCAAGGTTCTTTTCCCTCTACTCTGTCCCCTCTGAGTGCAAGAATATTTTCGATTCCTGCTGCCTGAAACTGATCAAGACAATATTTTGCATCAGCTTTAGTCATATTGATACAAGGCATATGAATAACAGATTCAACTTTGCATTCATCTTTAATTCTTTTGGCAATAGCAAGAGCATTATCACAGTTTTCGCTACCACCAGCACCAAAAGTAACCGAAATAAAATCTGGTTTTAAGTCCTTTAATTGATCCAAAGTATCGTAAATTGTATCAATTGGCATATTTTTTTTAGGTGGGAAAATTTCAAACGAAAAAATTGTTTTATCTTTATTCATAAAAAAACTCCAAACAATTAATGTTTGGAGTATATCAAAAAATCAAATAAAAATAAATTAATTAGAAGAAAACAAAGTCATCAAGATTTTCTTCAAGAGCAGATTTATATGCTGTCTGTGCACATCCTAAGTAAGTTTCGAAGACTGGATAGCTTCTGTTACCTTCGGTGATACCTGCTCTTACAGAAATATCAGTTGAAATTGACTGTCCTTCAAAAGTAACTGTAACTCGAACTTCCTGAAGGAATTTCAACAATTTGCCTAAAGAAGACTTTTTAATAAGAATAGCAAAATTGTCTCCACCAAGATGAGCAATAGAACCATCTTTTTCGAGGAAAGTATTAACTTTCTGGGCATATTCACGCATGATGATATCGCCTGCATCGTGGCCAAACTGTTTGTTGATGTTTCCAAAATTGATGATATTCATGAAGATTACTGCAAATTTTGGCATTAATCGTTTATTGTTAATTCTTTTTCCAAGATTTTTAAAGCCTGTAATGTTTAATACACCTGTTAATGAATCGATATCCTGGGCTCGAACTAACAATTTTTCATCGTAAGTTTTGCGGAAGGCACCATAAAGAAGCTGGCAAAGGAATTCAACTTCGGTGATTTCGTCATCAGCAAAAAATTCATTTGTTGAAGGGTAAATTGCAAACTGAATTAAACCGTTAAACTGATTTCGGTATTCAAAAAGAATTGGATTTGGATTAGTTGGAGTTTTTCTTTCGTAAAGAGGAACTTCGTTTAACTGCATTCCTTTTTCGCAGAAAGTTTCAGGCTGATTAACTGAAATTGTAAGTTTACCAATGATTGTGTTATCTAAAACGGATTTTATAGATTTCTGAACTTCTTTGATGTAATGAGCAGGATTGTCTTCAGCAGAATTGATTTGTTCGTTAAAAATTTTTAACTGTTTTATACTAAACATTTTTACTCTCCGATAAAGAAGATTATAGAAAAAGCAAAGTTTTTTCAATATATTGTGGATAAGGGGAAAAAATGAGAAATTCGGGACACGCAGATTTACCGCTTCATTCTGGAACTGTACCTAAATGGCTTGCAGACAGAATGATGGTTCTTGGAACATTAATTACAGAATCTCTTATTGAAAATTTTGGTCCCGATGAAGTTTTAGTCAGATTAAGTGATCCTCTTTGGTTTCAGAGTTTAGGTGCAGTAATGGGAATGGACTGGCATAGTTCAGGAATTACTACATCGGTTATGTATGCATTAAAACGAGGTTTAAATCCACGGGCAAAAGAACTGGGAATTTATGTTTGTGGAGGCCGCGGTAAATATTCCAGAATGACACCTGATGAATTAATGGATATTTCGGATAAACAGGGTCTAAATGGAAATGAACTTGTACGAAATAGTAAACTGGTTGCAAAAGTTGATAACAATGCAATTCAGGATGGATTTCAACTTTATCAGCATAATTTTATTTTAACAAAAACCGGTAATTGGGCAGTTATTCAGCAGGGAATGAATACTCTGGAAAAAAAGGCCCGTCGATATCATTGGTGTTCCAGCGATTTAAGAAGTTTTATTGAAGAACCTCATACTGCCGTTGTTGGTGATAATCGGGGACAGATACTGAATTTAACAGATTCAAAGGCACGAACAGCCAGAGATTCGATTCTGGACTTGAGTTTGCAGCAGACTGATAAGATTTTGAATGAAATTGTTCAAATTGGAAAACCTGCAAATGAAATGATTTTGATGAGTGGCGGACAGGTTCAGACAATTAAAAATAATTCTTACAGACTGTCAGATGAAAACGGACAGGGCTTATTGTTTCCTGAAATGATTGAACCTGAAAAAAGGGTAAGCATTGAAGTTGGTGGTCGTTCCATCGAAATGCCAGCTCATCACGAAGTAAGAGCAGAAGATGTTGATTTGAAACGACTGGGCGGTGTTTTAGCTACAGCCTACGAAAGTCAGCCAAAAGATTTTGAAAGCTTAATACTTACTCCAGGACTGGGACCAAGAACTTTGCAGTCTTTAGCCTTGGTAAGCGAAGTAATTTACGGAACTCCATCCAGATTCACTGATCCTGCCAGATTTAGTTTTGCTCATGGTGGAAAAGACGGACATCCATTCCCTGTTCCTCTTAAGATTTATGATGAGTCTATTCGAATTTTAAGAGACAGTATTGAAAAATCAAAACTTGGTTATAAAGATAAATCTGAATGTATAAAGCGTCTGCACCAGACTGCCACAATTATCGAAAGAAACTGCTCGCCTGAAGTAGATTTTAACAAGGCAATTGAATTTGAACGAGATCACTCAGAGGAATGGCATGGCCGCACAGTTTGATTTTTCTGAATTTCCAATTGGAAATCATTTAGACGAAATTTGTTCCAGCCTTAAAAATTCTCCAACTCATTGTCTTGTTTTAACTGCAGAAACAGCTGCCGGTAAATCTACAGTTTTGCCATTAGCACTTTTGCAGGCTTTTGAAGGTAAGATTTTAATGTCTGAACCAAGAAGACTTGCAGTTTTAGGTGTTGCCAGCAGACTTGCAGAAGAGCTTGGTGAAGAATGTGGTAATACAGTTGGATATAAAGTTCATCTTGAAAGTAAAAACAGCGATAAAACCCGATTAGAAGTTCTTACAGAAGGAATTTTAGTCAGGAATTTACAGTCCGATCCTGCTTTGGAAAAAATAAATGTAGTAGTAATTGATGAATTCCATGAACGGTCGGTGAATACAGATCTGTCCCTTGCATTTTTAAAAGAGGCATTGGAGTTACGGGAAGATTTATTTGTAATTGTAATGTCTGCTACAATGGATTCTCGAAAAGTAATTGAATATTTTGGGGACGGAACTCCAAGCATAAACATTCCAGGCAGAACTTTTGAAGTTGAAACAGTTTATGAAGACAAAGCTTCTCTAGTTAATACAATTATTCGTGAAGCAGAAAACACAACAGGAAATCTTCTTGTTTTTTTACCAGGAATTGGAGATATTCGTCGTTGTGAAGAAGAATTAAAAGACAACTGTAATGATTGTGAAGTTCATGTTTTGCATTCCAGTGTAACTTTGGAACAGCAGAAAAAGACTATTAATCCAAATATTACCAAACAAAGAATAATTCTTTCTTCTGCTATTGCGGAAACTTCGCTTACAGTCCCTGGAGTTACAGTTGTAATTGATAGCGGACTTGCTCGTGTTAATAGGATTAGCCTTTCTACAGGAATGGAAAATCTTGTAACTGAAGTTGAGAGTGAATTTTCGGCAGAACAGAGAAAAGGTCGTGCAGGTCGTCAGCAAAATGGTAGATGTGTAAGACTTTGGAATGAATTTGATCCTCGAAAAAAAGTTTTTGAGCCAGAAATTTTAAGAACAGATTTAAGTGAACTGGTTTTGGAATGTGCAGAACGAGGAATCTATTCTCTTGAAAACATAAAGTGGCTGGATACACCGGCAAAAAGCAGCTGGAATACTAGTGTTGAAATGCTTAAAATGCTGGGTTTAATTAAAGACAATGGTCATATTACAGAAAAAGGTCGTTGTGCATTAAAACTAGGTCTGTCCCCTCGCCTTGCGGCAATTGCAATTGAAGCCAGGGTGAATGGTTTAAATTCGGACAGGCTGATTCTAAAATATTCATCTTACAGTCAGAGTAACAACGAAATTCAGAAGCGATTTATTGTGGATTTGAACCGCCGATTAGAAAAAATTGAAATTGGCAGGATGAAAGAGGATTGTTCTCAGATTGAAAATGAAAAACTACTGATTCTGGCAGGTTTTCCAGATAGAGTTGCAAAACGAATTTCGGAAATAGGGGCTGAAAAAATTGAATATCAATTCTACGGTGGAAGAAAAGCTTTTATCGTAAATGATAAACATGAAAACTCAGAATGGATTTGCGCTCCAGAAGTTCTTGCGGGAACTAATGAAGGAAAAATTTTTGATTATGAAGCAATTCCAGAAAGTCAGATTAAAAACTGGGTTTTAGAAAAATCGAAACGGGAAGAAAAATCTTATTTTGAAAATGGAAAACTTTTGAAAGTTGAAAATCTTTGTTTTGGAAAAATCATTTTAGAAAGTAAAAAAATTAATCCAAGCGAAGAAGATTTTAAATGGGCCTGGATTAATGAAATTAAAACAAAAGGTTTTGAAATTTTACCAATAGGGGAAAAAACAGAAAAATTTCTGACTCGTGTAAAGTTTTATAAACAACAGAAATCTTCTGATTTTGATGAAAAAGCTTTTGAAACAGAATTATTGGAAAATGCAGAAGAATGGCTTTTACCTTTTATTACTTCTAACAAGCTGTCTGAAACTGAAGTTTATAATGGCCTTTACTGGTTTTTAAATGGAACGGAAGTTGAAGATGAAGTTCCTGAACAGATAAAACTGACAAATGGCAGTAAGGTTCGCCTTAAATACGAAATGCAGAATTCTCCGGAGGATAAAACAAAACTTATAATCCGTCCGGTTATTGAAGTTATTATTCAAAGAATGTTTGGAGTTTTTGAAACTCCTGAAATTTGTGGAATGAAGGTTTTGCTTAAGCTTTTATCTCCAGCCAGCAGGCCTTTGCAGATTACCGATGATCTGGCAGGTTTCTGGAATGGTGCCTGGGTTGAAATTTGTAAAGAGATGAAAGGAAGATATCCTAAACATAATTGGGATTATAAGCAGTTTGTAGAATAGAGCCTCCTATGAAGCAGCCACCGAAGGTGGGCCACCGCAGCACAGCGAGGAGGCTGAGGGTTACTGAACTGCGGAACAGGGGAAAAGCTCCAGAACTTATACAGGCATTAATAACTGGCTGGCAAAAATACTGATAAAGCTGTAGATAATCAGGGAAATTAAAATCTGAAGGCTTAAGAAACCAGAAGTAAATTCGATGGCATCTCTTTCTGAACAATACATTGAAAGAAGAAATGAAGTTGGACAGAAGAAATAAACCAAAAGTGCAATGAACAAAGGATTTGGTAAGCCGATTGTAAAATAGATAACTGCAAGAACAATTAAACAAAGAATAATCTGCAGTAAGTATCGGAACATTGCCAGTTTAAGACCTTTTTTGAGAACCGACCAGTCGAATACTAAACCAGAACCGATACAAATTAAAATCATTGGAGAAAGTGGCTGGATGAAAAAGTTTGTAGTCTTTGTGTAAAGAGTTGCAAACTGGGAATTTTCGATTAAATCGCCAAGATGAAAGAAGGCACCGATAAAGCCCAAAACAACCGAAATGATTAATGGATTGGTAACGATTGAACGGGTAATTTCTTTTTTAGTCATTTGCTGACCGTCCAGAAACTTTAAGCCGGTTGCCATTACAGTAAAACAGAAAATTCCGCTGAAAATATCCATTGAAACAATGCTGAACATAGCAGAACTTTTGCTGCCAACAAGAAGAGCAACTAAAGCCCAACCGAAAAGTCCACCTTCGTAGGTTGTCATAGCAAATGGAACATAACCGTTAATTTTTGGATCGAAAAATCGTTTAAGTAAAAAGCCGATTCCAAAAGCTGAAAAAAGGATGAAAAGCTCCAGGGCAATTAAAATCAGTGAATCGGCAGAAAAAGAACCGTGAATTAAAGTATCAAAAGCCATTACTGGAAGAAAAACATTTGTTGAAATGCTTTTTATACAAGAAATTCCATTGTCCGAAATAATGTTTTTTGCTTTAAGAAATTTTCCCAAAGCAATCATTAAAAAAACAGGAACGATTGTTTCTAAAATAGTCATTTGAATACCCTATTTATAGTTTTATTTTCCTAAAGAAATTGATTTGTCGCAGGCAGAAGTTACAGCATCGATAATAGCATTACGGAAACCGTTTCTTTCTAAAGCTGCAACTCCTTCGATAGTTGTACCAGCTGGAGAACAAACCATATCTTTAAGTTCTGCAGGGTGCTTTTTAGTTTCGAGAACCATTCCTGCTGAACCATATACAGTCTGTGCAGCATAAGTGTAAGCCTGTGAACGAGGCATTCCGCAACGAACTGCAGCATCTGCCATTGCTTCGATGAACATAAATACAAATGCAGGACCTGAACCACTTACTGCTGTTACACAATCCATAAGTTTTTCTGGAACGATTTCGACTTTTCCTGCAGAAGAAAGGATTTCTTTTACATCTGAAGCTTCATCATTATTAATGTTTTCTTTGTAAGTGATGGCTGTCATTGCTTCTGTAATCTGAGCGCAGACATTTGGCATCATACGAACAAAACGAGCTTTTGGAGCCATTTCTTCAAGTTTGGAAATCTTTACACCAGCGGCCATTGAAATGATTACCTGGTCGTGGGTGATTGAAGTTGCGATTTCTGCAAAAACATCACCAAGAAACTGAGGTTTTACAGCAAGTAAAACATATTTTGAATCTTTTAAGGCTTCTTTATTTGAAGCTACAAAAATACATCCGTTTTCTTCTGCAAATTTTTTTCCCATTTCTGAGTTTTTATCTGTAACTTTAATATTTGCTGGATCAAAAGCTTTACAGATGGCCTTCATAATTGCGCCACCCATTGCTCCAGTTCCGATACATGCAATTTTATTGTTTGTCATTTTGTACCTCGTATTTTTTGAATTAATTAGTCGGCAAGGAAAAGGGTTCCTTTGTTTGTGCCTGAAACTAAGTTTTCTAATGCGTTGTCTTTTCCACCGTTGGCAAGAAGCATCTGGATTCCATATTCGGTTACCTTTTCGGCTGCCTGAATTTTAGTTTCGATTCCGCCGGTGCCGAAAGAGTTTGCTTCGCCAATTGTAATTGTTTTGCGCAATTCTGGAATTGAAGAAACTGTTTCGATTAATTTTGCATTTGAATTTGTTTTTGGATTATCTGTGTAGATTCCATCAATATCGCTGAACAAAATTAATAAATCTGCAGACCAGAGAATTGAGGTTAATGCAGAAAGGTTGTCGTTATCGCCAATTGCAAATTCATCTGTAGAAACAGAGTCGTTTTCGTTAATGATTGGAACAACACCTTCATCAACCAAAGTAAAAAGTGTATTGCGGATGTTTAAGCTGCGGTGATCATTTTCGAAATCTTCTTTTGTGAAAAGAAGCTGACCAATGTGTAAATCCTGCTGAGCAAAAGCCTTACGCCACTGAGCCATAAGTTCTACCTGACCAATTGCACACAAAGCCTGTCTAAAATGAACATCCTTTTTGCGAGCCCATTCTTTTAATGTTGAAACTCCTGATACCTGGGCACCAGAAGAAACTACAACAAGCTGTTTTCCCTGTTTGATTAAGTCAGAACATTGTTTAGCAAAACTTGCCATAAATTCTGTATTTTGAGTTCCATCGGCTTTTGCCAATGTATTGCTACCAATTTTAATAACTATTTTTCTAGCTTTTGATAATGCTTCTGAAATTGAATTACTCATAAAAATTCCTTTCGGAAATTATAGAATAGTTTTAAAAGTTTGTCATTCTATGATAAAATGGAGAAATATTCACATTTAAATTTTCAAAAGGAAAAAAGTATGGAAGAGAAAAATCGTAATTCTTTTACAGGCTCAATCGGGTTTGTATTAGCTGCGGCTGGTAGTGCTGTAGGATTAGGAAACATCTGGCGCTTTCCAAACCTTGCCGCAAAAAATGGTGGTGGATTATTTTTATTAATCTACATTGTATTGGCTTTAACATTTGGGTTTGCACTTCTTACAACTGAAGTTGCAATTGGTCGTAAGACACAGGAAAGTCCTTTAACAGCTTATAAAAAAATTCATAAGGGCTTTGGTTTTATTGGTATTTTTGCATATGTAGTACCATTTATTATCTACCCTTATTATTGTGTAATTGGTGGTTGGGTAATTAAATATATGAGTACATACCTTGCTTTCCAGGGACAGGCAGCTGTAGTTGATGGTTTCTTTGGCGGATTTATTACACATCAGTGGCAGCCAATTTTGTATACACTTTTGTTTGCTGGTATGTGTTTTGTTATTGTTTATAAAGGTGTTGAACATGGTATTGAAAAATACTCCAGAGTTCTTATGCCTATTCTTGCCATTCTTGTAATCTTTATTGCAGGTTACTCAATGTTCCTTAAGTTTACAGATGCAAACGGTGTAACAAGAACAGGTTTTCAGGGATTAGGTATCTACTTTATTCCAAACTTTGAAGGATTAACTTTTGGTAGATTCCTTCGTATTTGTCTTGATGCTATGGGTCAGCTTTTCTACTCATTGAGTATTGCTATGGGTATTATGGTTGCTTATGGTTCTTACATGAAAAAAGATGTAAATCTTGGAAAATCAATTAACCAGATTGAAGTTTTTGACTCTGGTATTGCTATTATTGCCGGTATGATGATTATTCCTGCTGTTTATGTATTTGCAGGAAACGATGGTTTGACTTCTGCAGGTCCTGGATTAATCTTCGTAACATTGCCAAAAGTATTTGATTCAATGGGTGGCTTTGGTCAGTTCTTTGGATTGATGTTCTTTGTTATGGTATTGTTTGCAGCTTTAACAAGTGCAGTTTCTATTCTTGAAGCTATTGTTTCTAGTATGATGGATAAACTTGGATGGAGCCGTCAGAAATCAACATTGGTAATGGCTGGAGTTGGTTTCTTAGTTTCATTGATTGTATGTTTGGGATATAACATCTGGTACTTTGAAGCAGACTTTGCAACAGTTAAAGGCGGACAGATTCTTGACTTCCTTGATTATGCTTCTAATAACCTTCTTATGCCAATTGTTGCTATTCTTACTTGTATTCTTGTTGGTTGGGTTGTTAAACCTCAGACAATTATTGATGAAGTTACTTTGAATGGCGAACCATTTAGAAGAAAGGGTCTTTATATTGTAATGATTAAGTTTATTGCTCCAATTCTTCTTTTGATTATCCTTCTTGGATCATTCGGATTATTCGGTTAATAGATTGTCGAGATTTGTTCGAATGACGATATAGTAAAAAAACTCCTCGTATTGACGGGGAGTTTTTTTATTTATAAAAGCATTTCAGGGCGAAGTTATCTTATCTGGCCTTCACCATCGATTAAATATTTAGTTGTGGTGAGGGCTTTGATTCCCATTGGGCCGCGGGCATGGAGTTTTTGAGTACTAATTCCTAATTCTGCACCAAAGCCAAATTCTCCACCATCTGTAAATCTTGTTGAAGCATTAACATAAACACAAGAAGCATCAATTTGAGCCTGGAATAATCTTGCTTTTGCACGACTTTCGGTAATAATGCTTTCGCTGTGTTTTGTATTGTGAGAATTGATGTAAGAAATAGCTTCATCAATTGAAGCAACGGTTTTAATACAACATTCATAATCCAAATATTCGTTGCCAAAGTCTGAATCAGTTGCAAGGATGAGATTGTCATTGCAATGACTGGATTTACAAGTGGAAAGAATTTTGTAGGCTTTTTCGTCGGCATGAAGTTTTACGCGACCTGCAAATTTTTCAGAAAGCATTGGCAAAAACTTTTCGGCGATTTTTTCGTTTACAACAATACATTCAATTGCGTTACAAACACTTGGGCGCTGAATCTTTGCATTTTCGGCAACAGTACAAGCCATTTCTAAATTACCATCTTCTTCGATATAAAGGTGGCATACTCCGCTACCAGTTTCGATTACAGGAATTCTTGCATTAGAAACAACTGTCTGAATTAATTTTTTTCCTCCTCGTGGAAGAACAACATCAATTAATCCAACTGCAGTTAAAATCTGATCTACATCACTGTGGTCGTGTTCACGAACTTCAACTAATTCGATTGCGGAAGGAACACCACCTTCAACTTTAGACAAAGCATCTTTAATAATGCGTACAATTTCTTTGTTTGAGTTGTATGCCGAAGCTGAACCCCTGAGCAAAATTGAGTTTCCGCTTTTGTATGCAAGAGCAAAGGCATCAACAGTAACATTTGGGCGGCTTTCGTAAATGATTGCAACAATTCCAAGAGGAACTCTAACCTGACGAATATTCAATCCATTTGGAGTTTTCCAGCCGGCAATTTCTTCGCCTATTGGATCAGTTTGTGAAATGATAGTTTTAAGGCTGTCTACAACACCGGCAATTCTAGCAGGAGAAAGGGATAATCTGTCGATAAGAGATTCTGACATTCCATTTTTACGGCCAGCATCAATATCTTTCTGATTTGCATTAAGAATTAATTCCTGATTATTGATGAGGGCTTCAGCTACAGCTTTTAATGCAATGTTTTTTTCGGCAGCAGTCTGCAAAGCCAATGCATTACTTCCCTTTCTCAATTCTTCTGAAATCTTTTTAATATCCATAAGTTTCTCCAGTTAAAAAAAAACCGGAACTTTAATTAAGCTCCGGCTGATTTATTCTAAATTTTAGTAATTTGCTAAGAAATACATTCCAACCATCATAGCAATTCGGCACTTTGTTTCTGCCCAATCATTTTTTGATGGAAGATTAGAAATATACCACCAGAAAATACCAAACAACGGGTCAATTCTAAGTGAATATTCTGCAAAGTCATTTGAATCTGGTTTCTGGCCAAACATCAAATATACTGCCTGGTTAATAATCTGAAGGAAAAGAGCATAATTTTCTTTCCATTCTTCATTACCCAAGAAAATATCTAACTGATATAAAAGCTGATCTTTAAGTGCAATGTCAGATTTTTCTACCCAAGTTTTCTGAATCAATAAAGTAAGATTATGTTTAAAACTTTCGACTAATTTAGTTGTGTTTTCATCTGTCATTTCAGATAATTTGCTGCTACAACCAAAAGCTGCTGCAATTTTATCTGCAGATGATTCGTATCCTTCAGTTTTATCAAGAAAATCTGAAAGTGCTGAAATAGTATCTGAATCTAAAAATTCTGTAAGGATTTCGGACTGTTTTGTCATGGTTAGAATATTAAAGATTTATTTTTGTTTATTCAAGGGGTGAATTTTGGTATAATTTAGGATGATAGAGGCTTAAAATGATTATAGATTTTCATGCACATATTTACCCAGATAAAATAGCATCTAAGGCAACACACGCAATCAGTGATTTTTATGAAGGGGCTGCAATGGCCTGGCAGGGATCAACTGCAGAATTGCTGGAAAGTGGTGCAAAAATCAATGTTGAAAAATATGTTGTTCATTCAGCAGCTACTACTGCCGCTCAGGTTGAAAGTGTAAATAACTTTATTATTCGAGAAATAGAAGCTCATCCAGAATTTATTGGTTTTGGTACAATTCATCCTGACTATGAAAATTATAAACAGGAATTAGAACGCATCAAAGCAGCTGGCATTAAAGGTATAAAACTTCATCCTGATTTTCAGAAGTTTCCTGCAGATTTGGAAGCAATGGATAAAATTTACGATAAAATTGCAGAACTTAAACTTCCTATTTTGTTTCATGCAGGAGATATCCGATATGATTATTCAGGGCCAAAAAGAATTCGTAAGGTAATGGATAAACATCCTGATTTAGTTGTAATTGCTGCTCATTTTGGTGGCTATACTGAATGGGATGATTCTTTAGAGTATCTGGCAGGAACAAACTGCTACATGGATACATCCAGTACTTTGTGGAAAATTCCTCTTGAAAAAGCAAAAGAAATCTTAAAAAAGCATGGATATGAAAAATTTCTTTTTGGAACAGACTATCCAATGTGGAAACATGAAGAAGTGTTGGAAGAATTGAATTTATTAGATTTAACACCTGAGCAGAAAGAAGCAATTCTTTATAAAAATGCACTTAGATTGTTTGAAAATCTAAAATAAAAGGTGATTCATGGAAACTAATAATTCAAAAGCAGACCTTCAATACAATAAAATGGTTAATACTCCTGTATGGAAGTTGATTACCATGCTGGCAATTCCTACTGTAATTTCAATGATGGTAACTTCCATTTATAACATGGCAGATACTTTCTTTGTATCGCAAATTAGTACGGAAGCCAGTGCTGCAGTTGGAATTATGTTTCCAATCATGAGTATTATTCAGGCTTTTGGATTTACTCTTGGAATGGGATCCGGAAGTTTACTTTCAATTAAACTTGGACAGAAAAAAAATGAAGAAGCAAGCATAATTTCTTCTACAGGATTTTTTACAGCACTTGTTATTGGTCTTGTAATTTTAATTGTTGGAAATCTTTGTTCATCTTCCATTATGAAATTAATCGGTGCATCAGAAGCTGTTCTTCCTTATGCAAACGATTATGCCAGATATATTTTCTTTGGGGCACCAATTATGTGTGCTTCTTTTGTGTTGAATAATGTTCTTCGTTCTGAAGGTAAAGCACTTTTTTCTATGATTGCTTTAGCTTCGGGAGGAATCTTCAATATTATTTTAGATCCTATTTTTATCTTTGGATTAAAATTGGGAATCAGCGGTGCAGCAATTGCAACTTTAATCAGTCAGTTAATCAGTTTTACAATTTTGCTTAGTTTCTTCATTAGAAAAAAAGCAATCTGCCAGATGAAGTTGAAATACTTTTCAAAAAATCCTGCCGTTTTGGGAAAAATCGTAACAACAGGAATGCCTTCTCTATTCCGCCAGGGCATGGGTAGTGTTGCAACAATCATCTTGAATACAATGGCTTTGCGTTATGGTGGAGATGCTGCAGTTGCAGGAATGGCTATTGTTACTAAAATCTGTATGCTTATCGGTTCTATAATGATTGGAATTGGACAGGGCTATTCTCCTGTTAGTGGCTATAATTATGGAGCTAAACGATTTGACCGTGTAAAATTTGCTTATTTCTTTTTGGTAATAAGTGGATTTATAATGATGTTTGTACTTTCTGTTTTGTGCGTTGTATTTGCACCACAGATTATAAAATTGTTTAGAGATGATTCAACTGTAATTTCGGTTGGTAGTGTTGCTTTAAGATGGCAGGCTGCATTTATGCCTTTCCATTCTCTTATTGTTGGAACAAACATGCTTATGCAATCTACCCGTCATGTAAAATCTGCAATGTATTTGTCATTAAACAGACAGGGAATTTATTTTATTCCGGCAATTTTAATTTTGTCTACATTGTTTGGATTAACAGGTGTGGAAATCAGTCAGTTTGTAGCAGATGTATTAAGTTCAATTACTGCAATTCCGTTTGCAATATGGTTTTTTAGAAAAGAAAATAAATAGAGGTTTTATGAAAAAATCATTTTTAGCTTTAGCCTTTGCATTTTGTTGTGCTGGAGTTTTTGGACAGATTCAAAGTTCAAAAAACTTTTTTAAGGATTATGTAAGTCGTATCTGGAATGCGGAAGATGGTATTCCAGGAAATACAATTACAGATGTTCTTCAGAATTCTGATGGATACATTTTAATTGGAACCTACGGCGGAGTTATCAGATTTGATGGTGTAAAGTTTGAGACTATCAATCAGGTAAATGATTTGAAATTTTATTCCGCCCGAACAATCATGGAAGATTCTTTAGGTAATCTTTGGATTGGTTCAAACGAACAAGGGGCTTTTTGTATTAAGAAAAATGGAAAGGCATTAAGTTTTACAACAGAAAATGGACTTCCAAACAATTCTGTACGAGCATTTTGTGAAGATACCAGCGGAAACATCTGGATCGGTACAGCATCTGGTGTTGTATGTGTTTCAAAAGATGAAAAAATTGTTCAGCTTCCTGGTTTTGAAAAGATTCCAGATAACAACCATTTTATTGTAAGTCAGATTTATTGTGATACTGCCGGAAGAATTTGGATTATTACTCGTACCGAAAATGGTCTTATTAAATACGAAGACCGAGAATTCATGATTTACGATGGAATTAAGTCTGTTGAAAATCCTGTCGTAACTACAATGACTCAGGATGCTACAGGGGCTTACTGGTTTGGTATTTCTCCATACTACGGAGTAAAAATTTCTGGTAACGAAGAAAAGCTATATGATTTAAGTTCACAGAATAAAAAAGGAACTTGTGTAAACTGGATTTATCAGGATTCCGAAAAACAGATTTGGTTTGCTTTGGATAGTGGAATTAAAATTCTTCATGATGGAGAAATTGAACACTTTTCAAAAGAAATGGGTCTGGCAGAAGATAGTGTTGTAAAAGTAATTGAAGATAAAGAAAAAAATATCTGGATTGCTACCGATAGAGGTGGTTTGCAGAAATTAAGTTACGGAAAATTCCAGACAACTTCAATGGATACTTCTGTAAATGCAATTGCACAGGATTTAAATCGAAAAGTAACCTGGCTTGCCTGTGATCATGGTCTGTATTGTTATGATAATAATCGCTTTGTTTCAAATAAGATTACAGAATATTTCGATGATGTAAGAATTAGACATGTTTCGATAACTAAAAAAGGTGATTTATTAGTCAGCTGTTACGAAAAATACGGTCAGGTAAAAATTGATTTACAGGGAAACATTACTACTTGGACAAAAAAAGAAGGACTTGCTGGAAATAAAGTTCGTGTAGCAGAAGAAATGTCCAATGGAGATATTTATGTAGGAACTACAGACGGTCTTTCTATTATTGATGCAAAAACTGGAGAAATCACAAATATTCAGAAAAGTGATCAGGTAGAAAATGATTACATCATGTGTCTGTATGAAGATGAAGAAGGTCAGATTTGGTGTGGAACTGATGGTGGTGGAATCTTCATTTTGAAAGATAAACAGGTTGTAAGAAATATTACTAAAAAAGATAAGCTTTCGGGAAATGTAGTATTTAAAATTTCAGGTTTTAGAGATGAAATTTGGATTACAACAGGTACTGGTGCCAGCAGAATTAAGAATGGTGAAATTTTCAGTTTTGGACCTTCTCAGGGATTCAGTTCGGATGGTATTTTCCAGTTGATTCCTGATTTTTCTGGTCGTTTATGGGGAACAAGTAACCGTGGTATTTTCTTTGTAAAAATGGATGAAATTGAAGATGTAATTGCAGGAAATCTTTCTTCGGTGAATGCTAAATACTTCAACCGTTTGGATGGTATTACTTCTGGGGGTGTAACTTCGACTTCACTTTCTATGAAAGATGATTTAGGAAGAATCTGGTTTACTTTGATTGATGGATTTACAGTTTTTGACCCAGTTAGAAATGCTGGAAAGAATTTTGCTCCAGAAGTAAGATTGGAAAAATTCCTTGTAGACAATGAAAGTGTTGATTTTGTAAATGGAACTGTTGTTCTTAAACCAGATGTAAAACGAATTAAACTGGATTTTACAGGTATCAGTTTTATTTCTTCAGAACAGATTTCTTTTAAGACAAAATTGGAAGGTTTTGATACTGATTTTTCTGAATGGTCTACTGTAAGAACCTGTTCTTATACAAACTTAAAACCAGGCACATATAAATTTATTTTAAGTGGACAGTCTGGGGATGAAGTTCCATGTCCTCAGGATTATGAATTAACAATTATTAAAAAGCCTCATTTGTATGAACAGACCTGGTTTATTTCATTAATGATTCTGATTGTAGTTTTGGGAACTACTTGTATGGTTTACCGAAAAATTAATCGTTTGAATAAAGAAAAACAGAGAATTGAAGATCTTTCAATTCAGGTAATTCAGGCATTAGTAACTACAATTGATGCAAAAGATAAATATACAAGAGGTCACTCTAAACGCGTTGCCAATTATTCTGTAATGCTTGCAAATGCATTAGGCAAAACAGAAACAGAACGAAAAGAAATCTACTTTGCAGCATTGCTTCATGATATCGGAAAAATTGGTATTAAAGACGAAATCCTTAATAAAGAAGGTCCTCTTACAAAAGAAGAATACGATATTATTAAGACACATCCAGATTGTGGATATAAAATTTTAAATTCAATTTCAATTATGCCAACAATTTCTATTGGTGCACATTTCCATCACGAATGCTACGACGGAAACGGATATCCAACAGGTTTGAAAGGTGAAGAAATTCCAGAATTGGCAAGAATTATTCGTGTAGCAGATGCATACGATGCTATGACTTCAAACCGAAGTTACCGAGATGCAATGCCACAGGAATATGTAAGAAGCGAAATTGAAAAATATCGTGGAATTCAGTTTGATCCAGTAATTGCAGACAAAATGCTGGAAATAATTGATAAAGATTACGAATATGATTTAAGAGAAGAGCCTTCTGAAAAGGAAAAAAAATAGATTAAGTAAAAACACTGCTTGACTATAAAGAATAATATTATAGAATTTGGATTATATTTCATTGTATTTAATTAAAAAGGAGATATTAAAAAATGAAAACTGTTGCTGGTATTGATCTTGGTACACAGAGTATGAAAGTAGTTATTTATGACTACGAAAAAAAGGAAATTATTGAAAAGGCTTCTTGTCCAATGGATTTAATTTCCGAAGCTGACGGAACTCGCGAACAGACAACTGAATGGTTTGATAAAGGTTTGGAAGTTTGTTTTGGAAAATTAAGTGCAGAAAATAAAAAGACTATTGAAGCAATTGGTGTTTCTGGTCAGCAGCACGGTTTTGTTCCACTTGATAAAGACGGAAAAGCTTTGTACAACATCAAACTTTGGTGTGATACATCAACTACAAAAGAATGTGAATACATTACAAAGAAAGCTGGTGGAGATGCTAAAGTTGTAAAACTTCTTGGAAACTTAATGCTTACAGGTTTTACAGCTCCAAAAATTCTCTGGCTCAAAAACAATAAACCAGAAGCTTTTGCTAAATTGGCTTATGTAATGCTCCCACATGACTATTTGAACTGGAAACTTACTGGCAAATATGTAATGGAATATGGTGATGCATCTGGTACAGCTTTGTTTGATTCAGTAAATCGCTGTTGGTCAAAGAAGATTTGTGACATTATCGATTCAAAATTGATTGGCATTCTCCCAGAATTGATTGAACCAACTGCACCTGCTGGAACAGTTAGTGCAGAAGCAGCTGCCGCTTATGGCATTCCTGCTGGTATTCCAGTTTCTGCCGGTGGTGGAGACAACATGATGGGTGCTGTTGGAACTGGTACAGTTGCCGACGGATTCCTTACAATGTCTATGGGTACATCTGGTACACTTTACGGTTACTCAGACAAACCAATTAATGACCCAGTAAACGGACTTTCTGGTTTCTGTTCTTCTACAGGCGGATGGTTACCACTTCTTTGTACAATGAACTGTACAGTAGCTACAGAATTTGTACGTGGTCTTTTTGAACTTGATGTTAAAGATTTGGATGGCGTTGCTGCTAAAGCTCCAGTTGGATCTGAAGGCGTTTTAGTAATTCCATTCTTTAATGGTGAACGTACTCCAAACTTACCAAACGGACGTGCTTCAATTACAGGAATGACTTCTGCTAATACAAACCGTGCTAATATCTGCCGTGCTTCTTTGGAAAGTGCTGTATTTGCTATGCGTGGTGGTTTGGATGCATTCCGCAAGCTTGGTTTCCAGCCAAAAGAAATCCGCTTGATTGGTGGTGGTTCAAAAACTCCACTTTGGCGCCAGATTGCAGCCGATGTTATGAACTTGCCAATTCGTGTTCCAGCTTTGGATGAAGCAGCAGCTCTTGGTGGTGCTG
>JAZQOB010000083.1:0-4262 GCA_045627625.1 Treponema sp.
GTTTTAAGAAATTCCAGGCATTCATTTCTTGAAAGTATTTGTTTTTCATTTTTCTTTTGAAGCAAATAGCATTTCTTGTTATAGTCGGGAACATCCTTTACGCCATAGAAAATTTTCTGTTCTCTGCCAATTGCTCTGGCATGTTCAGTCTGTGCCCCTTCGCTTTCTTTCCAGTTAGGAAGAAAGACTACGGCTTCGCATACTTTCTGCATGGCCTCAGTTACTGCCATATAGTCATAATGCTTAAAGTCTTTGCCGTCTTTAAGCCATGCCGGATTCATTACAGAATGACCTCTCTTTATGAGTATGTTCTCGACTTTTTCAAACTGCGTTTTGTAGTCGGGATTTCCTGTAATTTTTCCTGCGATGTAAATCTTCATACACACCTCCCAGTGAGACATTAAAAATATCTCACTGGGAGTAAAAGCCAGGGCTTTTTCAGGAAGGGTTGATTTTAAAAATATTTAAAAAAACGGGGGTGTTTTAAAGAAGACGGAAACTTATTCGGTTTTTCGGGGATAGGTCGGTGAAAAGTGGTGAATTTTCGCTATGAGCAGTATTTTAAGACAGACTTTGAAAGTCAGAATAACTATATTTTCGGGTTTTTGCGGGAAGACATAAAAAAAGCCCCGGATTTGTTCCGGGGCGTAATGTTATTTTTCGGATTTTGTTTCTTTAGGTTCAAAGCCTATTCCGTTGTTGCAGACTTTTATTTCCTTAACTTTCCCATAATTAAAATCATGTGGAACTCCTTCTGGAAAAGCATCACATGTAGGAATCCAACCATCTTTCAGGAAATCCCTCCTGTGAATGCAAAATGCACAATCTGTTATACAAATCATTTTTTTACCTCTCCATATAAGCCTTATAAAAATCAATAAATTCTTCAGGAATATCTTGATTCCGTGAAAGCAAGATTTCTATTTCTGCCAAAGCTTCTGCCCCATCTTTATATGCAATTTCACTAATACCTTCTAAATGAATTTGGTCAAGTTCTTCATAAAGTGCTTCGATTTGTTTAATCGTCATGCGTTTTATTGCTTTAGCATGTCCACATTCATGAATTATAGCCTCTTTGAAGTTTTTTGCAAGATTGAAATCTGTTTGTGCCAGAAGCTTATCAATTTCTTCTACAGTTCGTCCAGCTACCAAATCTTTATTGATATTTAGCACAAGTGTGTAATCTGCAGTTGGATCAATCTGCAAAAGCGGGATTCCTTTATCTGTTGCTGGAATAGATTTGATGCTGAAATCATTTATGTAAAAATCCATTCGTTTTTCATAAGGTTTAATAACTGCTGCTATTACATCAATAACTTCTTGTTTAATGTCATTTGCACTAGCCATTAATTTCAAATCATCTATTTCTAGATTCTTGATGAGAATACTTTTTGCTCGCTCAATCTCTCCCTGCACCCCGTACATCTTCGCCTGTCTCACCTGACTGTCCAGTTCTTTCCACCAGTCATCATTCATTACAGGATTCTTTCCGAAGCCTTTTGCCGGCCTTGCAAGGTCGGTCTTGGAACTCCAGCTTTCAGGAAGCTCATCCTGATCATAAATTGCGCGGATAGTAGTACGACAGTTGAAATGGAACGGCGGAATGTGAGTTCTCCAGAATGGATCCGAATAAGGCAGGATAAAACCTTTCCCGGCATACTGTCTGCAATACTCGGTGGTTCGGGCATCATCAATGACAACCAGTTCCAGGGCATAGGGCTTGTCCTGTTCATAACCCATCATCCGCCCGGCATTGTAGGCGGTCTGCACGTTGGTTCTGTAGACCGTTTCCCAATACCAGCCGCCCGCATTTCCTAAGCCCACTTTGTTCAGGAGGTCTGTCTTTGTCATTTCCAGGAAAGCTTTTAAGCCTTCACCTGATTCAATGCTTTTTATGAGTTCTCCGTTTATCCGTTTAAGAAGTGCACCGTCTGAAATACGGCTTGCAGTAAAGGCGCGGAACTTAAGCTGTGCTGTCAGTTTCTTATAGTCAACTTTAGTTAGAACGTCCCGCTTTTTCAGATACTCAACAGCCTCTGCATAAGGTAGAGTTTCAATTTCTTCTGCAGTCGGTTCTGCAAACTCCATCTTTCTTGTGGAACGGTCAAGTCCCATAAGGTAGGACTTGGTAAGCATTTCAGCCATCACGGATATTGCACCGTAATCTGCAGGAAGATTTTTTGTAGTGTTCAGAAGGTCCGGATTTCTTTCTGCTTCCTTGATGAAGTCAGTAATCCTTTTGTAATAAGATTCAGAAATGAAATACCAGGCAGAAGCGCTCAAACGGTCAAGACGCTTTGCCTGTTTCATTTCTTCAGAGAAGTGAGGGTTTTTTATTTCCTGAAAAAAAAATCCTGCGGGTCTGAAAATCCAAGGTCGCTCTGCTGTTTTACAAAAACATCCTTTTCATTTTCTGGTTTTGCAAGATGATATTTTTTGTACATGGCGTTGAGTGAAATTGGAATACCGCGGTCGATGGCATCTCGCACCATATCCCATGGAGCAAAGTCTGTAGAGTCAATGTCAAATTTCGGGGCAACTTCGCCAGGAAAGTTGATTGCCACAAACGCATTAACAAGCTTCTGGTCTGTAAGCTGCAGAGCGTAGGCATCCCCCTTGATGATACTGTCAAAAGTCTGAACGTGTGTTTCTCCCTGTGCATGGGTTCCGTACTGTGCCTGGTTTGTAGTAAGAGACTGAGCTGTAATTGCATAGGCTATCTGAGTATCACATGTTTCGACGATGGTATTGAAGTCGTTTATTTGAGAAGAAATAACCTGAACGTTCTTTACGTTTCCAAGAGCCCCGGAAGAACCGCCGGTCCATCCGTTCATAATTTCCGTTAATTCCTTTGCGGTTTTCTTTCCTTCTTCGACAGTCCGCGAATCAAACAGAGCAAGAATAGAAGGTGCACCGACTATTTCAGCAGCTTGTGCCCAGAACTTTACACCAAGACTTTTGAACTTCCAGAAGATGTAGCACATCTGCAGAACTGAACGTCCCCAGAGGCGAAGCTCTCCGTCATCATTTCTGTGCACAAGAAATTTGCGCTGATCATCAAGAGGCAGGTTCCGGTAAGTTAGAACAGGTGTCATGAAATCAGAATCTGTTGTCTGTGGGAAACTCAAGGCAGTCCGTGGAATCGGAGTAAAATCATAAGGCACAAAATACCCGTCAACGAAACGCCATTTTATTTCACATGCAGAAAGTCCGTATGGAACGGCATTCAGAAGAGTGTTATTCAGTTTGTAAAAAAGATTGAAGTTCAGAAGCTGTTCACAGGCTTCATCCACTTTCTTGTTTCCGGTCTGAGTGAATGAGCCGTACATCTGCAGAACCTTGTTTTTTCGTTCCAGGAACAAAGACCCGATTCTTGGATCATCCATCATTTTCTGGAATACATCGTCGCGCTCGTTTATTGAACTGAGCCAGTCCTGAGATTCAAGCATGTAACCGGCAATATTTCTAAAGCCCTGAAGGTTGATGATATTTGTAGTTAATTCTGTTTTCTTAGCCATACTCAGAATACTACTGCAGATAAAAAAAAGACTGCCTTTACCAGACAGCCTTTAAAGTTACCACATTTCTTTTTTCTTACAGGATGAAAATATCGGAGCAGGATCCGCGGCGCATTCTTTCCAGGCACAAGTGCAGAGCATTGCAGCCGATGCGCAGTCACCGTGTCGCAGTCCTTTTCTGTCTCGGTCTTCAGTTCTTACAGCCGGAATTGTAGGGATTCCGTTTTTCAGAACTACAATTGCAAAGTCTCCTTTTGCCACATCATCATCCGGAACGGTAAAGTCCATGCTTTCCATAAGCCCGTGAAGCTCTGCGCCATATTTGGCATACCACGCGTTGGTTTCCATTACCGGAATGATTGCGCCAGGATGCCTTAAGCTTGCATGTTCCGCGATCATCTGTCCGTTTCCTCTTGCATCCAGTGCGCCCCCACCTAAAATATGACTTTCATCAAGGAAGTCGGTTATCAGGTCAGAGAACAACTGCTGCTGTTCAAACGGCACGTTTTTCAGTTCAATGAGCATTACTGTACTTAGTGAAGTCTTGCTCACTTCCTGAGTTAACCAGTAAGTGGTAAGGTCTCCACTTCGTCCGAAGTCGTTTCCGTAGTAAACCGGAGCCTCACAGCTTGCCAGTACGGGGCGGATTTCCTGATTGAAGAAGTCTTTTATCTGTTTTGTTTTAATAAAATCTGACTTATGCAGGAATGAATCGGAGCATTCAAGCCTTCTGATAGCAACAGA
>JAZQOB010000084.1:0-18859 GCA_045627625.1 Treponema sp.
CGTCTGCACTGCCGTGCGACGGTGAATATGAATATACATCCACTTTAAAAAAGTGTCAACAAGAATTTTATTTTTTTTTTGCATTTTTTTTAAACTTTTTTTTCTTTTTTTCTGACATTTGGGACAGAGGAAAATTTACAAAGAACGGGGGAGAAGGCTTTCCCCTCCTTGTTCATATTGATACAGTTTTTGATTTTCTCTATAATATGCTTACTTATTCAAAAAAGCCTATCTAAAAAACACTTCAAAAATAATCTGCAGAGAGTTTAAGCTATATTATTTTACTTCGGAGTTTTGCATGAAAGCTAGTTTAACTTCTAAAATTTTAATTGCAGTTGCAGCTGTAATTATTCTGACCAACATCGTCGTTGGAACTATTATCACCACAAAAACTAATGAAAATCTTGAGGAACAGTTGTTTTCCGCGCTGAATCAATCGGTTTCGTCGGCAACTGAAGTTGTAAATTCAACAGTTGCAAAGGAATTAAAAACCTTAAACACCCTGGCTTCGATTCCTGGTGTAAAAGATTCAACTAATCCTCTTATCGAAAAAACTCATATTATTTATGGAACTATGATTACAGATAAGGACTACCTTGATGTATGTATTCTTGATTCTGATGGAAATGCCTGGATTAATAATGGTGCAAAAATTGTTTCGTTTGCTGAACGAGAATATTACAGTGAACCACTTAAAACCGGCAAATACTTTATTACTGATCCATTTATCAACAAAGTTACTGATACTATGGCTCAGTTTTATTCGGTTCCTGTTCTTGATGAAAATTCAAAAATCAGCAATGTTCTGTTCTGTGTTATAGATGGCTACAAATTAAGTTCTGCAATTGAAAAATTTACAGCAGGAAAAGACAGACATGTAAGCCTTTTAAGTCAGAGATCTCATCTTACAATTGCATCTTCAAATCAAGAAGCTGTAAATAACGAAAATCTTCTTGAAACCGCAAGTCGTAATCCTAAACGGGCAGAAGAAGTTGAAGCCTTGAAACTGGTTTATTCTAAAGAAGAAGGTTCTGGAAAATTCAAATCTGAAGGAATTGAATATGCTTATGCTTTTAAGAAAGTTCCTGAAACTGACTGGGTTTCCTATGTTCAGGTTCCTGTAAATGATTTTAAAGACACTCTTTTTACTATTAAATTGACAATTTCTGTTTCGATTATTTTTTTCAGCCTTCTTTCAATTCTTATCATGTGGATTATTATTCAGCGAGCAATGAAGCCTTTGGTTGAAGTTAAAAAAGCAATCAAAGATATTTCTGAAGGAAATGCGGATTTAACTAAACGACTTAAATCTAAATCTCGTGATGAAATTGGGGAAGTTGTATCTAACTTCAACCATTTTGAAGAAAAAATGCAGAGAATTGTTTGCGATATTAAAACCTCTCAGGATTCTCTTTCGGAAGTTAATAAGGAACTTTCCCACAGCATGGTAGATTCTTCTAATACAATAAATGATGTAATCAATAATATTCAGGGAATTCATGAACAGATTTCTATTCAGGGACAGAGTGTAAATGAAACTGTAAGTGCTGTAACTGAAATTTCTTCAAATATTGAATCCCTTGAAAAAATGATTGAAGGACAGTCAAATGGAGTTCTTCAGGCTTCTACTGCGGTTGAACAGATGATTGGAAATATTTCATCTGTAAATCAGTCAGTTGATAAAATGGCTGAATCCTTCACTACCCTCCAGGCCGATGCTGCATCGGGAGCTTCAAAACAGGAAATTGTAAATCAACAGATTAAGCAGATTGAAGAACAGTCAAAAATGTTACAGGATGCAAACCTTGTAATTTCTAATATTGCCCGACAGACAAATCTTCTTGCCATGAATGCGGCCATCGAAGCGGCTCATGCAGGAGAAGCTGGAAAAGGATTCTCGGTTGTTGCTGATGAAATTCGTGCTCTTTCGGAAAACTCAACTGAACAGTCAAAACGAATTGGTAATCAGTTGAAAAATATTATTGAAGCAATCACCAGTGTTGTTACTGCTTCTTCTGAATCGGTTGAATCTTTCAATAAGGTTTCTGCTTTAATTGGCAGCACAGATGAAGTTGTTCAGCAGATTAAGGGTGCAATGAATGAACAGAATGTAGGTTCAAAACAAATCAGTGATACTCTTCGCTTTATGAATGACAGTACAGCAGAAGTAAAAGCAGCCAGCCATGAAATGTCAGAAGGCAATAAAGCTATTATAGAAGAAATTCAGACTCTTCAGAGTGCAACAAACTCAATTGAAGAAATTATGAAGAATATCAATTCTGGAGCTACTTCTATTGAAAATATTTCAAGAAGCCTTAATGAACTTTCTGAAAAACTTTCTTCTTCTATTGAAGATATTGGAACTCAAATTAATCAGTTCAAAATTTAATTAGAATCAGGATAAATTCCTGTCTGATTTATGTATTTCAAATTGCTAAAAAAGGATTATAATAGTTAATATGAAGTACAGAAGCGACAAACAAGGAACCCCAATTTCGCAATTGGGCTATGGATGTATGAGGTTTTCCAAAAAGGGAAGCTCCATTGATTTTAACAAGGCTGAACAGGAAGTTCTTGCGGCTATTGAAAAAGGTGTAAACTATTTTGATACCGCATACATTTATCCTGGTAGTGAGGAATGTCTTGGAAAAATTTTAGATAAAAATCAGATCAGGGAAAAAGTTTTTATTGCTACAAAGCTCCCTCAGTACTTAATGCGTTCTACCCAGCAAATTGAAAAAACTTTTTCTGAAGAATTAAATCGACTTCGCACTGATTACATTGATTATTATCTTATGCACATGTTTACAGATATTTCTGAATGGGAACATCTGAAAACACTGGGAATTGAAAAATGGATTAGTGATCACAAAGCAGACAAATCCATCAGAAAAATTGGTTTCAGTTATCATGGAAATTCAGAAATGTTTCTGAAAATCCTTGATGCCTATGATTGGGACTTCTGCCAAATTCAATATAACTATCTTGATGAAACTTCTCAGGCAGGAAGAATTGGTCTTGAAGCGGCAGAAAAGAAAGGAATTCCTGTAATTATTATGGAACCTCTTCGCGGTGGAAAACTCGTTCAAATTCCAGAAGAAGCTAAAAAATTACTGAATAAGCATCCTAAAAAATATACTCCAGCAGAATTTGCTCTTCGCTGGCTTTGGAATCAAAAAGGTGTAACTTGTATTCTTTCGGGAATGAATTCAATGGAAATGATTGAAGAAAATACAAGAATTGCATCAGAAGCAAATGTTGGTGATTTTGGAAAAGAAGAAGAAACTCTTGCTGATGAAGTTATAAAAATCATTAGAAAAAAGGAAAAAGTCGGGTGTACCGGCTGTCGATATTGTATGCCTTGTCCTAAGGGTGTTGATATTCCTGCCAATTTCTATTTTTACAACTTAAAATACATGGAAGGAACTATCAGTTCTTTAATGGGATTTTTCCAGACAGTTGCATTGAGAAACGAACCAGGTTTTGCATCTCAATGTATAAACTGCGGAAAATGCGAGAACCATTGTCCTCAGCATCTTCCTATCAGAGAGTACCTGAAGGCAGCTGATAAAAAGCTACGTCCATGGCCAGTAAGAATGGTTATTTTCTTTGCACGAAAATTCATGCACAAAGATAAAAAATAAACTAAAAACTTACACTGTAATAATAAACATAGTGATAAAAGCCCTTTGCGTTGGTGTAGTGCGAAAGTACTACCCAACCATCGGCATAACTATCATCATAGCCTCTTAATACAATATGTGAATATCCAGCTTTATTCTTTTTGCCATATTCTGAATCAATGATTTCTTCAACATCACTGATAACTTTCAAATCTTCTTCATCCTGATTTTCTGGAGTAACCATGAATAATTTGGAAATCTTTGCACCTTCAAAATTTGCCTGAACAACAGCCTGTGCTACTTCGGTTTTCTTTGCTTCTGAATCCCATGCAACTCTAGTATAGGAACCATCTACTCCTCCAATGGAAGTTCCATCATATGCAAAGAGACCTAAAGTTAATAAAAATAATGTCAGTGAAACAATAATCTTTTTCATAGATTTTTTTTCTCCTAGATAGATTATACAATCAGTCTTATGCGAATTCAACTTTTTGAAGAATATTTCTGACAAATGGGACAGAGGAAAATTTAATGATAAAATTTTTATTTTACATAATCCACTGCTTTGCAGTTCAATTCGTAGAAATCAGGTTTTACAAGAAGTTTTAATGCAGCTTTCAATTCATCTTTATTGATAAGTCCTGTCTTACAGGCAGCTCCAAGCAAAACCATATTCACAACTTTGGAACTTCCTAAAGCAGAACAGGCTTCCTGAGTATCGACTGCCACAACTTCACCGGCCACTTTATTTAAATACTCCAGCATTGTTTCTTCGCTGAAAGTAACTCCTGTTAAACTTGCTGTAGTTGGCTGAACAACTTTTTTATTAACAATGACCATTCCACCTTTTTTCAAATACTGAATGTTTCTTACGGCTTCTGCAGCTTCGAAAGCAATAATAATATCAGCCTGTCCATAAGGAATTAATGGAGAAAAAATATCCTGTCCGATTCTGACATGACTAGTTACAGAACCACCTCTTTGTGCCATACCGATTGTTTCGGCTGATAATACATGTTCACCACCAGAAATTGCTGCCTGAGAAAGAACTTTTGCAGCAAGAACAGTTCCCTGGCCGCCAACTCCACAAATCAATATATTTTTTGACATAACTGCTCCTACTTAATAGCTTTTACAGGACAAACCCCAGAACATAATCCACAACCTGTACAAAGGGATTTATCAATTTCCACAAGCTGTTTTCCTTTTGAATTAACAGCAGAACTTAAGCTCAAGGCTGGACAACCAAGTTCATTAATACATTTTCTACAGCCAATACATTTTTCGTTTTCCACAGTTTTAGTTCCAGGGAATTTATATCCAAGTTTTCCTGCAATAGAAATACATGGAGATTTGAAAATAATTGCACTGACACCAGGAGCTTCGCTGGCAGTTTTAACAGCTTCAACAGATTTTTCCTGATCAAAAGGATCTACTTCAATAATAGGAGAAACTCCAATTGCTTCCAGTATTTTTGGAATACTGATTTTTTCAACTATTTCGCCCATCATTGTAACACCTGTTCCAGGATGTGGCTGATGTCCTGTCATTGCTGTTGTTGAATTATCAAGAATACAGACAGTCTGATGTGCCTGATTATAAACTGCATTTACAACCCCTGTAATTCCACTGGCAAAGAAAGTTGAATCTCCAATAAAACTGAAACAATATCTGTCTGGTTCATTATGATAAAAGCCCTGTGCCATTGTAATATCTGCACCCATACAAAGACAGGTATCGGTCATATCAAGAGGCATTGCATTTCCCAAAGTATAACAACCAATATCTCCACAATATGCAGTTTTTTTGCCTTTCATAGCCTGCTTTACTGCATAGAAAGAACCTCTGTGTGGACAACCTGCACACAATACTGGAGGACGAACTGGCAAAGCAGGAACTTCTTCGGTTGAAGTTTTATTCTGAACATTTAATCCAAGAAGTTTTGAAACGACAGCCTTTACTGCTTCCACACTTAATTCTCCGGCTTCGGCAACAGTTTTATCGTGTTTTCCATAAATTGTGCAGTTTATGTTATTTTTTCCAGCAAGGTGAATAAGATTATCTTCGATTACTGGATCAAGTTCTTCGAAAACTGTAATTTCCGGATTTGCCTGCATGAAATTCAATGCTAAATCTGCAGGGAATGGGAATGGAGTTCCGATTTTTAATACTGATGCATCTTGCAATGCCTGGTTATCTGGATTTTCTGCTTTAAGAATAGAAAGTGCTTCCATTAAGTAGCAATAGGAAATACCACCAGCTGCAAAGGCGTTACGGGAATGTGTCCCGTTAGAAGGGGTAGCGGAAGCCGGAGCGGATGAAGCGAGGGGAAGGCTTTCCCCTCCTCTATTAATAAAATTCCATTTTGAAGTACTGAATTCCTTTGGCAAAATGGATTCGTTTCTTTCGAAAATGCGTTTATGATTTAAATAAGAGGAACGAGGGAAAATAACCCATCGTTTGGAATCTTTTTCGAATTCACCTGGTTTTCGGCATGGCAAAAGTTCCGGGAATTCCATACTTTCGTAAGCATGATCAACTCGGGTTGTAGGACGCAACAGAACCGGGGTGTTGTATTTTTCGGAAACTTCAAAAGCTTCCTGAATCATCTCGAAGGCTTCTTCTGGAGTCGATGGATCAAAACATGGAAGTTTAGAATACTGAGCAAAATTTCTTGTATCCTGTTCTGTCTGGCTGGAAATTGGACCTGGATCATCAGCAGAAACGATTACCATTCCACCTTTTACACCAACATAAGAAAGACACATAACCGGGTCAGAAGCAACATTCAATCCGACCTGCTTCATTGTTACAAGAGTACGGCTTCCTGCATAACTAACTCCTGCAGCAACTTCAGCTGCAGCTTTTTCGTTTACAGACCATTCAACATATGTTCCAGTCTTAGATTTATATTTTGAAATAAATTCAATAATTTCGCTGGAAGGTGTTCCCGGATATCCGGCTACTAAATTAACACCAGCTTTTAATGCACCAAGGGCAATTGCCTGGTTTCCCATAATCATTTGTTTAGACATAGAAAAAATTATACTATAGAAAAGAAAGTAATGGTAGTATTATTCGGATTTTGATTTATTTTTGCAGAAGGCACTGCTGCTGCAGTTCTGACAGCCACAACTGCAGGTTTTTCCAGATTTTCTGCCTTTTACATAGAAAAAAATTGCAGTTATAGCTGCGGCGGCTATTAAAAACAAAACGAGCAAGTCGGCAAGATTCATTAGAACAAGCCTCCAATAAAGTAAACAAGAGAAGCCAAAATCCATGCAAGGAAACATTGCCATAAAACAACACCAACCGCCCACTTGGTTCCAAGTTCCCGTTTAACAGAACCGATTGCGGCAACACATGGAGTATAAAGTAAACTGAATACAAGAAGGCTGCCGGCCTGCAAAGAAGAAATTGCAGTTGAAACATTTCCAAAAAGAATTTCCATTGTAGAAACAACAGACTCTTTAGCCATGAAACCGCTTATTAATGAAGTAACAATTCTCCAGTCCCCAAGTCCTGCAGGTTTTAACACAGGAACAAGAAGCCCTGCAAACCAGGCAAGTATAGAATTTGAGGAATCTTCTACATAATTAAAATGGAAATCGAAACTCTGTAAGAACCATACAACAATTGTTGCCACAAAAATAACTGTAAAAGCTCGCTGCAAGAAGTCTTTTGCTTTTTCCCAAAGAAGCTGACTTACATTTTTTAAACCAGGCATTCGGTAGTTTGGAAGCTCCATTACAAAAGGAACTGGTTCTCCTTTGAATAAGGTTTTCTTGAAAACAAGAGCCATAAGGATTCCCATTACAATTCCAAGAATATAAAGTCCGCTCATAACAAGGCCTCCATTCTTTGGGAAGAACACACTTACAAAGAAAGCATAAATCGGAAGTTTTGCAGTACAGCTCATAAAAGGTGTAAGCAGAATTGTCATTTTTCGATCCCTTTCACTTGGAAGAGTTCTGGTAGACATTACGGCAGGAACTGTACAACCAAATCCGATTAAAAGAGGAACAATACTTCTGCCGGAAAGTCCAAGTTTTCGTAAAAGCTTGTCCATTACAAAGGCAACTCTGGCAATATAACCACTGTCTTCCATCATTGAAAGGAAGAAGAATAAAGTCACAATAATAGGAAGAAAACTTAAAACACTTCCAAGTCCTGCAAAAATTCCATCTATAACAAGACTTTGAATAATCTGATTTACTCCACCATTTTCCAAAGCCTTTGCAACAAGCAAACCAAGTGCATCGATTCCTTTTTCTAAAAGAGCCTGCAAGAAAGCCCCGATAACATTAAAAGTCAGGAAGAAAACCAGGCACATTGTGAGAATAAAAAATGGAATTGCAGTAAAGCGGCCTGTAAGAATTTTATCGATTTTCTGGCTTCTGATATGTTCCTTACTTTCTCTTGGTTTTTTGACAGTTTGTGCACAGATTTTATTTATGAATTTATAGCGCATATCCGCCATTGCCGCACTTCGATCAAGACCATTTTCTTTTTCCATCTGAAGAACAATATGTTCCAGCATTTCAATTTCGTTCTGATCCAGCTTGAGTTTTTCCAGAATGAGTTTATCCCCTTCAATAATCTTTGTAGCGGCAAATCTTACTGGAATTTCTGCGGCTTCTGCATGATCCTGAATAAGGTGAACTACAGCATGAATACATCTGTGAATAGCGCCATCGGTATCCTTATCACAAAAATCCTGACGCTGTGGTTTTTCCTGATATTTTGCAATATGAATTGCGTGTTTTATAAGTTCATCAACACCCTGATTTTTGGCAGCAGAAATTGGAACAACAGGAACTCCCAGCTGGGCTTCCATTTTATTAATATTGATGGAACCGCCATTTCCTGAAAGTTCATCCATCATATTCAAGGCAATAACCATAGGAATATCAAGTTCCAGAAGCTGCATTGTTAAATACAGATTTCGTTCTATTGCGGTGGCATCCAGAATATTAATGATTGCCTTTGGTTTTTCCTGCAAAACGAAATTTCTAGAAACAATTTCTTCGCTGGTGTATGGAGACATGGAATAGATCCCAGGCAAATCGGTTACAAGAGTTTCGGCATAACCTTTAATTACACCGTCCTTGCGATCAACTGTAACTCCAGGAAAGTTTCCCACATGCTGATTTGAACCTGTCAATTGATTGAAAAGAGTTGTTTTTCCACAATTCTGGTTTCCAACTAAGGCATAAGAGAGAACTGTCCCCTGTGGAAGAGGATTTTCTGTTGCTTTTTCGTGAAATTTTCCTTCTTCTCCTAAACCTGGATGGCAGATTTTTATTGAAGAAGGTTTAAGTTCTTCTTCTGTTTTGACTTCTTCTGAAAAATATTCAACCTGAATCTGTTTTGCTTCACCCTTGCGAAGAGTCAATTCATAGCCAAAAATCTGAATTTCAAGAGGATCTCCCATTGGAGCATATTTTACCAAAGTAACTTTAACTCCAGGAATAAGTCCCATATCAAGAAAATGCTGACGAAGCTCACCGGACCCACCTACAGATACAACTTTTGCTGTTTCTCCAATTTTCAATTCGCTTAAATTCATAATTTCACCTTAAACCATATTATTATTTAGAGGAAGAAATGTAAACATGTTAGTTTTGTGTAACAAACAGAAAGTGATTTATTTTTGCAGGATTTGAATTATGGAATCAAGAATAGAAATCAAACGGGCGTCGTCATCATCATGTTTGTAGAATTCTCCACCAGTTTCTTTTTCGCCATAACTGACTCTGTACTGGAAAAAGTCCAGTTCTTTTGTATCGATATAGTAGACCATAGGAAAACTGGAATTTTCTTTTCGGATTTCGTCAATTACATTTATAAGTTTCTGGCCGCTTTCAGTTTGAATTAGATAAATCAAGCCATAACCAAGTTCGATGAAAAGTTTTAAGGAAGATGATTTGGATGTTTCATTTTCCTCTGTCCCATTTGTCACATTTTTTTTGGACCGTTTCTTCTTTTCTTTGATTTTTTCTACAGTTGCAATTTTTCTTAAAAGTTTTTGCTCAGTATTATTTGTAAAAGAAACTCCCATTGCAAAACAAAGAAATACGAGAGGAAGAACAAAAATAATTCCATTTACAAAACCTACAGCTGAAGCACAGGTAAATGCCCTTGCAAAATTAAAACCGTTTATAAAAAGTCTTTCAATAAGAAGGGAAATAAAATCCGAAAGCCACAAAAGCAACTGAAAAAATGCAACTTTACGAACATATCTGGCGGTTATGAGCATTCTTTCATAAAATTCCAGCATATTCTGAATTCTTGAAATCTTTTTCTTTGATTCCTTGCTGTCTATAACATTATCTTCAACAGCTTTATCAACTGCCGCATATTTTGAAGTAAGGGAATTCAGTGAATACTCTGCCCTAACCTTCATACAGTGATTAGAGCTTTTTACAGCAAAGAAGAATTCAAAGACTGTAAAAGACCCAAGCATAACCAGGGCTGTAACTGAAGCAAAAACCGAATTTATCAACTGAAATGCTGGATTATAAAACGAAAGTTTATTTACGAAAATCAGGGAAAAAACTGTAATATAGATATCCAGTACAAAAGCCCCGTAAGCAGTGTATTGAATAACATATGGAAAAAGGATTTTCTGCTGAAAAGATTTTGATGCAACAATTCCGAGAACACAAAGACAAAATGAAAAAATTAAAAATATAGTGACAGGAATCTGAATCAGCATGAATTCATTATAACCTAAAGTAGATAATTAATTCAATTTATATGGTTTGCAACCGATATTCATAGTATGGAACAAAAACCTGGCTGGTCTTACTATTTTATAGATTCTCTTAATCAGCATATTGCCATAAATGATACAACTGGAATTCTCTACACAGAAGATAAAACTCTTTATACGGTTGAAGAATGTAATCTTCTTAAAAAAATTGATTATAAGCTGCCACAGATAGTTCATATGGTAAAAAAAGCAGTAAAAGGAACTATCATTCAGATATAAAAAAAGCTGTCCGAAAACCGGACAGCCCCCACCCATATAATAATTTTCCATGCCTATTTTACTGATGGTTGGAAAATCATATCCTTTGTAATTTCTTTTAGGGAATGTGCACCACACATTGCCATAGTATCAGAAAGCTCCCCGCCAATCTTATCGATGTATGCCTGAACCCCTTCTGCTCCGCCACCAAAAACTGCAGGAACAAATGGACGACAGATTAATACTGCATCAGCACCCAATGCCAGTGCCTTGAAAACATCAGCACCGGAACGAATTCCACCGTCTACAAGAACTTTCATTTTGTTAGCAGGATCAGCTTTTACTGCTTCAACAATTCCTTCAAGAACTTCTGCAGTTGCAGCACACTGGTCCAAAACTCTTCCACCGTGATTTGAAACAATAATAGCCGCAGCTCCAGCTTCTTTTGCTTTTAAGGCAGCTTTTTTTGTCATGATTCCTTTTACAATAAAAGGAACTCCTGCCATTTCAGCAATTTCTTTTAACTCTGCCACAGTTTTACTGCCTGCAGGAGGAGTCAGATTTTTAAGGAATGGTAAACCAGCAGCATCAATATCCATTGCAACTGCAAAACTTCCTGATTCCTTTACATATTCCATTTTTTCTTTAATTGTATCCAGGTTCCAGGGTTTTACAGTTGGAACTCCAAGACCATTTACTTTTTTAATGGCTTTTGTAGCATCCACCATTACATTTGCAAACATTCCATCTCCAGTGAAAGCTGCAATTCCACCTTTTGCACAGGCTTCAACCAGAACCTGATTATAGGAAAGATCGTCGTATTTTTCTCCATAATGAAGATTTACAGCTCCAACAGGTCCTGCAAAAAATGGATATTTAAAGTTTTTTCCGAACAATTCAAAAGATGTATCTACACTCTTATTTTCAACAAGGGTATCCATATTTACACGAATTTCCTGCCACTTCTGAAAATTTCTGATTGCACCATCACCCGATCCTTTAGCACCAGGACCTGGCATCTGATTACCACAAGCCTTTCCATTACATACAGGACAAGCCTTGCAGTATTTTCCAATACAGTTTCTTGCTTCTACAAGTGCATCATTATAATTCATATAACACTCCAGATTTTTATTAGTTAATTATACAAGATAAAATAGCCGTTTTCCATAAAAATAAAAAAAATACCACTAAAATAGAACCTATTTTAGTGGTATAAAAAGGAGGTAAAATATTGATTAATTGTAGCGTTTATCTTCAATACGCTTTGTTTTCTTTTCTGAACGAGGAAGTTCTCCTATTCCAACAACTTCTACTTTTGGAGTCATGTTGTACTTGTTCTTGAATACATACTGGATATTCAAAGTGACTTCTGAACGGTCGGTGCCGCCTTCAACTTCAACAAGAATTGTCATCTGATCTTTTCCATCAATATGTTCAATAACTGCACGGTATTCAGAAGAAGTACCAGGAACTGATTTAATTACATCTTCGATTGTACTTGGGAAGATGATGTTTCCTTTTACTTTTACCATATCATCCGAACGACCCATAATCTGAGTGATACGAGGATATGTACGGCCACAAGGACATTTTTCAGTTACAAAAGCTGCAAGGTCATGAGTACGGAAGCGGAACAATGGAGCTCCTTCCTTTACTAAAGTTGTAAGACAGATTTCACCAATTTCGCCTTCTGCAACAGGTTTTCCAGTCTGTGGATCAAGAATTTCTGTATAGATATAATCATCAAAAATATGCATTCCGGCATCAGATTTATCACAATTAATACCAATACCAGGACCATAACATTCAGTAAGACCATAGATATCGTAAAGTTCAATACCCATGATAGTCTTAATTCTTTCGCGCATTTTGTCGCCCCAGCGTTCTGAACCAAGTACACCTTTTTTAAGTTTAATGTTCTTGCCAATTCCGCGGGCTTCAATCTGTTCTGCCAAAAGCAATGCATATGATGAAGTAGCACAGATTACTGTAGATCCAAGATCCTGCATCATCTGAAGCTGTTTTTCAGTATTTCCTGGTCCCATAGGAACTGCCATAGCACCAAGTTTTTCACAACCAGCCTGGAAACCTATTCCTGCAGTCCACAATCCGTATCCTGGAGTAATCTGAATTCTATCTTTCTTTCCAATTCCTGCTAATTCATAACAGCGGGCAAACATTGTAGCCCAGTCATCAACGTCTTTCTGTGTATATGGAACTATTACAGGAGCACCTGTTGTGCCTGATGAAGAATGAATACGAACAATATCTTCTTCTGGAACAGCGGCTAATCCAAGTGGATAAGCATTTCTCAAATCTTGTTTATCACAGAAAGGAACCAATCGTTCAAAACTTTCCTGATCTTTAATATCTTCTGGATTAATATCCTTGAATCGTTCTGTATAAAAAGGATTTCCGCAAGCCTTAACTCTGGCAATCTGTGCGCGGATTTGTTCTAATTGTTTTTCTGTAAGTTTCATTTATTTTCCTCTTTGTTACTCTTAATAGTAACGCATAAAAAATCAGATGTCAAACCTTTTTTTTGATTTTTTTACCAGCCACCATAATATAATTTTGTCTTAAGAATTCTGCGGAGACTTTCATCAATTCGTTCTTCTGAAATAACTCCATTTTCAACTGCCTGGATAATTCCTTCAAAACAGCGAGTATAATCATAAGGAATAAGAATAATATCGACTCCAGCTTCGATTGCCATTAAAGCAGCCTGTTCCGGTGTATATTTTTTTACAATCGCTCCCATTTCAAAAGCATCAGTAATGATAATTCCTTCATAACCAAGCTCGTTTCGAAGCTTATCGGTAAGAAGTTTTTTAGAAAGAGTTGCCGGAAGTTTAGAATCATCAACTTTGGGAGCTGCAATGTGAGCAGTCATGACAAATGGGACAGAGGAAAATATACCAAGCTTAAAAGGAACCATTTCGCATTCAAGCATTTCCTGCCAGGTTTTGTTGGTTTCGGCATAACCTGTATGAGAATCAGTATTTGTGTCCCCATGACCAGGGAAATGTTTAAAGCAGGAAGCAATTCCCTGAGATTCAAGGCCATCGGCAAAACTAACGGCCATTTTACCGGCAATTTCTGCATTTGGACTAAAGGCTCTGTTTCCAATAATAGGATTATTTGGATTTGTATTAACATCCGCTACTGGGGCAAAATCTACATCAATACCAAAGTCCTGTAAATAAAGTCCAATACATTCTCCCGCATCTCTTGCCATTCCAAAGTTTGTAGAGTTTCCAATGGACTGCATATCAATAAATCTTGGAAGATTAAAACTGTCTTTATTTGCAAGTCTTGAGACCCGTCCCCCTTCTTCATCAATACAAACCCATGGACGAAGTTTTCCAAGCTGATGAATTTGAGAAGTAAAATCTTTTACCTGCTGAGGTTCCTTTATATTTCTGGAAAAAAGAATCACGCCACCGGCAGGATATTTTTCATAATTCTTAACCATTGCTTCTGAGATTTTTAAGGTTTGCTGTGCATAAGAATAATGAACATCCTTTACAGTTAAAGAAGGATCCAGAGATTCCGGACGAACAATAAAAAGCTGGCCAACCTTTTCTCTTAAAGTCATTGATTTAATTTTTCGCGAGACCTTTGTTTCTATTGAAACAGAATTAATCGCAGGCTTTGCAAAAATTGCTCCGGAAAGAAGCATAATAAAACCGGCAATTAAAACTTTTCTTCCATTTGTTAAACACATATAAAATCCAGATATTTAATTATTATTTTTTTGTCAGCTGAAAAGTATTATCTTCATTAATCGAATACTGAATATCAGAACCTTCCAGCAGTCCCTCGATAAAATCTCTCTGTAATTCATAAAAAAGATTCAGATCCCCTTCACACTTGTCCCATGCAAGTTTGTGTGTATCCTGAATCTGCTTCCATACAACCTTTTCGCTGCTATCCAGAATTATTTCTTTTACAGGTGTTCCAGGCATTCCATCCAGCAAAATGCACTCAAGAAACTCAAAAGCATTCCGGCAATCCGTAATTGATTCAGGCTTATTGGATTTTCCAACCTGATGACAGAACTGCTTGATTGGATTGTAAAAATCCTTGTTTGCTTTAAGCATTTTTGTTACAACAAAAGCAAATCTGGCTTCAACAATTCCAACATACATTGATAGAAATACTTCAGGATCCGACAAATCTATAATCTGTTCAAATTCCCCGTCAGGAACGGCCCCACAATTCATATCAACAAAATCAAAGAAATTAGTCATTCCACATTGTTCGCCATAAGAAGCAATTGCATTGGAAATACCGTTAATCAGCCTGATTTTTTCAAAAAGATTAAGATATACAGGGGAAATTGTTGCATTCATAGAATTAAATATACACAGTTTTAGGAAATAATTAAATCCTATATTTTTATCAATTAGTAACTTTTGTTACATTTTAAAATTTCAGAGTACAATTGTCACTTTAAATTTATCATTTCAAAAAAAAGATTTTATTATAATATCATGGGTTTTTGGATTAATGTAATTAGAGAATTAGACTACCGCGGAATAAACAGAAAAACTCTTGCATACGAAACAGGAGTATCACTTCAGACAATCAACAGGGCTGTAAAACGAGATAGCCGTGTATTTTTAGATGATGCTCTAAAAATAGCGAAATATCTTCAGAAACCTGTTGAATATTTTCTGGACGAACCAATCAGATTAACAAATGGAAAAGAATCGCCACTTAAAACTGAAATTAATGAACAACTGCATCTTTACAGCAAATACAGCAAGGTAATTTCCAATTGTGAAAATTTAGACCCTACTGATTGCAAGGCAGTTATTCAATTAGCCCAGACTTTGGCAGAGAAAAAACCAAAATATTCCGGGAAGCACTAACATTCGCTTCTGAATTACTCTTCTTCCGATTTTGTATCAATAGATTTTCTAAAAACAATAAAACGGTCGTAAAGGTATTCTAAAATCAAATTAGCAGCCATATTCATTATGGTTACAATAAACTCATTCCATCCCTTAGTTTCTGCAAGATAATTACCAAGAATGGTTGAAACAGGAGTAAATACCAGATAAAACAAAGCTACCAATAGCATTGCTACAGGAATATTACTTGCAGATTTGAAGGTGAAATTTCTATTTAAAGTGAAGTTCCATATTACAGAAGCCACAAGAGCAATCAGGTAAGAAACCCAGTAAGGATTATCTGGAATTAAATTTAAGAGAGTAAAAGTTACAAACTCAATAACTCCAGCAGAAATAGAAAACAGTACAAATTTAACAACTCTAAAAACTTCTTTTTTTGATTCAGTCATAAATACAGTATAACATAAAACTATGCAATTTTCCTCTGTCCCAAATGTCACATTTGTGCCAGCTTACCCCTTCAATTCCTGTTGTGACGGTTCATAGTTTTGCAAAAAGCAAAACTATGAAATTTTCCTCTGTCCCAAATGTCACGGATTGAAGACTGGATAGAATAAAAAAAACACCCGCCTTCAAAACTAAAGACGGGTGCTCATATCACAATAAGCAATATTATTTTAGCTTTCTAAATTTTTCCCAAAAATACAATCAACTTGAATTTTATTGGCGCCAATCATCACACCAGAAAGTAAAATCTGGAAGTCCCTCTATTTTACACATAACACATATAGTACCTCCATCATCTTCGTTGTATACAGGATTATATTTCGTAAATACATTTAAGTAAAAACACCTATCAGCCTTGAATTCTCCTAATACAGAATTTTCTGCAAAACTGTCACCTACTTCTTTTGGGTAAGTAGATGAATATGGTCTACCGTCAATTATTTTTTCCATCTTTACATCAATTTGAGTGATTTCATTTGGAATTTTAATTTTCCAAACATCACAATTATCATTGTATGTACCACCATAAATACTATAAGTAATAGATTTGTTCTTTTCTACAAGAACCCATTTTCCATCAGGTAGGTCTTCGCCACCTGCATCTCCGCCACCATTATTTCCACCACCTGCAGCTGGCTGAGCACATCCAATTACTGACAATACAAGTGCTGCAACCAAAGCTACACCTGCAACTTTTCTTAAAACACTTTTCATAGTATTCCTCCGATTATTATTAGAATTTCTTCTATTATATATATATATATATATTCGCAAGTTTTTTTGACAGCTGGGTATTTGATGGAAGAAATTATGAAATCATAAAGGAAAAACAGAACCTGATAATCCGTAAGGCTGGAATAGAGATTGAAATTACTCCGTATAAGATTCGTGGAGAATGGATCTAAAGTGTGGTATAATTATTTAAACGTTAATTTAATTTGCGGATGCTTTGTAACCAATACCAGCTTCAACCGAAATGTCATTATTAAAAACAACATCTGCGGTTACATAATTACCATAAGTAAGTAAATTCTGTACATCAGAAAACTGGTATTGTTTTTTTTCATGGGACACCTATATTATTAAATTTTTTATTTATTAAGTTCATGATCATAATCGCGAACTATAATTTCATGTATTAAAACATGCTTTTTAGAACCTATATATACTCCTTTAGGATTTGAACCTTTTGTATCAATTAGATATTTAGTTATCTGTCCGACTTGATTATCAGCATCATCTGAAGTATAAGTGTCAGAACCAGTTTTTAAATAAACTATTGCATCATCATCTATTATTTCATAATTTATGCTAATTCTAAATTTTCCTTTTATTGGAGAGCCATCTGCCATTTCGATAGACAAAGAATCTGCCCCAATAACAATTCCAAGTTCATTCTTATAGTCAATCATATAATTTGAATTTAATTCAGATGTTTTATATTCTGTTTGACCATGACCACGGAAGTGTTGAACTATACGAAGATTTCCATTTTGACCTACAGTATATAAATCATCTGCATCAAAAGTATTCATATTTGCTGTTAAGTATCCAGAGGTATAATCTCTTCTCATAAAATTGATTTTTGGATCTGTGAAATCAAATTTTTCATTCAAAGTTCCATCCCCAAAACCACCACTAGGATTAGCACATCCGGCAAACATAGCTACTGCCATTAATGCTACTAATGCAATACCAACCTTTTTAATTGTTTTTGTTAATTTCTTCATTTTTTTGCTCCTTTTTTATTATTAAAATTCAAGTTGAATTTTATTGCCATTATTATCTACTATTATGTATATCTCCATATCTGTATCATAAAAAGTAATCTTTGAGTCTGTGCCAACTTTCAATTTTTCATTATCGTATATTAAATTATTAGCATAACGTATTCTTTTCGGTGTTTTTCCATCTGAAAAAAATACCAATACATCAAAATCCCATTTAAGTTCTTTTCCTACCTCAAGATTTGTATTTTTACTAATATGTTATTTAGACGCTTACGAATTTCTTCTATTATATATATATTCGCAAGTTTTTTTGACAGCCGGGTTTTTGATGACAGGATTTTACAATGCAACACAAAATAAAATAAATTGAAGTTTATATATTGTTTACATTTCATATTATCCGATATACAATGTAAACAAATCAGGAGGTATTATGAACAATAAGACTTTGACCGTTGCCTTTCGCACAACTCCAGAAATTAAGAACAAGGCAGAAGCACTTTTTAACTCTTTAGGAATGAGCCTTTCTTCTGCAATTGATATGTTTCTTCATCAGGCAGTAAAAGAAAATCGATTCCCCTGCTCTCTTGATTCAAAAATTGTTTCAGCAAAAATCCAAGATATGAGTTCAACTTATCCTGCTGGCTTTTTCGATTTATTCGGAGCAGTTCCAGATTTGCAGATAGATGAACCAGAAGAACTAGATTTTAATTTAGATTCCAAACGGGAGTCTTTATGAAATATTTTCTGGATACAAACATCATTTCCTACATCATAAAAGGAAAATATCCAAAAATCATAGAACATCTCAAAAAAGTTCCAGCCCAGTCTATTGTAATTCCTTCTGTTGTAAAAGCTGAACTGGAATTTGGCGCAAGAAATTCCGGCAACTACGAAAAACTGATTGTTCCATACATGCAATTTCTGGAGCCCTTCGATATTAAAGATTTTGACAGCGATGCTTCGTATTTTTATGGACTTATAAGACAATCTCTAACAGAAAAAGGAACGCCTGTTGGCCCTAACGATTTACTCATTGCTGCAACAGTTCTTGCAAACAACGGAACCTTAATTACCCACAACACAAAAGAATTTTCCCGCATAGAAGATTTAAGAATTGAGGATTGGACAGAATAAAAAACCTCCGCATTTGCGGAGGTTTTG
>JAZQOB010000085.1:0-53797 GCA_045627625.1 Treponema sp.
TTGTTAAGTTTACGATAAATAATAGCACGATCATTCATCCAAGAACCGAATACGGCACCAATAGCACCCCACATCTGTTCCTGTGGATCCTGAGGGAAGTCAGAACCTTTTTCAGCTTTGTACATAGCCTTATATTTAGCTACTACATCCTGAAGATCTTCTGTTTTGAGTTCAACGTCTTCTGTGTATCCGTGAGCCTTTTTAACAGAATCAAGGATTTCTTCGAATTTGTCGTGTTCTACGCCCATAGCTACGTTACCGTACATCTGGATAAAGCGGCGGTAAGCATCCCATGCGAAACGTGGATTGTTTGTTTTGTTAGCCAAACCAATAACTGATTTGTCGTTAAGACCGAGGTTGAGGATTGTATCCATCATACCTGGCATAGATTCAGCTGCACCTGAGCGAACTGATACGAGCAATGGATCATTTTCATCGCCCAATTTTTTACCCATTGATTTTTCGAGTTTAGCAAGATTTGCTGCAACTTCAGCTGCGAGAGCATCTGGGTATTTGCGTCCGAGTTTGTAGTATTCCTGACAAACATCGATAGAAATTGTAAATCCAGATGGAACTGGGAGACTCAATGGTTTTTTAGCCATCTGAGCAAGGTTAGCACCCTTTCCACCAAGGATGAGACGCATTGATTCATCGCCTTCTGCGTCGCCGTCACCGAAATAGTAAACATACTTTGTAGCCATTCGATTTTACTCCATATAAATAAAATTTTTTGCTTATTAAATAGTATTTTATTTTACTAGTATTTTTGTGAATGGTCAATTAAGAATATAGTTTGAACATATATATATAGAAAAAAAGAAAAAAAAGAGCGAACTGTTGAAGTTCGCTCTTTAAGATTTAGAAGTTATTGTTATCGGCTTTCTTTGTGTTTACCCTGGAAAGCAATTTTTCCAGATCTATCAATATCTGCAAAAGTATAACTTTCACCAGGATAGATTTTTGTATTGGTTTTGTATCCGACGAAAGCCTGAGTTGCCCAAATCCAGTTTTTAGGACCATTTGTTGAAGCATCATCAGGCATATCTCCAGAGAGAAGACCCATATAACCAATAGTATTAATATTCCAAGAAATCCAATACCAGTCACTATTTCCTGCTTTATACATGGCACGAACACCAGAATAATCACTTGAATCCCATGTCATTGGGAAGTCAGCAACTGTGTTACCTCCAGAAGGAGCATCTCCTCCGCGGAGCCACATGTAAGAGTAAGTTCCAGGAGCACAAGTTGTTCTGATTACTGTTTTGTATGCAGTTTCGTAGTATTCATCTGAGTATTCTGTACCAACCTTGGCTTTTGCAACAATGAACATTTTATATCCATCTGTAGCAGCTACAGTTGTAGTACCAACTTTTGAACCAATTGTAACAGGAGTACTGTAAGTAGTTGGATTCTTAAATTCAGGTTTTGTTGGATTTCCCTGACTAGCATATCCTTTATCAAGACGATTTATACCAGCAGTTGTACTACCTCCAACTGCAAGAGTTGTATATTTCGTAGAACCATCGACATATTGGATAGAAGCATCAGGAGTCTGACAGTCCATTTTCATTTCGGCAGTAGTAGGTAAAGTTACAGTTTTATTTGTATTAATAGTTTCTTTTGATTTCTTAATTCGAATGACAGGTTTTTCTACACCAGGAAGAGTCATAGTTACAACTTTAGCTGGGTTAGACTGTGTTACATCATCATTAATTAATCCTGCTGGAACTGTAATTGTATATGAAGCACCTTTTACTGGTAATTTATAAGCACCTGTCAAATCAATTGTCATAACATTGTTTGCAATTGTTACAGCAGGTGAATAAAGAGGAACTGTTACTTCCAATGCCTTGTCAGCAATAAATGCATCGGTTAATGCTTTTAAGCTTGTAGAAGTATCGTAATTCAAAATATATTTTGGAGTTAAGTCAGAAACACCAGATGAATCAGCACCGTTTGTTCCTTTTGAGTAGTAAGCTTTTACTGCTGCAGAACGAGTGTTGTACTGTTTTTCTGTAAGAACTGCAGGAGCTTTATATCCTGTCTGACTCTGTTCAAATGTAATAGAACCATTTTTCTTGTTAATGTTTGAACTGAAAGTAATAACAAGAGTTCGGTTAGATTCATTTGTTCCACCAAAATCAATATTTGTTACTTCTGGAGCTTTTGTAACAATGTAGATTTCTTTGTTATCAGTAAATTTGTTTGGAGTAGTTACTGATGCAATTGTTGTATATAAAGAAATGTCATTTTTTGAAGCATCTTTAATTGTACCTACAAAAGTCTGTGGTTCAAGCTTCTGTGCAGAACAAGTATCTCCATCCTGAACAGTGTATTCAAAATAGAGTTTTTTGCTTCCGTTTCCGCTCTTGTAAGTAGCTTTTCTTGAAGGAGATGTATTTAATACGAGATAAGAATCTTCAGAGACTGTAACTTCCTTGCGGTAGTTTACAATAATCGAAATCTTCTGACCTTTAATATATGTTCCATCTGGTTTATTAGCTGATAAAGAAGTAATGATTGTTCCTCTATCAACAACAACAGAAACTGGAGTAGCTTTTTCTGACTGGTTACCTGCTATATCTTCCTGATATGCAGTTACGGAATAAGTACCTTTGTTCAAAAGGGTAATGTTTCCTGTATAGTCAGTCCAAGATTTACCACCATCAAGAGAATACTTTTTAGTTCCTGAAGTTTCTTTGTAATCGATAGAGAAGGTGATTCCTTCATCTGCATAGATTGTTGATCCGTTAGTAAGAGAAGAGATTACTGGAGTTCCAGGAGCAGTTGTATCAATGTTAATTGAAGTACTTAATGCCTGAATAGTTTTGTCCTTATCCAATAAAGTATTTCCGGCAACATCAGTTACTTTACAGTTTCCAAAAGTAATACTGTTAATTCTTAACGGTGTTGCGTTGTGGCCAGATTCAACTTTGTATTTGAACAAAATTGTGTCAGGTCCAGATTTAGAAACAGATGAAGTTTTAACATTTGTTCCTGCATTAAGAACTAACTGAAGAGAAGAAAGATTTTCAAAATTTACAATTTCGCTGAACTGAGCCGAAATAAAGATTTCTGCGTTTTCACCATAATATCCAGTAGATGAAATTGCACTTACAGATTTAATTGTAGGTGAAGTAGTATCAATAATGATATTACGGTTAGCTTCCAGTGTGTTTGTTCCTGTTGGTAAAGCCATATCAGCAGAACTGATAGTTGAAGTTGGAACTTCTTTATCGTACCAGGTAGCACCATTTTTGTTCAAAGCAGTTACCTTTAACAAATCTGTATTTTCTCCAGGTGAAACCGTATAAGAGAAAACATGTTTTGTTGTACCGTTACCGCTCTTATAAGTTGCAGTAGCTCCTGTATTCAGTGTAAGAGAAGGAGTTCCATCTTTGAAAGAAACTTTCTTGTTGAATTCCATGTAGAGAAGAATTTCATCGCCTGCTTTATACGAACCATCAACTGTATCAGCACTGATTCGTTCAAAAGCTGGTAAAGAAGAAGTTACATAGAAGCTGGCATTTGATTTTCCTAAGTTTCCTGCCCAGTCTGTAATTGTTGCATAGATTACAGCAGTTGTTGAATTTGGAGGAGTAAGTTTCTTTGTTTTCCAGGTACCAGAAGTTTTTCTTTCATTTTCATAAGTAAATGTAATTCCAAAGTCTGTGATAGATCCCCAAGACAAAGATAAATCTGCTTCCTTAAGAATATCACTGTTGTCTTTCCATTTACCGCTTAATTCAACATAGTCACCAGACTTGAATGGTTCGAGAATATTTGTAGAAGACAAATCATAAGTTTTTGAACCATTTACTTTAATTGAATCAAATGAAACACTAGGTTTTTCTGTATCACCACCAAAAGCAACCAATTCAATACCAGCACAACCACCATTATCCTGAGCATAAAGGATAAATCGCTGTGTTGAGAATTTCTGATTTTTACCATCGATTCCAAAGTCTGTGTAAAGATTGAAAGTTCGGCTGAATGTTCTTGTATGAAGTTTATTTTCTACAGTTTCTGGATCCATTGTGATAGTCCAGATTTTGTTTCCGTTTTCATCTTTGTATCCAGATGCAGTAGCTTTGTCCCATTCTTTATATTTTGAGTCAAAGTATTTAATCTGAGTAATTTCTTTATCATCTGCGATACGAACAACTTTTAAGCTGGAAACTTCACCATCATCTGTAACGGAACCGCATAATGTAAAGTCACCGCTACCAGTTAATGGAATTGAATCTCCAATAGTAGCCTGATCTACAATTACAGAAGGAGGGTTTGTATCGAGAACAGACATGTATTTTGTAATTGTTGAACTATAGATTCCGTTTTTATCCTTACATTTTACTGTAACATAAAATTCAGAGTTATCAGAAAGAGATGTTACTGACCATGAAGAATATGTTGGATAATTCTGAGAAGATAATTCGATTACAGAACATTTATCTTCCATTTTTGTCCAAACAGAATCAATGTTTTTGTATAAATCAATATAAATTGTATCAAGACCGTCATCATCGAAAGCCTGGCCAAACAATTCACAGCTTGGATAAACTGCAGTTTTAGCAGCTTCTGTTGCTCCACCAAATTCGGCAACAACCCAAGGAATATCTGCATCGTTCCATAAAGTAAACCAACCCTGTGATTTTACTTCTTTGTTTCCTGCAGCATCGTGAGATTCTGTAACAACACGAATTGTGTGTTTACCAGTTCTATATTTTTCTGGGAATGTATTTACATCAAATTCAACTTCCCAGTTACGCTGGTTTTTATCCTGAAGGTACTGATATGCGATATAGTTTGGCATTGCACGCATTTCAATATTTTCATATTCACTAACATCATTATCACTTCCTTCATCCAGGAAAATTGTCAGGTGATCACATAAAGTATCTTCAATCTGAGTTCCAGAAATTGTGAAAATACCATTAATCAACTGGCTGATGTTTGTGTTGTTGATTTCTTTATAACTTGCAGTTGTAGTTGTGGCATCTGTATAAGTTTTAATCAAAGATGGAGTTGAAACAGATACTGTTGGAGACTGATAGTCTACAGAAACACTTCTTGAATCCTTTGATTTTTTACTTTCGTTTCCACTCTTATCTGTAACGAGAATAGTAATATCGTATTCTGCACCAGAAACAGCATTTGCTTTAAGATCAACTTCTAATCTAAAGTTGATTTCTTTTTTATCTCCAGTGATTTCGCCAATAAGAGAAGATATCCATTCATCTCCAGATTTCTGGAATAATTTGTATTCAGAATTGGAATTGGCAATTTTATAGTTTAATGGAGAACCTTCTGCATCTTTGCGTTCAACATCAATGAGAATTTCATCAAGCTCCAGGTTATCCTGAGCAACACCAGAAATTACAACGGAACCATTTACTGACTGAGACATGTCAGGACTTGTAATTGTAATAGTAGGAGCTTTTGTATCTACTGCTGAACCAAGTCCAACTTTACAAGAAAATAAAGAGATTCCAAATAAAATAAAGCTTAAAGTTCTAATTAATTTTTTCATATTTTTCTACCTCTCTTCCTATTATTCCCACTTACTGAACTTATACAGATAAGTTGTTTGACCGTAACTACTCCATGGATAGTTTGTTGAGTAGTTATTTCTATGCTGTAAGATAGCCCAGTTTGTACTTACGATTTCGTAACTAATCCAATAATTATCTTTATTGCTGTTGTACATATTTTTTGAGAATCTATAATCAGGAGTAGCATCTTTTAATGGGAAGCCTGAAACTACAGCAGAACCACCTTTTGCAGTTCCTCCTTCAATATTGAATTTAGAAGTGTCATTCCAGCTTGCATAAATCAAAGTTTTGAAAACACCTTCATATCCATTTGAAGAACTTGTAAAGCCTGATTTTGTTGCATAAGCAGAAACATAATCTTTTCGGGAAGTTTCAAGGCTTCCGTCACCAACAATAATGAAGTTGGAATATGTTGTTCCACCAGTAGTGAAGGTTAAATCTGATAATGATGCATCTGCATTTTTTGTAATTGTAAAGTACAGATTTGCATTATTGTTAGTAAATGCAACATCGACATCAGATTTTTGCAAAGTTGGAAGAGCATCGTTGTTGTCATTTACATACTGATAATAATCAGCACAAGATTTTGAACTTAAGCTGATTTTAGATTTATCTACAATCTTGTATTTGATTGTTGCTCCAGGAGTTTGAGAATCGATTCTGACTCTTGCATAAGCAGTAGGAGCTGTATTCTGTCCAGACTTAGAAGTACCAATATTTGTAGGATAAGCAAGTCGCTGGTCTCCATTAGGCTTTGAATATCCTGTAATTTCGGTAATTGCACCTGTTGAAGAAGGTTCTTTTGCTCCTAATCCGTGTGAATAGCGATCAACACGAACTACTGGTTTAGAAACATTGTTACTCCACAAAGTATAAGTTCCTGAAGTAAGACCTGCAAATGAGTTACCAGTTGCATCGCGGAAAGCTCCTGAATCTACAAGAAGTTCCCATTCAATACCATCTGCAATTTTATCAGGGAAAGTGATTGTTACTACATTATCAGCAATAGCAACAGAACTTGAAGTTACATCAACAACTTCCTGATGATAACCTGTAGCTTCAAAAGCGGCACGAATGCTTGCAACACTGGCAGTTATTCCACCGTCAGAAGCGTGTTCATCTAATTTTGCAGTTCCTGAATAAAGACCTAAATTGAAGTCGAGGACATATTTTGTTTCCTGGTCTGGCACAACTGTTGAACCAGATGTCTTAAGACCATGAGTTATTTTTTTGTAAGGACCAACAGAGAGTCCTGTGTATGCATTTACTCTTTCTTCTCCGTTTGAATCTGTTGCATAAATGGCCTGTTTCTGTGCGTTTGTAAGAACAGGATTGTTATAGATGCTTACAAATTCATCACGATCCATAACAGCTGGAATAGCCCAGTCGCCTTTTCTCTGTAAAGTAATATTTCCAGATTCTGCATAAACTGGTTCAGAGAATGTCAAAACAACTTTGTAATCATTGTTAGCTGAAGTATTAACTCCATTGTTAGCAGGATTGTAAGTTGTAATTGTTGGTAAAACACCATCCAATGTAATTCCTGCACGAGTACCACCAGTTCCTGTTGAATCGGCAAAGAGATTTGCTAATTCATTTTTAGCAGCAGTTCCTGGAACATTTCCGTAGTCATCTACGAATGCAGAAGTGAATTCAACTTTGTTAATCTGAATACCTTCAAAAGAATCTGTATCAGAAACTGTAATTTCAAATTCTACTTTTGTAGAACCAGAGGCTTTGATTGCTTTAGAGTTGATTACTTTGGCAGGACTAGTTTTTCCTGCAGGAACCATTGTGATTTTTACATCACCGGCAGTTGGACCGTAAACAGTATCATCGAATTCCATTGCAAAGGAAATTTTTTCGCCCTGTTTGTATTTACCATCAGCTTTTTTAACTGTGAAAGCAATTGGCTGAGGGAAAGAATCATTAATGATTACTGTAGCTGTAGTTAATCTTGGAGATTCGTTTCCAGCTTTGTCGTACTGTCTTGTTGTAATGTAGTGAGTTCCAGCTGTAAGTTTAACTGCAGTTCCTGTGTATTCTGTCCAAGATACACCATCATCAAGAGAGTACTGAACAATACCACCAGATTCTGCAGCGGTTAAGGTAAGGTTCTGTGCATTTTTATATTTTCCTGCGGCAACACTGATTGCAGGAGCTGTTGCAGGTCCAGTTTTATCAATGATAACTGGAGTATTGATGTTTGAACCGCCAGTTTTAAGAGTAAGTTTGTTACCAGCTGTATCTTTAATCATATCAAGGCTGGCAGATGTGAAGTATGAACTGTAGTTATAGTTTACAGTTCCTTCTTTTGTTGTATCAACGATTTTGTGAATGAAAGTAAGTTTTTTACCACTGATACTCTGGAATGTGAATGGAAGTGCATTTGAACCAACTTTTACATTCAATGTAGGAGTTCCAGAAATAAGAACATCTTCGTTTGCTTCGAGAGTTGCAGTTACAGTTTTTGCACTAGAAGCGTAATATTTGTTTTCACTGTCTTTATCAACATTTGCACTAAATGAAATGTTTGCAATATAAGGTGAAACTGCATCAATTAAGATTTTTTTAGAATCCTGAAGATTTTTACCTGAAGTAACAGTTGCAATATGAGCATTTCCTTCACCAACTTCGGCAGTTGTAATTGTGGCAGAACCTAATTCAATAGGATTGTCAGATTTTGTGCAAAGTCCTGTAGTTGAAACATCATTTGTCTGAACAATGTAAGTGAAAGTTAAAGATTTAGTTTCTGAACCGCGAGAATAGGTTGCATATTTTGGTGTTGTGTCAGATTCAGAGAAGTAAACCTTAAGCTTTGGAACACCAGTAACTTTAACTTTTCTTGAGAAGTTTGCCTGGATTGTAATTGTATCTCCAGCTTTATAAGTACTTTCTGCTTTATCAGAAGTAATACTTGTAAGAGAAGGTAATGGACTTAAAATCAAAGTAAGATTTTCTGTAATCTGGTTGCCCAATACATCAGTAGCACTTAAGTAGAAAGTCTGTTCTTTCTGTAAACTGTCTTCATCTTCGGAAGAACCAGAAGAACAGAATTTCTTAACATCTTCTTTTGACATCTTGAATTGAACATAGTCGATTAAGTCACTGTCTTTTTCTTTAACAGAAGTCAATTTACCGTTTTCGAGAGTACATTCAATTCCTTCATATGTAAGTTTATATTCTGGGTCAATCATACCAAGACCAGTATCTTTAATACCGCGATACTGAATAATTAAGTCCTGAGTAGAGTAGTCAATTACAGTCATATTCTTTTCAGGTTTAATGAACTTGATAGAAGGCATGATTGTATCGCCAGTTGTTTTCCACTGCTGGAAAATCATGTTGTTATCGTTATCAGTAACAAGAATTTCAAAGAATTTATCTTCGCGACCAGGATTTCCATTAAATCCGTTCAACATATTGAATCTGAAGTCAAAAGTCTGTTTCTGCCAGTTCTGGAATTTTTCTGTGGCACCAAGTTTCTTTCTCCAGATCATTTCGCCTGTAGGTAAAATATCGTTACCTTCGGCTTTAGAATCGTTTTTAAGGATTTCTTTGGCTCTTTCATTCTTTTCTTTGTTTGTGTCGTAGCCAATATTGTTTGGAATGTAAGCGATTTTAATTGTTTTACATCCCTTAGTATCAAGTGTGTAACCAGAAATCTTAAATTCGTCTTTTGTTCCTTTTTCGATTTCTGGGATTGTATTTTCTGTTGGACTTTCAACAAAAATTAAAGGTTTTTCATTATCATCAACAAATACATCTACAATGCGGGCATTCCATACATTGTGATTATCTTTTGCAATTACAATGAGTTTTAATGCATTTGTTTCGTCTGTTGGAGTTGATGGAACTTTAATTTCATCGTTACCTGTTTCGTAGGTTCTGAGGCTGGTTGAGATTTTGTTTTTGCTTTCGTTTTCACCAAGTGCTGAATCATATACAGAACTTCGTGCAGAAGAATTTGATCTGAGCTGATCTGCAGTATATGAACAAGATTTTCTTAATGTCCAATATACTTCTGACAAAGTATCATCATCAAAGAACTGAACTGGAATTGAGTTGTTTACCATAACTCTCAATGAGGTCAAAGAGTTAGAGTCGTTTGTACCAATTTCAATACCTGGACGGTCACTTTCTGGATACCAAAGCATCCATGCCAAATCACGAGTTTCTTCGTTGTTACATTTATCAATAGAATAATAAGCTACCTGAAAATAATGTTTACCAGTAGAATATTTTGAATTTTTAGCAACTAATTCCTCATGAGTGAATTTGAAAGATGGGTTAAAGATAGACTGACCAAAAGAAAGGTCACTTTCTGTAATTGTTTTTGAAATTACTTCAGCACCTGTTTCATCTTTAAGAATGAGTTTGATTTTTTCAATGCTCATGGCATCGTACATTTTTAAGAAGATGCTGAATTCCTGATTCTGAGGAATATCTTTATTTTTGCTGCTGTTTAAGTTTAGGTCTTTAAGTTCATCCAAATCCATAAGTGGAATCTGAATGTTGTTACCTTTATCGATATACCATTTTAATCCTTCTGGAGCTGTTTCATCTACGAACAATGTAAGCTGTCTGAAAGATTTTGTAGAAGAGTTTCCAGCTTTATCTGATGCAGTACATTTGAATGTGATATCTCCTTCATCTTCTTTTGGAATTACAAGATGAGCAGACCAGGTATCACCGCTAATATTTGCATTTGCACAGTAAACCTTGTAGAAAGGAGAATTTTCTGGTTCGGAGTTTGTAATCATAACATTAGTAACACCAATGTTGTCCGAACAGGTACCTGTCATATCAAATTCAAGTTTCTGATAGGAAAGCTTGCTTGGAGAAGTGATGGTAAGAACAGGAGCTTCCAAATCCAATGCAGTACCCATACCGATTGTACACGAAGCCACAAGAGTGATTACAACCATCAATAATGGTAAAATAAACTTTTTCATAAACACCTCATACTTTTTAAATGAAAAACCGACGATAATATTTTTCCTTTTAGATTATCGGCAGATTGTTACCCAATCATAAATTATAACTTTGAATTTACTAAATTTATATATCTATTTATAGAAAGGAGTATATAATATAGAAAAAAAACCGAATTTTTTACTACAAATTTGGATTTTTTTTATATTATGAGGCATTATTTCGTTTATAATAAAAGTAAATTTTTACTAATAGTAAATTAAGGAAAATCAATGAACAAAGTATTATTAAAAAAGCCTGGCTGTGCTCTTGATATGGGCGATGGAAGTGAACGCGGGCTTTATGTTAGTCAGGATTATATTCTTCAGAAGATGAGAAAAATCCACCGTGGTATCAGTTTGATGTACACTTATTATCCAAATGATAAAGAATGGCCAACTCGTGCTTGTATGATTGATGCAGGAGATGAACCAAAAGGTGCATGGGATTCTCCATACGAAAACTATTTCCCTTATCGTGGTGGAAAAGAAGGTCTCAGAGATGAAGAACCTTTTAAGTATATGAAAGAAATTCGTCAGAGAGGTCAGGATGTAGTTCTTACACTTACAATTGACCCAGCTTTGACAGAAGAAGAACTTATTCCAGTTGCAAAAGATTTAAGACCATATGGCCGTATTCTTCTTCGTGTAAATCACGAATGTACTGGAACATGGTTCTGTTTTAATCGCCGTGCTTCTTATGAACAGCTTGCAGCTTTCTTTGTTCGTGTTTGTAAGGTAATGCATGAATATGCTCCAAATGTAAAAGTAATTCTTTGTGCTGGTATGTGGCAGCCTGATACTGGAAAGCTTGAAATGGAAGATATCTTCCTCGAAGCTCACAAAGTTGCAGATATCTGGTCAGGAGATCAGTACCTTTCATTGCACTGGGGTTGGCCTGTTGATATCGCTACAAAAGAAACTGCAAACTATGCATGTTATGATGTAGATGCTGTTTATGACAAAGCAAAAAATACTTATCTTCGCTTAAAAGAAATTACAGGTCAGGATAAGCCAATGGTTCTTTCTGAACTCAATGGTGACGGCGATGTTACTGGTGCTTTTGAACAGTCAAACATGATGAAACACTTTATGGAACGCTTACAGAAAGATCCAGATAAGTGGCTTTCTGCATTTACTTTGTATCAGTTCCGAGATGATGGTCGTCTTGGTCTTGAAGTAACAGATCCAAATAATAGTGATGTTGGTATTGAACAGCCAATTATGGCAATGTATAAAGAAGAAATTCACAAGCCATTCTACACTCATGAAATTACTGCTGCAGAAGAAATAACTCTTCCTGCAAAACTCCGCTGGGGTGGTTCTGAAGATGCAGAAGGTGTTGAAATGGATTGTCACTTCAACAAAACTCCAACTTACTTTGAAGTATATTTCGAAGATGAATTAAAAGATATGAACATTATGATGGAATTTGGTGGATACTGGTTCTACAAAGCTCCTGGCGTAAAATGTATCGATTTAATGACTTACTTCTTTGAAAAACCATTGAATGGTCCAGCAGATATGAAGCTCAGATTCTTCTGTCCACCAAAAGATGGTTTGAATATGCCTGAAACTGGAAATCCATACGATGCAGCTGACGGAGACTGGTTGACAAACTATTATGCTGTTCTTCCAAAGCTTCCAAAGGTTCGTATTGAAGACGATCCTGTTTCATTGTTCAAACACTATGATGACTAGTTTTTAACACCAGTCTTTTAATGCTTCTGAAAGCTGATTGGCAACCTTTTCGTGTGTAGTTGCACTTGGGTGCCAGTCAGCTGCAATTCCATCACTTTCTAACTGAACTGGAAATTTTACTGTTTTTGTTTTTACAGTTGGGAAGTTCTTATTAAACAAACTTACAGCTTCTGCAACAGAATCACAAAGTTCCTGTCCCATTACACCAAGACAACAGCAAATTTTAGCATTTGGAGAACGGCGATGAACCGCTTCTATAAGCTGGCGCAAACCGCTGGTGTAGGCAATTCGTCTGTCTTCAATTCCTCTAACCCAGCTCTGATCGTTTGTTCCTAAATGAATGATTACAATATCAGGAGAAAAACGGCTTTCGTCCCAAACTTCTGGTTCAAGACCTAATCTGAGACTTAAGGTTTTATCTGTATATGGCCAGTTTGCAGGCATGAGCCAATGAGTATCTGGGAGATTAACAGTTGCAGGATCAACATAATTCGAAATAATACCAATTCCACTCCAGCTGCAGAGCTGAAATTTTGCATTCAATTTTTTAGCAGTCAAAAAGGCATAGGCTTTATCTGGACGCTGCTGTGCAGTTGTAAAAGTATCTTTTTCCCAAACACCTTCAATTCCGTAGCCACAGGTGATGCTGTCGCCAATAACTTCAATTTTTACCTGTTTATCAGCATCTTTTCCAAAATCGCAGGATTCTAGATTGCCCTGAATATCTACAGTTTTAAGTCCTGCATAACCAAAGGCACATTCACTTAATTTTACAACTCTGATTACAACAGTTTTTGGTTCAGCTGATTCAAAAAGGGTAATTTTGTTTTCTTTTTCAGAAAGAAAAATTCTTGCAGCAGGTTCTGAAGGCATTGTATTCCATGTACATTCAGTTCCTTCAGAAACATAAACACCAATGACACCTTTGTTTTTTTCTTCCCAATCCTGTGGATTACTTAAAATTACAGCTTCAGCTTTAGTACCAGTCATTGCAAAAGAAAAACCACTGGCAGAATAGTCAAAATATCGAATACCATTGTAGTCCAAATTTCTTCCGTACCAGTTTAATTTATCAAGTGAAATGTTCATGTTTATCCCCAATTAATTTATTTTATGCGTAATACTTTTGAATTGCGTTGTGGATTCCAGAGTTTTTTTCGTTCTTCAGGAAGACTTTCGATTGTTGAATGCTGGAAGCCCAGTTTTTCGAACCAGTCGATGGCCTGTGTTGTAAGAATAAAAACACCTTCTGAATTTTTTTCTTTTGCCTTTTCAACAAGATAATTAATCATTTTAGGACCAATACCCATGTGGGCAAAATTATCATCTACGGCAACCGCTGCAATTTCTGCCTGTCCATCTTCATAAAAATGAAGGGCCGCACAGGCATGAATTCCACCGTCATATTCGTAGACAACATAATCGTTCAATTTTTCAAAGAGAGAATTTTCGTTTCGTGGAAGCAGTTTTCCAGATTCAATAAATGGATTCATAACTCTCAAAACAGAAGGAATATCAGTCTGAACCATAGGACGAATCTTTCCGTAGTTGCTTGTGTAAATCATAGTTCCCGAACCTAAATCCGAGAAGATTTCGCAAGGAAGAACACCATCCAGTTTTCCGTCTACAATATGAACACGAGTTACACCATTTATACAGGCTTCTTTTGCTTTATTTAATATAGAAAGAATATTCTGATTTTTGGTTGTTTTATTTTCACAGATAAATCGTTCAACTTCTTCAACAGTCATGGCAGGAATATCACCATTTTCTGCAAGAGAAAAATCTGCAGGAATTGAATAAGTCGAGGAGTTGATGGTTGGTTCTTCCATTACAAAGAAAAGTTTGTCGGCCTTAAGATTAATTGCAACCTGCTGAGCCAGAGACAAAGAAGAAATATTATAAGGAGTGCCAACCGAGTTCCACCCAATGCATGGAAAAATAGGAATAAAACCTTCGCTTAAAACGGTCTTTATTGCATCAATCTGTAGAGTATCAATTTCTCCCGCAGTTCCATAATCAAAACCATCAATAATGCCTTTTGCTCTCGAACGAACCCAGTTACCAATAATTGCAGTAATGTTGCTGGCTGCAAGACTGGTCATAATTGTATTTGAAACATCAAAAGCGGCCATTTTAATTAAAGGCATGGCATCCTGATTTGTAATGCGGATAAGATCTTTATAAGTCCAGCTGATATTAGAAGCCTTTAGAACCTGATCAATTCTTTTTCTGGCACCAGGAATAATAACAACTTTAAGTCCTGCTTCATGAAGTAAAGCAATATCTCGAATATGAGAAGAAAACAGAGGAGAATCAATAATATATTCATCAAGATAGATTACAACAAGAGCGTTCTTGAATTTCTGAAGATAACGAATAACTCCACGAATGCTATTTGCTTTTTTTTCAGTTGAATTAATCATATCTATAATATAGCACTAAAGCCCTTGTTTTGAATATACACAGCCACAGTACTCCTGACGGTAAAGATTGTATTCTGAGCTGATTTGAAGGCTTCGTAAAAATCCACCTTTTTTCTTAAAATCGGAAGGCAGCCATTTTGGGCCGGAAGGATTATTTTGAGAAAGTTCTTCTCCAATAACATTCAATTTTTGGGCATCCTTAAATGGACTTATGGATAAAGTTGTGCAGAAGTAATCAAAATTGTTTTCTGCGGCATAGGCATAGGCTTTTTCGAGACGGAATTTGTAACAGCGGCGGCAGCGTTCTCCTTTTTCAGGTTCTTTGGCAAGTTCCGGCTGATTTTTTATATCTATGGCAGAATAAAATTCCTGTGGATCGTAGCTTTCTTCAATGACCTTAATTTTATTTTCAACAGCAGGCGGAAATCTGGTGTAGAGATTTTTCAGTTCTTCCAGACGACGAAAATATTCCTCTGGCGGATAGATGTTTGGATTGTAATAAAAAATTGTAATGTCAAAATATTTTGATAAATATTCCAGAACATAAGAGGAACAGGGACCGCAGCAGGCATGAAGAAGAAGGGATGGGCGGGCAGGGGTCTGTCCCCCATTGTTTCCCCCATTGTTTGCCCCTTTTTCCAATTCAACTAAAAGAGAATCTAAATTTTTTTGATAGATTGATTGTGCCATAAGAGGTCTGTCCCCAAAATTCCAAAAATAATAAAACTATTCTTCTTTTCCCTGAGAAATAGCAGAATCAACGCAGCTGATTAAAACAACACTTGCCAGCTGATCGTTTTTCTGAAGTTCAACAACAACTTTATTCTGGTCAATCATTCTTAAAACCATCTGATCCAGGTGCTGGCCCTTGGAACCGGAGTTTTCAACAAGTTCAATATTCGAAAGCTGGTGATCTTTAACTGTAACTTTTACCTGAAGATGCAGAAAGCTGGTGTAGGTTTGAGCCTCGTAAATTCCGTCTGCAACCTGTTCAATTTTAGTGTTAGAGAAGGGTAAAGCTGAAGCTTCTTTAATCTGGCGTTTATTTCTTGTGAGGAAGAAAGAACAAATCATCATTGCAACACAAAAGCAAATAATTACCATAGAGTAAGTGGATTTTTTCATAAAAATGATTATACACTCAAATATAATTTATTGTTAATCCTCTTAAAAAGTAGTATTATTTAATACCGTATGAAAAACGGATTTGACAACGAAAAGTATTTAAAAATTCAATCAGAACACATTAGAGAAAGAATTTCTAAGTTTGGCGATAAGCTTTACCTTGAATTTGGCGGAAAACTTTTTGATGACTATCATGCATCTCGAGTTCTTCCAGGATTTGAACCAGACAGTAAACTGAAAATGTTGATGCAGCTTTCGGATATGGCCGAAATCGTAATTGTTATCAGTGCTGTTGATATCGAAAAAAATAAAGTTCGTGGTGACTTAGGAATTACATACGATAAAGATGTACTTCGTCTTAGAAACGAATTCCAGAATCGCGGCTTAATGGTTGGAAGTGTAGTTATTACACACTATGCAGGCCAGGAAGCAGCAAAAATCTTCCGTAATAAGCTTAAAAAAATGAACATCAAGGCTTATTATCATTACACAATTCCAGGTTATCCTTCAAATGTACCTTTAATTGCCAGTGATGAAGGCTTTGGTAAAAATGATTATATCGAAACAACAAGACCATTAGTTGTAATTACAGCTCCAGGCCCAGGTTCTGGAAAAATGGCAACCTGTTTGAGCCAGCTTTACCACGAAAATAAGCGTGGAGTAAAAGCCGGATACGCAAAATTCGAAACTTTCCCAATCTGGAATATTCCACTTAAACATCCAGTAAACCTTGCCTACGAAGCAGCAACTGCAGACTTAAAAGATGTAAACATGATTGACCCATGGCACTTGGAAGCTTACGGAAAAACAACAGTAAACTATAATCGTGATATCGAAATCTTCCCAGTTCTGGATGCAATTTTCAAAGGAATCTACGGTTCAAATCCATACAAATCACCAACAGATATGGGCGTTAATATGGCAGGCCTTTGTATTTATGACGATGATGCTTGTAAAGAAGCCAGCCGTCAGGAAATCATCCGCCGCTATTATGCAACATTAAATAACTTTATGGATGGAAATGCTTCCGAAGAAGAAATCAATACAATCGAATTGATTATGTCTCAGGAAAACATTACAACAGACAATCGCAAAGTTACAGTTGCCGCAAAAGAACGAGCTGCAAAAGACAAGACAATTTGTGCCGCAATGGAACTTCCAGATGGAACAATCATTACTTCACAGACTTCGGACCTTTTGGGAACAAGTGCCGCATTAATTTTGAATGCTGCAAAACATCTTGCCGGAATCGATCACAAAGTAAAACTTATTCCAAAAGAAATGATTGAACCAATTCAGCAGATGAAAGTAACTTACTTAAGCGGAAACAACCCACGACTTCATACAGACGAAGTTCTGGTTGCTCTTGCAATGCTTTCAAAAGATGACGAAAACTGTAAAAACGCTCTGGCTCAGCTGCCAAAATTCAAAGGCTGCCAGGTTCATACAACAGTAATGCTTAGCGAAGTAGACCGCAAAATCTTCAAAAAACTTGGTGTTGATTTGACTTGCGAACCAGTAAGCAAAAAACAAAAATCATTAATTGGATAAAACATAAAGCTGTTCGATTTTCGGGCAGCTTTTTTTAAACCTATGAATACAATTTCTGCTCAAAAGTTAATTTCTCTTGCCAATAAATACGAAATCCCTCCTTTTTGCGACCAGGATCCTTCTCAATTTTTACGCTGGTATCCTGAACACCAGATTGCGGATGTAGAATGTGCCTCTTTTATTGCCGCAATGCTTGCTTTTGGAAACCGCAAGCAGTTCATACCAAAAATCCAGCAGATTCTGGAACTGGCCGACAAAACCAGCGGTTCAATTAGTAAATGGCTCTTGAGCAAAAGTCCCGATTTTCCATACGGCGAAAAAAAGTTTTATCGTTTTTATTCCTGCGACGACATGCACTGCCTGTTTGAGGAACTTTCCGCAATTCTCAAAACCCATAAAACTCTTGGAGAATATATGAAGGGGAAAGCCTTCCCCTGTCTCCAGCCAGCAAAGCTGTCTTCCGCCACCCCTTCCAGCGGGGACACCCCGCAACGCCCCGATTTGGCACAAATAATTTCCGCCCAATTTCCAAAATCGGCAATCGTTCCAAAAGGCAAAACTTCTGCCAATAAACGAATCCATATGTTTTTACGCTGGATGGTTCGCCAGAATTCTCCAGTTGATTTAGGCATTTGGAACTGGTACCCGCAATCAGAACTTTTGATTCCTTTAGATGTTCATGTTATGCAGGAAGGAATCCGTTTAGGTCTGCTTCCAGAAAATGCAAGTGCCAGCAAAAAAACTGCCATAGCACTTACAAAAAAAATGTCCGAGATTTTCCCCGGAGATCCTGCCCGGGCCGATTTTGCCCTGTTTGGATTAGGTGTGGATGAAGGGAAATAAGGTAAGTGTAAATATGCCATTGCGTGTGGCATCAGAATTAGATAAAATTATTTAGAGGAGATATTTTATAAAATGAAAAAAATGTTTGTTTTCTTGCGTTGTTTTACTTTGTTTGTTTTCTGTACTATTCTTGGCTCCTGTCGATGGTGGCCAGAAGTTAGTGATTATGAATGTCAGACTCCGGAAGAAATTGTTGAAGCTATGAACACAATGTGTCCAGGTGCTAATTTTTCTTTAAAATCTGTGGAATCTAAGGATTCAGAAGATTTTAAATATAATATGGTATATTTGGAATGTGATGATTTACCTGAAGAAACTATAATTGCTGGTAATTTTATTGGCTATGATATTGGTTGGGCAAATTATGGCGTTGTTGATGATGAGATGATTTTATCTTTGACAAGTTACGATTCTTCAGCAAGAATGTCTTTTATTCCTGTTCATTCCATTTTATGTACTAATTATTTTGTTTTGAAATATAAAAATGAAATAATTGATTACTATAACAATATTCTTTCTTCTGTGATTGAATCATGTGATTATAAAATGAAGATAAATTATGATCTGATTTTATTGAACTATGAAACTGCTCCAGAATCTTTTGAAGATTTTATTTCGAATAGATGGAAAGGTTTGGATATTTCTGTTTATCTTAATCAAGATTATGATGAATCTGTTGAAGCTACAATTATGTCTTTTTTGAATGATTGTTACGAAAATAAAGTTCAATTTGAACATTACAGAAGATTTCATTTTGAGTTTTCTGATGGAAAAGTTGTAGAGTATGGAATATAGTGAAGTTATTTAATTGTATGGCTAATCGATTTGTAATTTTATTAAGCTGAATATATTAAAATAATTTTACTAATCTGTAAGTTTAGGTGGAATCTTTTTTTATTCATATTTAATTCCCCCCTTTGCCATTTCCCCTCAAATTCACTATAGTACTCATCAGAAGCCAATACCCTTGTGGATTGGACTTTGTGGCGCATTGCGTCAAACTAAAACACTTCTAAAGACTTGATCCGGGAGGACAGGTACTATGATTTTAACCATTGACGTGGGAAATACTTCCACGACCTGTGGGCTTTTTGACGGTAACCGAATTGTTTTTCAGTTCCGGCGAGAAACCAACATTCATTCAAGTTCAGACGAAATCGGTATTTTCTTTCGAAATGTACTAAGAGAAAACGGTTACGACTGGCAAAGTATTACTCAAATTGGAATTTGCAGTGTAGTTCCTTCAGTGAATTACTCTCTTTCCAGTGCTTGTTCAAAATACTTAAATCTTGAGCCTCTGTTTATTCAGGCAGGAATTAAAACTGGCTTAAAACTTAAGTATTCAAATCCAAAAGAGATTGGTTCAGATTTGATTGCGGCTGCGATAGGAGCTGTGTCACTTCATCCAGAAAAAAATCTCATCATTGTAGATTTAGGTACTGCCACAACAATCGAACTTGTTACTAAAAACAAAGAGTATCTTGGTGGTTCAATTTTACCAGGAATGAAAATTTCCACAGAAGCTTTGGCTAGTGGAACTGCTTCCTTGCCTTCAGTAGAAATTGCAAAACCTGCACATCTTTGTGGAACAACTACAACCGAAGCAATTCAAACAGGATTGTATTACGGAATGGCAGGTTCAATTAAGGAATTGTGCTATCTCTACAAAAAAAATGTATTCCATGACGAGGAAGTAATGATTTTAGGAACCGGTGGTTTCTCTAGAATTTATTCTGAATACAACCTGTTCGACGAAATCTATCCTGAATTGGTTTTGCTTGGAATTAAACAGGCAATTGATATGAACAAATAAAATGGGGACAGACCCCGAACAATAAAAAAACAAAACAAAAGGGGACAGACCCCTAAAATCATAAGGAAAAATAAAATGAATAACTTAAACGAAACAAATAAAACATTATCTTTAAATAAAAAATTGGCTCTTACTGGTGCATTAACAGCTCTTGTTATTGTTCTTTCTCTTACAAACCTGGGAATGATTCCTCTTGGACCTGTAGCTTCTATTACAATTCTTCAGATTCCAGTTATTATTGCAGCTATTTTGGCAGGACTCTATTCTGGAATGTTTGTTGGTACTGGCTTTGGTATTCTTTCTTTGATTCTCGCTGCAACTCGTCCAAGTGGTGCATTGGATCCATTATTTGTAAATCCACTTTGTTCTGTATTACCAAGAATCCTTTTTGCAGTATTTGCATGGCTCTTGTGGAAAGCTTTGAATTTTATTCCTAAAATGCCAAGAATTATTTCTGCAGGTATTACAGGTTTTGTTTCAACTTTAGTTCATACTTTACTTGTAATTGGAAGTCTTTATATTTTTGAAGGTGGAGCTGTAAAAGAAGCTTTTGGTACTCTTGGTTACTGGGCATTCATTGGTATGCTCACACCTCAGGCATTGATGGAAGCAGCAGCCTCTACTGTAGTTTGTGTTGCAGTTTATGTTGGTATTTATGCTGCCGAAAAATCAAAATCAAAACTTTCTGCTGAAGGTGATGAATAATTAGTCCAAGAGATGTATAATATGAGTTATGAATATTGTAATTGTAGGTGCTGGATATACAGGTATCCAGTTAGCAAAGTCTCTTGTTAATGAAAAAAATCAGGTAACTCTTATTGATAATGATGAAGAAAATCTTCGTCATACAGAGAATGTTGTAGATTGTACAACCATCACTGCCGACGGTAATGATATTAAAACTTTGGAAGAAGCTGGCATTTCAAAAGCTGATGCTTTGGTTTGTCTTACAGATTCAGATGAAGTAAATATGATTACCTGTTCACTGGTTGATGCAATCTATCCTGATATCGTAAAAATCGCCAGAGTTCGAAATTATGCTTACTATGTAAATACTGCAGAAGCAGAAAAAAAGCAGTCGGGTTTTGGTGGTAAACACAGACCTCTTTACGGTATTAACTATATGATCGATCCTGATGTAGAAGCAGCAGAAGCTATCTATCAGGCAGTTCAAAATGGTGCTCTTGGTAATATTATTACTTTTGATAACACAGATTTGGAACTGGCTTCTATTCTTGTAATGAAGAATAGTGTTTTTGACGGAATCTCTCTTAAGGAAGTTCGTTCAAAGACAGATTTTCCTTTCCTTGTTGCTTATCTTGAACAGGATGGAGTTACATCTCTTCCTTCTGGTGATTCTGTTATTTCAGAAGGCACAAACATTGGTGTTTTAGTTTCTAAATCTGATTTTTCCAAGCTGGCTGAATTATGCGGTTCAACTCAGAATGAACTTAAGAAAATTGCATTGGTCGGTGCTGGAAAAATCGGAACTTTAATTGCAGAAAAACTAACTGAAAATAAAAAAGAAAAAGGCTTATTAGGTTTCTTCCAGAGAAGCAAAGCCCGAAAAGTTTCAGAATTAGTAATTATCGATAAAGATCATTCAAATGCAAAAAGAGCTTCCGAAACTTTCCTTTCTGCACGAGTTGTAAATGCCGACGCTTCTAACGAAAATGTATTGAACGAAGAAGGCATTACTTCATTTGACCTTGCAATCTGTGCTACTCATAATCATGAATTAAACATGGTTCTTGCCGCTTACCTTGAATCTCTTGGTGTAAAACAGTCAATCAGTCTTGTAACCAGTGCTCCATATGTTGCTATTGCAGAAAAACTTGGTATAGATGTTTCAATTCCTTTGCGTGACTGTGTAGTTGATTCTATTATGAGTCACTTAAGAGGAAAGGCTGTAAAAGAAATCCATACAATCACAACCGGTGAACTTGAAATTGTAGAATGCGAAATTACTTCTAAATCTAAAGTTTCTGGTAAACTTCTTAAAGAAATTTCTAATCCTGGAAATTTCCTTGTTCTGCTTCATCGTCAGGCTGCTAAAGAAGAATATTCTATTGCTAATGGAAATTCACAGATTGCTTCTGGCGATCATGTTGTATTAATCACAAAATCCGAAAACAGTAAAAAGCTCCTGTCATATTTTGCAGGAACAAATGACTAGAGGTTTTATGTTTTTTATAACTTGTCTTAGAATTATTACTATTCTCTCGGCAATTGTTGGTGTGACTTTTGCAATTCCTCTTGGAGTTGCCATTGCATGTCACGAAACTGCCACTATTCTTCCTTTTGTAATTCCAATGGTTATTACTATTTTAGTAATGATTGGTGTTAATATTCCAACCAGAAAGTTTAAGATGAATCTTACAATTCGTCAGACTTTTATGGTTGTAGCTCTTTCCTGGGTTGTTGTAAGCTTTATTGGTTCCATTCCACTTTATTTTAGCGGAGCTTTCCCAAAATATGTTGATGCCTTTTTCGAAAGTGTCAGCGGCTTTACTACAACTGGCTGTACAGTTTGTGGTGCAGTAGAAGATTTGCCTCGTTCCATTAATATGTGGCGTTGTTTAACTCACTGGCTTGGTGGTATGGGAATTGTAACTCTTACTGTAGCATTATTGCCATTGCTTGGAGTTGGTGGTTTTCAGTTGATTAAAGCTGAAACAACTGGTCCTGAAAAAGGAAAAGTAACTGCAAGAATTACAACTACTGCAAAAGTTCTCTGGATGATTTATGCAGGCTTTACTTTTATCGAAACCATTCTTTTGATGATTGCAGGCATGGATTTTATCGATGCACTTTCTCATTCTTTTTCTACTTTAGGAACTGGTGGTTTTTCTTCTAAAAATAACAGTATTGGTTCTTTTAATTCTGTTTCTATCGACATTATTATTTCGATTTTCATGTTGATTGCAGGTGTTAACTTCAGTTTGTTCTATTATCTTATTGTAAGAAAATTCAATGACATTTTTACTAACTCCGAATTTAAATCTTACATTGTTTTAGTTTTTGTAGTTACCATTGCAATTGCTCTCTGTATTATTCCTGTTTATCATAGCTTTGGAAACAGCTTGAGATATTCCTTCTTCCAGACTCTGGCAATTTTGACTACAACAGGTTTTGGAACTGCGGATTATTTATTGTGGCCTTCGACCGCTCAATTCTTCCTTTTCATCCTTTTCTTTATTGGTGGATGTTCTGGTTCAACTGCCGGAGGTTTTAAGGTTGTTCGATGGTTAATTCTCTGGAAACAGCTTGGAAACGAAACAAAACGAATGATTCATCCTCATGGGGTATTTACAATCAGATTGAATAATAAAGTTGGAAGAAAAGATATTGTCTTTAATGTTGCTGCTTTCTTAATGGCATATTTCTTCCTTCTTGCAATTACAACTTTTATTGGTTGTATTGCAAAGCTTGATATTACAACTGCATTTACTGGAGCTATTTCTATGGTCGGAAATGTTGGACCTGCCTTTGGTGCTTTAGGGCCAGCCGAAAATTATGGATTCCTTCCTGTGTTCCTTAAGCTCTGGTATTGTTTTGCTATGATCGCTGGTCGTCTTGAACTTTATACAATTTTGATTTTCTTTATGCCTGCTTACTGGAAAAAATAAAAAAGGAGTTTTTTGCTTTAAAAAAACATTTTTTTAGCATAAAATATTTAATATGGAAGAAACAAATGTTTCTCTTGGAAATGTTGATAGAGAAAAAGTAAAAACAGCAATTAGATTACACGCCCCAATAGAAATCACGAGTTATACAATCCCTCGTCAGATGGAGTTGTATATTCATGATGTTCTTTCTCTCTTTTTGTCTGAATGTCATCAGGAACATATGGATTCTTCTTTGAGTTTTGTACTTGGAGAACTCCTTTCCAATTCTAAAAAAGCAAACACAAAACGAATTTATTTCAAAGAAAAAAATCTTGATATTAACAATAAAGAAGATTATGCCCTGGGTATGAAAACCTTCAAAGAAGATACAATGGCTAATCTTAGTTATTATCTTACTGAACAGAAAAAGGCTGGTTTGTATGTAAAACTTTGTATGCAGCTTTTGGATGATTGTATCAGTATTCAGATTCGAAACAATTCTACTCTCTGTCCAACTGAACAGGAACGAATTAATGATAAGCTTGAAAAAGTAAAACAATATAATAATGCTAACGAAGTTTATACCAATATTCTGGATCAGTCAGAAGGGGCTGGACTTGGTATTATCATTATTATTTTAATGCTTAAAAAAATCGGGCTTTCAAAAGACAGTTTTAAGGTTTATGTAGAAAACAACGAAACAATTACAAGTATTGTTCTTCCTTTGAATGAAGAAGTTCAGAAGGAAGTTGTAACTTTCTACGAAGATTTTGCAAAAGAACAGAAAACTATTCCTGTATTTACAAATCAGATTAAGCAGATTGAATATCTTTTTAATCATAATGAAGCAACAAAAGAAAAGCTTTTGGAAGTAATCAGTAAGGATGTTACTTTGGCCGCTTTATTAATCAAAGAGGCTGCAAAAAAAGATAATTCCTGCTGCAATCTTGAAGGGGCTTTGGATTTAGTAGGAATTGAAACCTTAAAATCACTTTATTCAAAAGAAAATCCAGAAGTTAATATCGTAAAAGCTGATATGGATGTTTCTGATTTCTGGAACCATTCTTATAAAGTTGCTTTCTGTGCCTATAATCTTGCAAAAAATCTTGAACTTACAGAAGGTTTTTCTGCTGAAGATATTTATCTGGCTGCCTTATTACATGATATTGAATGTGTTCTGATTGAAGCAGTTGTAAAATCTACAAATGGCTCTAAAGAAAGATTCCGTGATCATTACAAAGAATTAAATATTTCGGATAAAGTTCTTCATATGATTTATGAAAACGGCTGGCATAGTATGGGTGGTTACCTTTTAACTCAGCAGTGGAACTTAAATTCGAAAATTTCAGATTTGATTAAAAACTATAAAAATCCTGGATTTGCGCCAGAAGAAATCCGCAAAACCTGTGCAATTCTTTATGTCGCAGATATGATTCAGTATTATGATGATGAAAAAATTCAGTACTATCAGCTGGATAAAAACTTACTTTCTTTAGTAGGAATTGAGTCAGAAAATCAGTTGAAGTTTATTATTGGTAAAATTAAATCTGCTATTTAATTATTTCTGAAGGCTTTCTACCCATTTCTGCATTAAAATACCAAATGCCACACCAACATTCAACGAGGCTTTTAGTCCTTTCATTGGAATTGTAACTCTACCGTAAGTTGCTTTTTTGAGGGCTTCAGGGCTTACTCCCAATTCTTCGGAACCGATGATACAAATTCCTTTTTCAGGGAATTTAAATTCATTAATGTCAGTTCCACCAGTTTCCAGTGCAAAAACAGGAACATCATCAGGAAGTTCATCTAAAGAAACTCTTTCCCAACCCATAGTTTCGATACAACCCATGCCGCTGCGAATTGCTCTTGGCTGATTAGGATCTGTACAGAAAGGTGAAATATAAACTTTTTCAGCGCCCATTGCTTCTGCAGAGCGGAAAATAGAACCAATATTAAATGGAGAACGGATATCTTCAGCATAAACTGCAACACCAGGGAAAAAATCTCTCTGGCGAACAATACCGTTTTCGTCGGCTGGTGCTGTGTGAGGAGCAATTACCAAGTCCCATTCTGCAGGGAAGGTTCCGATGATTGCCAGTAAATGATTTCTTGCACAATTGCAGAGTCTTAATTCATCAAAAGGATCGGCTTTAAGAAGGTTTTCAATTTCTTCAGCTGCTTCGGGAGACAGTTTTGGATCTTTTAAGAGAAGGGCTGTAATTTTTTTAACATATTCTGCTCTTGGTAAATCTGTAAAAGAATATTCTGTTCCTTTTTCTGCAATACCTTTAATGTCTCTTTCGAGGGCACCAAAAGTTAATGCAAGTTTACGGCGTTTTTGTCCGCCTTCAAGCTGAAAAAGTTTTCCTGGTTCAATCATTCTAGTAAGCCTGTTTTACAAAATCAAAAATATCATCAGTTGTCATGCTTCGAGGAAGCTTGTTGATTGTATCAAATTCTCGTACATCTTCAACACAAAGCGAAAGCTGTTCAATTGTAAGCTGTAAATCTTTAAGACGAGTAGGGAGGTTTGCTTTTGCAATTCTCTGGCGAACATTATCAATAAAGGCTTTTACTGCTTCTGGTCCTGTAACTTCTTCAGGAACAACTTTCATAATGTGAGCAATTTTTTCAATTCTTGCACTCTTGAACTGTGCTGTATCTTCCAGGGAATAAGCCAAAAGAATAGAAGAAACTAAAGACTTATTCAAACGGTAGCGAGAGTTAATTGATAATGCTAAAGATGAACTTAATCCTAAAGAGCTGGATGCACTGGCAAGAGCAATCATAACTCCTGCTTCGGCAAGAAGAATTTCTTCTGGAGTTGTAATGTCCAGGCTTGGAGAACCATCTAATGCATAAGAAAGCAGTTCAAGACCTTTTTCAACAAACATATCACTAAAGAAGTTTGCTTTCTGTGAAAGGTATGCTTCAACTGCCATATTCATGATTTCGATGGAAATTGTAGCCTTCTGATTTTCTGTAAGAGTCATCATAAGATTTGGATCAATAAGACAGAGTTTTGTAAGATTGTTCTGAACCTTAAGAATCTTAATCTGATGGCTACGAGAATCTGTTAAAGGAATTTCATTTGTAAATACAAAAGGAGTTCTAAAAAGAGTAGGAATACAAATACAAGGTAAGGAGTTAGTTGTAGGGGAAGCGCCATCTACGAAAGTATAAAAATCATGGGCTTCGTTGTATAAGGCGGCTACAGTTCTTGCAATATTGATTGCCTTTGCACCACCAACTCCAATTACTCCATGGACATGGCTTTCCTTTGCCAAGGCTAAAGCTCGCTGTGCAGTTTTAGTTGTGTTACCTTCTGAAAGCTCGTTAAATACAAAGTTTTCGATTTTACGGTCATTTAAAGTTTGAACAACTTTTTCCTGAACCTTCATTTCGTTTAGGATTGGATCAACGATAACCATAAATCTAGTTCCCCATTCCTGAACCTGCTGACCCAAACGAGAAAGTGTGTAAGAACCTAACATAATGTTAGGAGTAATTCTAAAAATAAAATCTGACATTTTGTAACCCTGAATAAACTCTATTAAATTATTTTTTGTATTATAAACAAAAAAAGACGGAAATTCCTTCCGCCTTTTTTATAAGATGACTAAAATTTCAACATTAGTTTGAAGAAAAATTAGAGACCAATGCTAGTCAAGAATTTTTCTGCAGTTGACTGGATAATGGCATCGCTTAAATAAGAAGGATCCTTAATCTTTGCTTTGATTTCGGCAATTTTGTCTGCTCGAACATCAGGAGTTTCAGCTGCAACTTTGTCTAAGTAGTAAGCTTCTGCCATTTCTACGGCTTCTTTAGATACTGAAATTGAATCAGCTTCTTTGCTTACTTTTGCTGTGTTTTCAGTCTTGCGAAGATTCTGAACATTGTTTACAGAATTAACACTGTTTACACCATTTATCATCATAACGTCCTACCCCTCTACCTGTGGTAATAACTTGCTTATAGTTAATTATCGGCAGATTCTTCAGAAAGTTGAATTTTTTTTGTACCGGAAATGAAAATTGCAAACTCACCTTTTATTGAGGCTCGTTCTGCAAAATCCTTTTGTAAGTCTTCCGCAGGACCACTAATAATCTCTTCATGGAGTTTAGTTAGTTCTCTTCCAACTACAATCCGTCTCTTACTATCAATATCGGATATATCCGTCAGAAGTTTAGCAATTCTGAACGGAGATTCGTAAATAATTATTGCATCACCTGTTGCCATCAATTCTCTAAGGCGACTTCTTCGTTTTCCAGGTTTTGGAGAAAGAAATCCTTCGAAAATTAAAGTCTTTCCGCCCGATCCTGCTACACTAATCAGGGTAGCAAAAGCAGAAGCTCCAGGAATTGGTACTACATCATGTCCCGCTTCTCGAACAAGATCTACAAGAACGGCACCAGGATCACTGATTCCGGGAGTTCCTGCATCGCTGGCATAAGCCACATCATGACCTTCATCAAGAATTTTTACAATTTTTTCGCCGGCAAATTTTTCATTCTGGGAACGACAGGAAATTAACGGCTTCTTAATTTCAAAATGATTGAGAAGCTGTAATGTATGGCGAGTATCTTCAGCAGCAATAAAATCAACATTCTTGAAGGTTTCGATTGCTCTGTAGGTAATATCACCAAGGTTTCCTATTGGAGTTCCAACAATATATAGTACTGACACAGTATAATTATAGTATTTAAAATAGTTGCCGACAAGAGACAATTATGCTCTATTTGCTTTTTCTTGGGCAATTAACTCTTCAACTTCTTCTTTATGAAGTGGAACATTTTCAATATATTTCTTTTTGTTCTCTTCAATTACTTCAAAAGACCAGTGTTTTCCTTTGTTCATACCAGGACATTCTGCAGCACATTCATCCCAAGTCTGTTTATCTGCAACCATCCATGCCCAGAAAGGATAAGTTGAACATTGAACAGGACGGGCTTCGTAGCAGGAACAACCGTTTTCCCAAAGGATACAATCGTAATTTTTCTTTTCCTGAAGCGCAATTACTTTTGTTCCGTAGTAATAGTCTGCCCAGCGACAGTATTTTTCTACAAAAGCTTCAATTGTCATTTTGTGGTATTCAACCAGAGTAAGCAAATCTCGTTTTGAGAGATATACAAAGCCTGGAGAATGACCGCAACAAAAGGAACATCTGGCACATTCAAAATTTAAGCCATCTTTATAAAATGGTTCTTTAGTCATTTGTTAATTCCTTAATTTTTTCTATTTCGGCAGAAGGATCTGTCCACCAGTTTGAACTATACATTCGGTATACAATCCAGCCACGACTTTCCAGGAACTTCTGGCGGTGGAAATCTCTTTCTCGAGTTTCTGTTGAATTATTATAGAGAGAACTATCGCATTCAATTCCAAGAATAAAGTTCTTACCGTATTTGAGGGCAATATCAATTGAATAGCCGCCAATACCAACATCCTGTTCAACAATAAATCCTTTTTTACGGAGAGCTTCGCAAACAGAATTTTTAAATTCAGTATTGTTTTGAACAATCAGGCTTTCAGCTTTGTTTGAAAGGTTTGAAAGAATGTTTCTTGTGCTTTCGGAATTTCCATCGTTTACTGCAAAACAATATTCCAGATATTTCTTGAGGAATTTTGGACCATCGTGTTTTAAGTCATCTACTACAAGTTCAGAAGGATGAACTGAAGTTACAATATGAATCTTGCTTTTTGCACGACTGATTGCAACATTAAGACGGTTTTCGCCACCTTCGTTGTTAAGCCAGCCATAGTTACGATACATTTTTCCATCAGCATTTTTAGCAAAACCAACTGAGAAAATGATGATGTCTCGTTCATCACCCTGTACATTTTCGATATTCTTTACAAACAAACTGATGTCTTCACCATTTTCGCGGCGGTTTCGTTCAGCTGCCAAGGCAGTTTCAAAATCTTTGTCCCGCATACATTCCATATCAAGACAATCTTCCACCATATCGTGCTGATGAGAGTTGAAAGTAATAATTCCAATTGTTTCGTTGTTTTTTCGTTCTTTAAGAATCTTCTTTACAAGACGAACACAGTAATCAGCTTCTTTTTTATTTGCAGTATTAATCCACTGGCCATCAGGAATTTTATGAACCTGGATAGGAGGTTCGTCACTCATGATTGCATTTGGAGAAACTAAAAGCTGACCTTTGTAGAAGGCATGATTTGAGAAAGCAATTAATTCCTCGTATTTAGAACGGTAATGGTATTTAAGCATTACATTTTCATATTTAAAGCGGGCCAAATCCAAAAGGCTCTGTTCTTCAAGAGCTTCGTTGGTTTCTTCGGTGTAGTCGTCTTCTTCAGGATTATCTTCAAAGCGACCCATAAAGAGTTTCATTGGTCTAAGCTGCTTACTGTCTCCGGCAATTACAACCTTTTTAGCACGGAAAATTGATGGAATACCTTTTTCAACAAACATCTGAGAGGCTTCATCAAAAATTACCAGGTCAAAAATTCCCTGCTGTAATGGAATAAGTTCGGAAACAACTTCTGGAGTAAGCATCCAGATTTTAACACTGTCAAAAACTTCTGGCTTAAATCGGTTGATAAATTTTGTTACAGAAATTTTACGGGTAGATTCCAAAGCATGATTAATTTCGTTTCTGCGTTTTGATTCTGTAAGCCCGGTCATATAATCTGCAAGTTTAAGTGCAGAGTTAGTAACAGTAGCTTTTCGTTTAACTGCCATTGCATTTGCAATTCGGCGGATAATTTCTCTGTAATCTTTTACATACTGAAGGCTCTGAATGTGGGCAGCTTCGAAACGGGAAATATGAATGTTCAAAATAATATTGAACAAATCATTGTTTGCATCGCTGTAAATTTCTTCTTCAGTTTTAATCATCTGAACTGCATTAAGATAGGTGCAGCTGATTTTATTCAGTTTTTTGTATTCTTTTTCTGCGGCCTGGAATTTTGAATAGAACTGCAGAGAATCAAAAACTTCATCTGGAGACTTAAATGTGTAAGAATAGAACTTACTGCTTGAAATAAAGTCGGCGATTGGTGTTTTGAGTTTTTTAGCAATTTTAGATTTTGTAAACATTTTGGAGAAGAAATTCTTCTGATTCCATTCTGCAATCTGAGAATTAGTTTCTTCAATGCTGTTTTTAATCTTAAGAATGTCAATATCTGGTAAATCAGACTTTAAGCATAAAAGCCATGGATAATCTTTTTTACAGGTAAGATAGTATGCAGAGTTCTGGACAAAAACTTCATCAGAGAAAATTTCTTTTTGCTGGCACAGTTCATTAAAGTTCAGTTTGAGCAGATCTCTGGCAAAGTTGTTTTCGATTTTAAGAAGATTTTTTGATGAATTAAAATCTTTTAAATCAATTTTTGAGGAATTCTGATAAAGCTGGAATGCTTCTGTTCCTAAAAGCTGTTTTGAAAAGAGGGAAGAAGCTATATCTTCCAGTTTGTCCATTTCGGTCTGAATATTTGCAGAAAGATTGTCTAAAGATTCACTCTGGCCGAAAGTGTCGCTGGCAGTCATAACCATTCGCTGCAGCTGCTGGTAGAAAGCGGCTTTGTTTCCAACATCATCAATTAAAAGGGCATATTTAGACAAATCTCCAAGGCGGGAATAAACTACTTCAAGAGCAGTTTTCTTTTCGGAAACCAGGAGAACAGTTTTATCTTTTAAGACATAGTCTACAATAAGGCTGGTAATAGTCTGAGATTTGCCGGTTCCAGGAGGGCCCTGAACTACCAGCTGATCCAGATTATTCATGGAAGTAAGAACTGCTTCCTGTGAACTGTTGAGGCTGTTGATGTAAGTGAGATTCTGCTCACTAACTGGGGACAGACCCCTGTTTTCTTCAGCTTCATCACCATCTGCCTGTGCCTGCCCAAAAGATTTAAGCAGCTTGTCTAACTGCAGTGTACTTTCTTTTCGTTCCAGCAAAGCGTCAAAATCTTTTTGGATTGTACTGTCACAAAGAGTGTAGCGGCCGAGGACCATAACATCTTCAATATAAAGTTCGCCTTTTCGGAACACTGGGAATTCATCAATTTTGTAGTTTACAAATTCTTTGATAGAAAAATCATCTTCAAAGGTAAGAGCTTTTTCGTTGTGAGTCTGAGGATCTCGCTGCATTACAAGCTCGTGTTCTTTATAGAAGTTTTGAACTGCAGTGAACAATTCTTCTGGCGAGTGAGGAACTTCTTCAAAAACAGGATTTGGTAAAGGCCGACGGATTTTATTGAATTTGTAGTTTGCAAGAATCAATGCATTGTTAAAAATAATATCTCTGGAATTATCCTGAGTAATTGTAATTGCAAGAGAATTTTTTTCAGCTTTGACAGGGAAAAAGGCTAAAGGCGCACGAACATTAAAATCTTCGCCTGTAAGTTTTCCTTTTACAAATGGATAGGCAATGTAAAGATTGTTCTGACCTTTTTCCCGTAAGTCACGGTTTGTTTCGCGGAGAAGTGCAACAACTTTTTTATAATGACTTAAAACAGTTTTTTTGGTTGAGATTCCGTCAAAACCAAGCATTAAGGTTTTTAAGTTTTCATCGTTTTTAATAACAATTTTCTGTTTGCGGCCAAAAAGAAATTTTATTGCATCTTCAGAACCTTCGCAGGACATGTCAAAACCATCTTTATAGCGGAGTTGAGATGTATATAGAAGACGATTTTTACGGTTAAGAGTAATAAGATTTTTTTCCAGTTCCTTTAAGGTGTGGGAAATGTTTGATGACATTTTTGTGGTAAAGCCTTTGTCTGCATTCTCAATGATTACATCTGCAAAAGCCTGTCCATATTTTTCCTGAAAAACTTTTCCTAAGCCGGAGATACATTCAAATTCATTTGGGCTTCGTGGCTTGTACTGAGCCATATCAAAAAGAGCTTCATCTGAACAAATTGTAGGATTTTTTCCTGTAGCAAGTCTTTCTTTAAGTCTAAGCTGGTCTCTCACCTGAACCAGTTTTTCGAATAGAGCCTGATCTAATTTCATATGCATAATTTTAATTGACTGTGGAAACAATGTCAAAACCACAGTAGAATTATTTTTATGTTAGGTCTGTCCCTAATTCACTTTTTAATAATTTGTCCTCTGGTATTCCTTGCAGGTTTTGTAGATGCAATTGCAGGTGGTGGAGGGTTGATTTCTTTGCCTGCCTATTTGATTGCGGGGCTTCCTGTTCATGATGCAATTGGAACAAATAAATTAAGTTCTGCCATGGGAACAACTGTGGCAACTGCAAAATATGCATTAAATGGTTATGTAAACTGGAAGATTGCTCCTTTTTGCGCCATTTTTGCTTTGTGTGGTTCTTTTATTGGTGCTCAGATTTCTTTATTGATTACAGATAGAATTTTTAAGATTCTGATGCTGTTTATTCTTCCTTTTGTTGCATTCTATGTTATTAAAGGAAAAGCCTGGATTACAGAAAAGAAAGCTTTTTCTACTTCAAAAACTTTGATTCTTTCTGCATTAATTGCTTTTACAGTTGGAATTTATGATGGATTTTACGGACCGGGGACAGGTACCTTCTTACTGTTATTGCTGACAACTTTTGCCCATATGAAGCTGACCGATGCCAACGGTACAACTAAAATCATAAACCTGACCACAAATCTAACCAGTCTGGTCATTTTCTTTACACATGGAACTGTAATCTGGGTGTTGGGATTAACTGCCGGAGTTTTTAATATGATTGGAAATTTTCTGGGTGCTAAGTTCTTTTCGAAGGACGGTGCAAAAATCACTAGGCCTATTATGATCTGTGTAATAGTGATTTTTTATATAAAGATTATTTTGGAGTTTTTGAAATAACTTGAAAATTGAGTTTTATGATTAAGTAGGAATCGGCAGAACGCGGGAGTGCAGCCTGTTTCTACATTTTTTTTAATAAAACTCAATTTTCAAGAATAGATAAACTCTCTCTAAAGTCCTATTCAAGATTTAATTTGAACTGAAGAATCAAATGTGTTGCTGCCATAAAGATTGCAGAGAACATAATATTAAGTCCTGATGTAATCCAGATGACACTAACAAACTGTTTGAATGCAAAATCAGTTTCGTTCATTACTGTTGCAAAAGCATTTGTCATGATGATAGAATTGATTCTTGAAATAACTACTAAAGTAAGAATTATAGTAAGTATTTTTACAAGAGTTCTCTTTTTCTTTGCAAGATGAGCAATGGCATTTACAAAATAGCAGAATAAAATAACTACAAAAGTTGAAGTAATACCAAATACAGCCCACATACAAAGGAAAGAACTAAAGCTTACATTTGTTTGAAAGTAGAAACGGCTCATCAAAATATTCCATCCACCAACCTGCTGAATTACATCAGAAATTAATGGAACAAACCAGATTCCAACTCCAGTTCCTGTAAGTATTCCTGTTACTGCAAAAATCAAAATCCAGGTAAATGCACAAAGGAAACGACCCCAGACATGTTCACCTAAAGTTACAGGCAAAGTAAGGTTCAAATAAGCTTCATCTTCCAGCATACTTTTCTTGAATCGTTTTACAATCTGAACAAAGGTCAAAATTGTTGTTGCAACTGCAAGACCCCAGAGAAGAGTAAAAAGAATTCCGCTTACAACTCCATTTGTAGACATTTTGTAAGTGCCAGAATTCATGATATTTGCAGCTTCATCAATGTTTTTAAAACTTCCAATATCAATTTTAAGGAAGAGACCTGCAACCCATGCAGCAATAATCAAAGCACCATAAAGTGGAAGCAATAATCTTGCTGTAGAAATAAATTCATATTTATAAACTTTTCCGAGCATTGGGAAAGGATTTCTGAATTTTTTTGTTTTATTTTCTTCAATACTTAACATTTGAATTCCTCTCTGAATAAAGCATCAATAGACATTCCAGTTTCTTCACGAATGTCATCCACATCACCCTGACGAACAATATGTCCCTGTTTAAGGAAAATAATGTGATTCAATACGGATTCAACATCTGTAATCAAGTGTGTTGAAATAAGAACAGTAGAGTCTTCCTGATAGTTAGAAATAATTGTATTAAGAATATAATCTCTAGCAGCAGGGTCTACACCGCCGATTGGTTCATCAAGAATATAAAGAGGAACTTCGCGGCTCATTGTCAAAATCAACTGAACTTTTTCTTTTGTACCTTTGGACATTGTTTTGAGTTTGTCAGTTGGATTGATGTTCAAACGATTCAACATATCCAAAGCTTTATCCATGTTAAAGTTTGAATAGAAGTCTTTCATCATTTTTAAAAGATTGTTTACATTCATCCAGTCATTCAAATAAACACGGTCTGGTTGGTATGCAACTAATGCTTTAGAATCAGCACCTGGTTTTAATCCACAAACTTCAATTTCTCCTGAAGTTGGTTTAATAAGTCCAGAAGCAAGTTTTAATAATGTAGTTTTTCCACTTCCGTTTGGTCCTAAAAGTCCAACAATTGCACCTTTTGGAACCGAAAGATTGATTTCTTCCAAAGCTGTTTTGTTGATGTATTTTTTTGTAAGGTTTTTACAATTTAATACTGTATCCATTTTTACTCTCCTATAAGTTGAAGTACCTGAGCTTTATCAAAGCCTAAAGCCTTCATTTTATCCATAAAAATTGTAATTTCTGTTTGAGCAAGTTCTGTTTTCATTTCAAGAATTTTTTCAGTATCATCTGTAATGAATCGACCGCTTGTTCGTTCAGATTTTACAAGACCCAGTCTTTCCAGTTCGGAAAGTGCTTTTTGCATTGTATTTGGATTAACTTTTGCCTGGACAGCTAGATCTCTGACAGAATCGATTTTGCTGCCTGGCTGAAACTCTCCCGATACAATACCAGCCTTAATTAAATCCATTAGCTGGAGATAAATAGGCTTATCATTTGTAAAATGGTATTCCATAGTTACTCCTGTATTGTTGTATTAAGAGAATAATACAATCACACAAGAAAATTGTCAACAAGAAAAGAGAAAAAATTATTTTTCGTAGATTGGAGAAACCAGAAGATCTTCGAATTTTAAAAGAGGAAGTGGTGCGTCAAAATAGAATCCCTGAACAAAATTACAACCAATGTCTTCAAGGAAATTCAATTGTTCAATGGTTTCAACCCCTTCACATAAAACTGTCTGTCCCTGGTTGCGCATCATATGAACAATATCGGTCATGAAAGTCTTGTCTTTTTCAGAGCCATCAATGGCACGATAGAGGAAAGATTTATCGAGTTTAACAATGTCTGCACAGAAGTCCTGTACCATTGAAAGAGAAGAGAAACCTGTACCAAAGTCATCAATAGAGATGTGGAGTCCTTCTTTTTTTAAGGCAGTGGAAACTTCCTGAAGACGATTAATATTTGTACAGCCGGAAGATTCTGTAAATTCAATTTCCAGATACTTTCCGTCAATATTATATTTGTTTTTAATTTTAAGAATGTTTTCAACAAATGCAGGATCATTTAGATGAAGGGCAGAGAAATTTGAAGAAATTCTAACAGGTTTAAATCCTGTTTCAAGCCACTTTTTAATGTCTTCGCAAACTTTTTCAAAAATGAAATAGTCCAATTCAAGAATTTTTCCGTTATGTTCCAGTACAGGAATAAAATTCATTGGAGGTTCAATTGTACCATCTTGTTTTATCCAGCGGCAAAGAGCTTCGGCACCACAAAGTTCCCGAGTTTGAATGTTTACTTTAGGCTGATAATAAGCAACAAATTCGCCTCGTGCTAAAGCTGATTTATATTTTGCAAGAACATCTTTTTCGTGAAGAAATACTTCAGTCATCTGATCAATATAATAAACAATGTCCTGAGTACCTTGTTTTGCAAGAGATAAGGCAATTGAAGTATGGTTGATGATTTCCAGATATTCATCTCTCTGGTTTACTTTTGCAATACCACATCTGGCAAGAACATGAAGAGTCTTCTGTTCACCATCATGATTTACAGTAACATAAACATTCTGCAGTTCTTTTAAGAATTCATCCAGATAATCATTTTTAACAAAGACAATAAAATTATCTCCACCAAAGCGCCCGATAAAACCATGGTTTTTAAGAAGGCTTTCCAGATGTTTTGCATAAATACAGATAACCTGGTCACCACAAGGATTCGAAACCTGTTTATTAATAAACTTACAGTCTTTGATATTTAAGAAAATTGCTGTGTAATGAACCAATCTTTTCTGGAAATGAAGTTTGCCACCTTTTGCCAATGCCCAGCCACTATTGTGAATTTTTGTCATTGGATCAATATAAGAATATTCCATGGCAGAGCTGATTGACTGAACAATTGCGAAAGCACAAAGAAAAACCAGAGAAAGTGAAAGCAATATAAGATGAGGAGTAAGACTATCTGGTGTAATAACAGAGTGCTGATGATAAATAAGTATAAATGTAAGCAGTGCAATAACAATTACAAGAAGAATTGTAATCCAGGCACTTGGGTTAATCTTGTTTGATGGTTTCTTCATAATATATGGAAAAATACAATAATATTTTTATTATAAAGGAAATCCCCTATATAACAAGTGTTCAAACGGGTAATTATTAAAAATTATAAAAAATTATTTATTTTATTACACCTAGAACAATACCGGTAATAATAATAAAGGCACAGAAGAATCTGTAGGCTGTGTTTTTTTCCTTAAAAATGAGTTTTCCACCGATGATTGCAACGATACAGCCGCTCTGTTTAATCAAAGTCATAACTGTAATTTTGCTTCCAGCCATTCCGTTGGCAACAAAAAGAGCCTTGTCTCCAATTACAAACATAATTGCTAAAAGCCATACCCAGCCATTTTTAAATACAGATGGAGAAATCTTAATTCGTTTAATGACAACATAAATGAGATAGTAACCAATCAGGAAAAGCATATACCAGAACTGAAGTTGTTCCGAGGTCATGTCTTTCATTAATACTTTGTCCAGAAAACCAGAAACTGCATTCAGCATACAGGAAATAAGGGCCAGGATTACGAAGAATGTTGTAGAATGCTGATTTTCTTCCTGAGGCTGGAGAGAAACTTGGGGTCCGTCCCCGTTTTGTACAGTTTGAACTGTTTGGGGTCTGTCCCCATCTTCAACCTTAAAAAGCTTTTTCAAGAAAGGTGGTTTGAACTTTAAAAGTAAAAGTCCGGAACATACAATTATAAGACCGCTTAACTGGAATGGAGATAGAACTTCGTGAAGAAAAACTACTCCAAAAAAAGTAGCAAAGAGTACCCGGGAAAGATCAAGGATTCCGTACAGGCTTACAGGCAGTTTTTTTAGGGAGTAGAAACTACACAGCCAGGCTAAAAATATTGAAAAGGATTTAATTGCAATAAAAATGAAATATTTTGGTTCCAGTCCGCCTGCTTTTGGAATTTCCGGAAGTACCATAATAAACGAAAGCAAGGTATAGATAACCAGAACTTCCATAACAGTGTTTTTTGACATTGCCCTTTTTTTGGCAATTTCTCTGGCACCTTTAAAAATTCCGTATAAAAGGACAAGGAGCATCCAAATAATTGTTTCATTTTTCATATGTGAAAAGAATACAACAAAATTTAAAAAAAATCTTAAAAAGAGTTGACAACAAATGAGTCTAAGATTACTATAAATAGTAACGATACTATTTATAGTAACAATAAAACAGGAGATTCATTATGGAAAAAAGAGAACTCAAAACAGAAAAAAAATCAGGTCTTTCACTTCAGGACTTATTATTAACAGCAGTATTACTTGCCGCTGGTGCCGTACTTAAATTCTTTGTTGGTTCGGTAGTAAACATTGCAGGTATGAAACCTAACTTCATTATTGCTATGTACTGTATGGCAATTTTATTGATTAAACCAAAGATTTATTACAGCATTATTATTGGTCTTTTAGCTGGTGCAATTTGTCAGTTCTTCCCAGGAACTCCTTATTTGAATTTTGGTTCAGAATTAGCTGGTGCTCTTGCAATGGGTCTTTTAATTATGATTCCTGCTAAAAACAAGACAATCGAAATTGTTCTTGCTGCAGTTTCTACATTTGTAAGTACAGTTATTTCTGGTGGACTTTATGTTGTTCTTCTCTTTGTTTTCATTAAATCTGATCCATCTGCAATTTACGCTTATGTACCTATCGTATTGAGTACAGCTGCTTTGAACACTGTGATTGTATCTGTTCTTTATGTACCTTTAATGAAGGTTCTTAAAAAGCCATTTATTTCTGATAAAGCAAAAGCAGAAGACGCTTCTGTTGAAGCATAATCAGAACTAAAAAACAAAAAATCTTAGTTAACTAAAAAAGGGCTGCAGTCAAGGAGTTTGTTCTTCTTCGGCAGCCCCTTTTATAAGTGCAGGCAATATGATTGATATTCAGGAACTTACCTTTAAATACACAGATTCTAAAAAAAATGCTCTGGAAAAAATTACATTAAAAATCGAAAAAGGCGACTTTGTTGGTCTTATCGGAGAATCGGGAGCAGGTAAAACAACTCTTTGTAATTGTATAAATGGATTGATTCCACATCATTATACAGGCGATTTTTACGGTTCAGTTAAAATCGAAGGTCAAGATACTTTTGAAGTTGAACCAGGTAAACTTGCCCTTAAGGTTGGTTCTGTTTTTCAGGATATTGAAAGTCAGCTTGTAAGTTATTTTGTTGAAGATGAAATTCTTTTTGGCTTGGAAAATTTTGGTGTTCCTGCCGATCAGATTGAAAGTAGAATTACCTACGCTTTAGATGCATTGGAAATTAGTGAATTGCGTCATCGCGAAGTTTCTGCATTAAGCGGTGGTCAAAAACAGAAGGTTATAATTGCGGCTATTCTTGCAATTCAGCCGGATATTCTGGTTCTTGATGAACCTACTGGAGAACTGGATCCTGCTTCCAGCGTACAGATTTTCCAGTTGTTAAAAAAGTTAAACGAAGAGCAGGGAATTACAATTATTGTAGCAGAGCAGAAAATTATGCTGCTTTGTGAATATGTAAAAAAATTGATTGTTTTGGAAAAAGGTACTTGTGTTCATTATGGAGAAATCCGAAGTACTTTGACTCACCAGAAAGAAATGGAAGAAGCTGGAATCAACTGTCCTAGAGTTTTGACTCTTACTGGTAAAATGGTTGATGAAGGCCTGGTAAAAAAATTCGATAAAATTGAAGATAGAATTTGTCTGAATGCTCAAGAAGCAGCAGATTTCATTAAAAAGCAGGGGTTTTAAATGTCAGAAGAAATAATGCTTGAATTCAAAGATGTTGCTTTTTCCTATAATGAAACTGCCAATGTTCAGAACTTAAATGTAAATATAAAAAAAGGCGATTTTACAGCAATTATTGGTTCAAACGGTGCTGGAAAATCAACTTTATCAAAACTGTGTAATGGATTATTAAAGCCAACTACAGGAGATGTTCTTGTACTTGGAAAAAATACAAAAAAAGAAAAGGTTAGTTCCCTTGCCAAACATATTGGTTTCTTGTTTCAGAATCCAGACCGACAGATTTGTTGTGGTACTGTAGAAGAAGAAATTGCCTTTAGCTTGAAAAACAACGGCATTGCTGAAGAAGAAATTAAAGCAAGGGTAGAGGCAACTATAAACGAATTTGGTTTTGATGCAAAAACAGAACCTTTTAATATGAGTCGTGGTCAGCGCCAGAGACTTTGTCTTGCCTGTCTTATTGCTCTTAATCCTGAAATTCTTATTCTTGATGAACCAACAACTGGTTTGGATTACCGTGAATGTATGGAAATGATGGAGAAAATCCGTCAGCTAAATAAAAAGGGAACAACAATCATTATGGTTTGTCACGATATGGAAGTTGTTCTTGATTTTGCAAAAGAAGTTGTTGTAATGAACCGTGGTCAGATTGTGGCTACAGGAAAAACAAGAGACATTCTTTCGGATAAAGAAGTTTTGGCTAAGGCCAGATTACTTCCTCCACAGATTGCAGAGACCGCAATGCTTTTGGGAGAAGAATTTAATGGCATTTTTACTGTTGATGAAATGATTGCAAAGCTTAAGAGTCTTAAAGGAGCAGCAAAATGAAAGGATTTTTAGATTATTTACCAGGAAACTCAATTCTTCATAAAATGCATCCTCTTATTAAAATTTTAGTTTCAATTTTAATTTGTGCTGCAGCATTCTGTTCTTCAAATTATTTCTTCCTTTTAGGAATTATTGTTTTTAATCTTTTGCTCGCTTTAATTGGTGAAGGAAAAAATCATTGCGGATTGATTAAGCGAACTTTAGGAATTTTTAAGGGCTTATTCAAAATGTCCATTTTCCTGTTTATTCTTCAGATTCTTGTAATCCGAACTGGTGAAATTGTAGTGCCACTTGGAAAGAATTTTGGTTTTACAGATGTTGGTATTAAAAATGGTCTTTTACTTGTGCTCCGTTTAACAGGTGCAACATTGCCACTTTCAATTATGATTTCTGTAACTAATCTGAATGATTTGTCTAACACTCTGGTAAAGAATTTAGGTATTCCATATAAATACGCTTTTGCTTTTACTTCAGCAATTCGTTTTATTCCGGTTTTCTCTTCTGAAATGGCAGGAATTATCGAATCTCAGCAGGCTCGTGGTGTAGATTTTGAAGTAAAAAATCCATTTAAGAAATTGGGTATGATTCTTCCACTTTGTTTCCCATTATTGATTTCTTCAGTTCGAAAAATTGAATATACAGCAACTGCCGCAGAATTACGGGGCTTTTATTTGCGTACAAGAAAAAGCTGCAGTAAAACCTATAAAGTTGGTTTCCTTGATATTTTGTTTGTGATTGTTGGTGGTGCAATTTTAGCAGGAGCCATTATTATTTAAATTCTTTTATAACTTCTATATATAGTGTATTATTATAGTATAAAGTTAAAAAAAGGATTTATTTATGGATTCAAAAATTACAGAAATTTGTGATGTACTCAGCAGAAATTTGCCTTTTAGAATGTCTTTAAGTGCAAAAGAATCTTTCCATGGAAATATGCTTCAGTGGATTTTGCTGTCCGATGATTTTGACAGTTCTATTTTACAGAAGCTTTTTCAGCCAAATGTAAGTTCAAAGGCAAAATGGCATCTTTATGATGTAATTCGTGAACAGAATAAATTTGACTTAATTTTAGTTTATACATCAATCAACGGTGAAGAATTTGATGATACTACTACAAAGGCTCAGGTTCAGGATATGTTCCGCTTTGTTGTAATTCAGAATAAATTCAAAACAATTCCTTACAAGGAACAGCTTCAGGATTTATCTGACAGAATTCAGAAAGGCTTTACTGCTTATGAATATGCTATAAACGAAGAAATCACTTTTGAAATTAAAGCTAATGCTGACAATACCTGTTGTTATTTACTTGCTCCAGATAAAGCACTTAAACTTGTAAAAAATGAATTGGGTGACTGGAAAGGAGTTTCCTACGAGAAAGTAAATAAATGCCTTAATGAATTTGTTGTTAAAAATAAATTTGTAAAAGAATATCTGAATCAGTATTCTTCTTTCCTTGATGCATTGATTGATCTTTCTAATGTTGTTGTAAAAGATTCTGACAATATTAAAATCAGCCAGGATAATGTAAACGAATTAAAAGATTTGAAGATTGATGATTTCTACGAAAAACTCTGGAGCAATGCAAAATTCCTTAAAATTACAGAAGCTCTTACTGCTGCTAAAGTTCGTATTGATTATAAAAATGCCTCTTATGTGCAGGGACAGGGTCTGATGGAATGGAGAGTTTTGTGCGAAAACCGTAAAGGTTCTTTCCTCCATCTTGGACTTCAGATTCAGGGAAATGAAGTTAGGGTTTTAATGGAACCAAAAAAAGGTTTCAGCTATAAAAATGACAGTGAAGAAAGCCGTAAGAATAATACAACTAAATGGATTAATTCTGTTTTTGATGCAGTTCCAAATGCAACAAAAAATAAATTCTTTGAAAAAACAGATGATTCTTTTGTAAAGACAAACAAAGGTGGTTTATTTAAGTTGAATGGCTACAAATATTTGCGCTGCGACTTAAAAGAAAACATTACCGAAGCTACAAACGAAGATTACAATAAACTGATCGTTAAGCTGGTTAAAACAATGTCTTCAAGTTCTAAAGAATGTCTTGCTGGTCCAGCGTTTGCTTGTATCGAAAGATAAAAAAAAGGGGTTGTCATTTTGACAGCCCCAATTCATTTAACAAAAATATTGTTTTGATTATTTCAAATCATCAATGTCTTTAAAATCGTAAAGGAAGTAGTAGCCTCGTTTTCCGAGCATAATACTTTTAGTTCCTTTTGAATCATCTGAAAGCAATTTTGAAATTGAATCAACCAGGTTGTTGTTTCCAAAAGTTGCCATAAACTGATAAGTTCCAAGAATATCTTTTGAATCACCTAAAGCTGTTCCATCATTTGCTACAACTATATCTTTTGAAAATAAAGAAGCAAAAGGAATGTTTGTAATTGCAATACCTTTTACATCATCAACAATGTAATCAGTCTTAAAGTTTATAAGTTTTACAAAGCCGTATGGTTTTTCATATACAACAGTTTCGCTGGCATATGAACCTTTGTAATCTAATTTAATAGTTTTATAAACAAATGCAGCTACGATAACTACAATCAAAAGACCAATAATTGAAAGGAGTAATTTCTTGAAACCGTTTTTCTTTGCCATAAAAAAACTTCCTTAAGTCCTAGAATATTATTTGAATAAAGAGAAGCCAGAAGAAACTTTTCCACCAACTTTCTGCCAGGTCGAAGCCTGTTTTACTGACTGTTTTGATTTTGAATTGGCAAAAGAATCCATTGTTTTTCCAATCCATTCACCAATAGCAACTTCATTATCATAGTCATCACTGGAAATTTCGCATTTAGCAAGAACAACCGAAAGATATGGTTTTTCGTTTACATAAGTTGCAAAGTTTTCTGCAAGTGAGATAAATGCTGCCTGAGCACTGTTTACAATATTACTTGTAGGAACAATATTTGCACTTCTTCCACCATGAACCATTTCAGATTTTGAAGGGTAGGTTTTTGCAAGGAACATAACAGTTACAGGATCTTTTCTCTGTTCAAGACGGAGAGTAAGTTCATTGATAATAAACTGATAACTTGCAATCATTGTATCAACTGCCGAAGATACATTTTCAGTTCTGTCCAATTCGAATTTTGAAGCGTAATATTTTGAATCAAATACGATTACATATTCATTTAATTCTTTGAGCTTTGTTTCGCCCTGGAGAAGGAATGATCTGGCAGAAATAGCAGATGAACGATTCCACAAACAAGAGTAGATTCCTTCAGCTTCAAAAGTTGATAAATCAAGATCAGCCTTTCCTGCTGTCATCACTGTTCTATTTGTTTTTGCTAAGCTTTCTGCAAGGTCTGCAGAATCCGGCATTTCTTTTCCGGCAATTAAGATATCAGACATAAGTTCATTATAACACATTGTGGAATGTAATTCCATATTGTGTTATACTTTAGGAATGAAAGTTTGGATTAAATATTTGTTGGGAATTGCACTTGGTGTTTTAGCTGCCTTGGTTCTTCCCCTTAATAACGCAAAAGGAATTGAAATTTTATCTTTTTTAACTGAATTGTTTATCAGATTCGGTCGTTATATTTTGGTTCCTCTTGTATTTTCTACTGCAATTATTTCGGTTAATAAATTACGCACTTCTAACTTAATGTTGAAAACAACTTTATGGACTTTAGGAATTATTGTAATTTCTACCCTTGTTCTCACATTAATAGGTATGCTTTCTATTGTACTGTTTAAGCTTCCTCGTATTCCAATTACAGTTGATGTTGCTACAGAAACAAGTGCAATTAATCTTAAGAGCATTTTGTTGTCTCTCTTCCCTGAATCAGCAGTTCAGGCTTTAAGCGAAGGTTCTTTTATTCTTGTTTCCTTCCTTTTTGCTTTCCTCATTGGATGGGCAAGTGCATCTGATTCTACAAACTTCAGACCAGTTTACATGCTTGCTGATTCTTTTTCTCAGCTTTTCTACAATATCCTGTCTTTCTTTACAGAAATTATGTCTGTATTGAGTGTTGCAATTATGGCAAACTGGGTTGTTACTTCAAGAGCAGCATTTGCAAGCGGAATCTTTACTCCAATGGTAATGATGTTTATCATAGACTTCCTGATTCTTGTTTGTATTATTTATCCAATTATTATCCGTTATGTTTGTCATGACCGTCATCCATACAGAATTCTTTTTGCCAGCTTAGCTCCATTTATGCTTGCATTTATCAGTGGGGATTCAAATCTTGCATTGACTTTGAATATGCGTCACGGAAAGGAAAGTCTTGGAATTAAACGCCGGGTAAACGGATTTACTTATCCATTGTTCTCAATTTTTGCTCGTGGCGGTTCGGCTTTAGTAAGTGTAATCGGATTCTTCTTAATCTGGCGTTCATACTCAAGTTTGCCAATTAAAGAAGAAGACATTATGTTGGTGTTCTTTGTTGCTTTCTGTTTCTCATTCCTTTTAGGCGGATTCCCTGCTGGCGGAGCATATGTACTTTTGACAATTCTTTGTGCAAAATATGGTCGTGGATTCGAAACCAGCTTCCTCCTCTTAAAACCTGCAACAGTTATTCTCTGTTCATTTGCTGCTTTGTTTGATACTGCAACTGCTATGTTCGGAAGTTACATAGTCGCTATAAAAACAAAGATGATTGAACATCACTCTATCTTTAATTTTATTTAATTTTTTTCTTTACACCGTCAATTTTTTCTCGTAAAATGATTTCCACTATGGAATTTACTCAGGAAAAAATTGACGCTTTAGTTGTTAACGAAGTCGAAATCATGAAAAAAATTGCAGACGAATTGAATATTCGTATGCAGCAGGTAAGTGCAGTAATCAGTTTATTCAATGAAGGCTGTACTGTTGCTTTTATCAGTCGTTATCGTAAAGATAGAACAGACAATTTGGATGAAGTTCAGGTAATGAACATTGACCACTCATTCAAATCATATAAAAATCTGGAAGAACGCCGTCTGGAAATTGTAAAAGGTGTTTTCAACCAGGGAAAACTTACAGAAACCCTCTACAACGCAATTATTTCAGCTACAACTCTTACAGCTTTGGAAGATTTGTGGGCTCCTTTCAAAAAGAAAAAGAAGACTCGCGGTATGGTTGCTGCGGAAAAAGGTCTGGAACCTTTGGCAGATGCTATGCTTGAAATGGACGATGCAAAAATCGAAAAAGAAGCAGAAAAATACATTAAAACTGACAATGAAGATCCAGCTTTAAATGTTGAAACTGCCGCAGATGCTCTTGCTGGTGCAAAAGATATTCTTGCAGAAAGAGTTAGCCAGACTACAGAAAACCGTTCTGCAATTCATAATCTTTACATGAAAGAAGGTAATATCGTAACAAAAGGTATTGTTCCTGAAGGTCAGAATGAAGAAGAAGTTCAGAAAGCTTCTGTTTATCAGATGTACTGGGATTATAAAGAACCATTGAATCAGGTAAAACCTCACCGCATTCTTGCAATTAATCGTGCAGAAAGAGAAGGTGCATTGGAAGTTAATATTGATATCGATGTAGATTCAGCAGTTGCTTTGCTCCAGGGAAGAACTATTATCAATAATAAATATCACAAAGATGCTATCGAAGATGGTGTAGTTCGTCTTTTGTCTCCAGCAGTTGTTCGTGAAATCCGCAGTGACGAAACAGACGAAGCTGATGATCATGGAATTGGAATGTTTGGTGAAAACCTTAAGAACCTTTTGATGACACAGCCAATTAAGGGTAGCCGTGTACTTGGTGTAGATCCAGGTTATCGTAACGGTACAAAATGTGCTGCTTTGGACGAAACTGGTAAATATCTTGGATTCTTCAAGATTTATCAGGAACAGGATCCAAAAGGTGCTTATGATGCAATTAACGAAGCAATCGACAAATATGACATTCAGGTTTTAGCTGTTGGAAACGGAACTGGTTCACAGGAAGTTCAGGCTATCGTTTCTAAAGTAATCAGCGAAAACTATGCTAATTCAGATGTAAAATACACTGTAGTTGATGAATCTGGTGCTTCAGTATATTCTGCCAGCCCAGTTGCAACAGAAGAATTCCCAGAACTTGATGTAATGATTCGTGGTGCAATTTCTATGGGCCGTCGTTTGCAGGATCCATTGGCAGAACTTGTAAAAATTGATCCAAAAGCAATTGGTGTTGGATTGTATCAGCATGATGTTAATCAGAAAAAACTGGCAGAACAGCTGGATGAAGTTGTAGGTTCTGTAGTAAATAATGTTGGTGTAAACCTGAATACAGCTTCTTACATGCTTTTGAAGTATGTTTCGGGAATTAATATTTCTACAGCAAAGAAAATTGTAGCTTACCGAGATGCTAACGGTAAAATCATGAGCCGTGAAGAATTAAAGAAAGTTCCTGGACTTGGACCAAAGGCTTATGAACAGTGTGCAGGATTCCTTAAAATTGCAGAAAGTTCTGACCCTCTTGATAATACTTGGGTTCATCCAGAAAACTATGATGCTGCCCGCGAAGTACTTCCAATGATTCAGAAAGGCGAAAAAGTTTCTTCAAGCAAAGTTGATGAAATTGCTGCTAAATACAATATTGGTGTTCAGACAGTAAAAGACATTGTTGATGAACTTCAGAAACCAAATCGTGACCCTCGTGATGGATACCCAGCTCCAATCATGCAGAAGGGTGTTCTTCAGTTCGAAGACTTAAAAGAAGGAATGAAAGTTACTGGTAAAATTAAGAATGTAGTAGACTTTGGTGCCTTTGTTGATATTGGTCTTCATGAAACAGGTCTTGTTCACCTTAGTGAATTAAGCGACAGCTTTGTTACAGATCCAATGGATGTTGTAAAAGTTGGTGATGTATTTGAATTCACAATCATTCAGTTGGATTTAGTACGCCGCCGAATTGGACTTTCACTTAAGAGTGATGCTGCAACTCGTGCAGGAACCGGTGAAAAATCAGCTCCAAAAAGAGACAGTGCAAAACCTGCTGGTGGTAAAAAAGTTGTTGTTGTAAAAAAAGCTCCTGCTGGAAATGCTGGCAATAAAACTCCAAAACCAGCTGCTTCAAATGATGATGGTATGACTTACAATCCATTTGCAGCTTTCTTTAATAAGTAGTAAAATAAATTAATTAAAAAAGCAGCTCTAAATTGTATCTAAATGCGGTTTAGAGTTGTTTTTTTTTAACTGATATAGTGCTAAAATAATGGCACTAGAAAATATGTTACGGAGGTGTTTGATGAAAAGAAAACTCATTATTCCAATTCTTATTGGAATTTCTCTTTTAGTATCATGTGGTAACTTAACTTTTCCAAAGAAAGCATCTATTAAAACAGATGCAAAATTCAAGTTTACAGTTGCTAAGCTTGATTTAGATTTAGCAGAATATTTATCTCCTGAAAAACTTCTTCCTCAGGATCCTGAATCGACTTTAGAAATTTATGATTATAATCCACCAAGCAATACTGAAGGTATTCAACAGCTTATGGTAAGAATGCCTATTCAGGACATTCCATTGGATTTTTCTTCTTTCTTAAGTTCAACTGATATCGGAACTGAACTGGAAGCAATCAGCCAGGAACAGACTATTCAGATTCCTGCAGCAGGCTTTAAACAGTCTCAAACAATTACTGTCAGTGAACTTCAGGATATGGTAAATTCTTGTTTTGCAATTGAATGTTCAACACCTGCAGAATATGTTGATGTAGAGCTAATTGGCGGTAGTTTTGAAAGCATCAAATATAAATCTGGTGCATTGCATTTTAATTTTGGTGGTTCAATTAACGGTACAATCGAAATTGTTTCAGGTTCAAAAGTTCTTGCAAGCAATACAATTAATGGAAAAACCTGTGATGTTGATATTTCAAATGTATTGATTCCAGCTACAGCAAAGATTCGTATTGTTTTGAATGATCCATCAGATAATTTGTATCCTTTTATTGCAACTATTGCTGATGGTTCTGTATGTGAATCGGTAAAGAAATTGAATGTAGATACTTCTGCTTTTGATGAAGGCGATGACCCTACAAAAACTTCAATTTCTACTTCTGTAGATTTATCAGCATTAGATTCTTCTATTGAATCAATTACTTTGGGAGAAGGCAGCGATTTAACTTGTGAAATGAAACTTCCTTCTGGAGTAAAAGGTATTTCAATTGCTTCAACATTCAAATTAACAAATGGTACAACATTTAATGTTCCTGCCAACGGAAGCCTTGATGGTTTTAAATTAGATACTTCTAAAGCTCTTGATATTGATGGCGAAGCACAGATTCAGATTAATAATGCTGATATTACATTTGAAAAAGACCTGGAAGTTGTTTTTGACCTTCATGTTTACAAAATGAAAGAAGTTGTAATGTCTGTAGGTTCTCTCCCAACAACTATCAGTGTAAATCAGACTTTGCCAGCTGAAGCTAAAGATATGATCAATAGCATTACCTGGGCAAAAGGTTCTGGAATTAAAATCACTTATACAAACAGTTTCCCTGAAGGAAATGACTTTACATTAAAGAATGTAAAATCAGACTTCCTTAAAATTGGTCCTGTAAATGCAACTCTTGCAGCAGCCTCAAATGGAAGTTTGTTAGATATTTCTGTAAATGAAAGTGACTTAAAGACTGTTATTAATAGTTCAACTTCAATTGACTTTACAGCAACTCTTGGATTCCCTGGTGGTAAAACTGATAAGATTATTGCAAAAGACTTAACAGCAGGAACCATCTATAAAATTGGAATTAAAGCTGAACCTGTTATCAATTGGGAAAAAATCGAAGTAAAAAATAACCTTGCTTCAATGAGTTCAAATCTGGAAGTAAGCTTTAATAAAGAAAGCCTTTTCAAAGATATTGACCAGCAGTTAGGTACATCTCTTGCTACAAGTGTAAATTTAAATGCACTTCCAATGTATTTGTACTGTGAAGTTCCAGGCATTGGTGATGTATTTACTAATCCAAGATTCAACGGTTTGATTAAAGCTACTATTGGAAAAAAATCTGGCGATGTATTTACTCCAAAAGCTGGTGTAGATCCTGTATATCTTTTAGGTTCTGCAGGTGATGTAAAAGCAGACATGGATATTGAACACAGTGCAGAAAAGCCTCTCGTAAAAAATGATGAAGGAACAGTTATTTCTGAAGTTACAGGAAACACAACTGCTGACTTAAAAGATTTGGTAAATAAAACAGGAGAAGGGGATATAGTTAATATTTATTATGACCTTTCTTTTGAATCAGGAAACGGAAGCGGCTCAATCGAAATTGAAAAATCAAAATTGAGCAAAGCAACTGCAACTACAATAAGTGTTACTGCAGTTCTTATTCTTCCTCTGGATATCGAAATTACAGCTGATCAGGTTGTAGATGTAATGGAAATTACAGGAAAAAAATCAAGCGATCCAAACTGGGACTTATTCGCAAGAACTGAACAGCCAAACAGAACAAGAATCGAAGAACTTCTTGATGTAGTTGAATATGTAAAAGTAAGATTCAGACCAGATTCTGTACCATTTACAGGTTCCAGTGAACTTTCTGTAAACATCGATATGGATGGAGCAGGCGCTCAGTTTGAAGAAAGAAGTATTGTTCTTGCAAAAGACAAGTGTGAATTCCAGCTGGATGAACCTATAAAACTCTTAAGTCTTTATCCTGTTCAGCCAACTGTAAACATTAAATTACCTGAAGGTCGTCTTGCATTTAAGCGGGCAACAAAAATTTCAAGTCCTATTGATATCATTGTTAGAACCAATGGTACTTCAGAACTTTTCGGAGGAGAATAATGATGACAAAGAGTAAAAAATTATTAGCTGCTCTTGCAGTTATTGGTACATTATTTGTTTCTTCGGCTTCTGCAAAAGATGGAATGGGTGAAAGAATATTTGAATTCAGATTGAATACACCTTTCAGTATTTCAAATAACACACTTATGCTTACAGATTATCTTGTAGAAGAATTGGTTTTTGATTTAGGTGAGTTTGCTGATAATATGCCTTCAAACGGATTTATCATTAATACACAGACAGATCCTTCTATCAATATTTTAGCACAGATTCCTTACGGTCCAAGTGTTGGTGTAGATTTAGGTCTTAACCTTTATACTCGTCTTGGACTTTCAAAGGATGTATTCAACTTTATCGGACATGGTAACGGTGATGAAGAATTTAACTTAACAGAAACATTGGATGGTTTTGGTGATGTTTTTGGTTATGTAAGAGCTAATGTAGGTTGGGATTTCTTCAACAAATTTAAAGTTGTAGTTTCTCCTTCATTGTTTACAACAATCTATCACTTTAGAACTAAAGATGCTTATGTTAATACATACAACAGAGAAGATGGAACTTTTGGTTTCCTTGTAAATGGAAACTTTGAAGCATACAGTGTTATTCCTGTAAATAAGGATATTGTAACTGCTGCTTACTGGGAAAACTTCCTTTCTTATACTCCAGAATTGTGGAGTGCCTTGGGATTTGATGTTGGTGGTTCACTTTCTTATTCTGTAAATGATTGGATTACAGTAACAGGTTCTGCACGAGTTCCTTTAGTACCAAGTCATTTATCAAGTAAAACAGAAATGACAGTTACAGCTTCTCAGGAAACATCTGTAAACGAAATTGCAGCAGGTGCAACTGAAAATCCAGCATTCGATTTCACAATGGGCGAAACTACAGATACAAGTTACTACATCAACCGTCCACTTAAAGCATTTGCACAGGCAGATATTAGTTTGCTCGCAGATATGATTAATGTTTCAGCAGGTGCTGGTCTTGGTATTGAACATCCATTTGCAAAAGACAAAGAAGAAATGGGTATTTATCTTGATTATCTTGTAGGTGTAAAAGCTAGCTTCTTAGGAATGCTTTTTGCAGGTATTCAGCATGATTTCACTGATAAGATTTTCACAAATACAGTTTATTGTGGTGCAAACTGTAAATTCTTTGAAATTGATCTTGGTGCTAAATTCACTTCACCATCATTTGCGTCAAGTTTCAAAGGTGACGGATTAGGAATCTATACTTCTTTGGCATTTGGTTTCTAATTCTTAAACAATAAATAGGTTATTAAGCCCTGGGTTCTTTTGAATTCAGGGCTTTTTGTTTGACCTTAACGATATGATTTAGTAAAATAAATCTTACCTATTTAATAAAATTTAATATTTTTAAGAGGACTAAAGATGTTTAAAATAATCGAAAAAAAGCAGCTTTCAGAAGGTGTTTACTACATGAGAGTGGAAGCTCCAGAAATTGCTCGCAACAGAAAAGCTGGACAGTTTGTTATTATTCAGGTAGAAAAAGAATTTGGAGAGCGCATTCCTCTTACAATTGCTGATGCAAATGCAGAAGAAGGATGGATTGCTCTTGCTTTCCAGCCAGTTGGTGCTTCAACATACAAGCTTTCTTTAATGAATGTTGGTGATTCTTTACCAACAGTTTTAGGACCATTGGGAAATCCTTCAAAAATCGAAAAATATGACCGCCCAGTTATGATTGTTGGTGGTGGTTTTGGTGTAGCTCCTTGTTACCCAATCGTACAGGCACACAAAGCAGCAGGAAACAAAGTAATTATGGTAATTGCTGCTCGTAATAAAGATTTAATTATTATGGAAGATGAAATGCGTGCTGCTGCAGATGAATTAATCATCATGACAGATGATGGTTCAGCTGGTCGTCAGGGTGTTTCAACTATTCCTGTAAAAGAAATGTGTGAATCACAGTGTCCTCCTGCAGAAGTAATTGCAATTGGACCTCCAATTATGATGAAATTCTGTGCACTTACAACAAAACCTTACGGTGTAAAAACAACCGTTTCATTGAACACAATTATGATTGATGGAACTGGTATGTGTGGTGGTTGTCGTGCAACAATCGGTGGAAAAACAAAGTTTGTTTGTGTTGATGGTCCTGAATTTGATGCTCATGAAGTTGATTGGGACAATATGATGATGCGTATGAAGTCTTTCAAAGAAAGAGAACAGGAAGACAATCACAAGTGTCGTATGCAGGCTGAAGCTGATAAATTGGCAAAATAAAACAATCTGTCTTTGCGAGGAGGCTTATGCTGATGAGGCAAACTAGATTGCTTCGCTTTGCTCGCAATGGCGTGTTTGAGGTAAAACTAAAATGATTAACGTAACAGAAGAATATAACAAAATTAAAGATTTAATTAAAACAAATGGAAAACTTACTGCTAAGGATCGTGCTGCAATTCCTCAGATGGAAATGCCAACTCGTGATGCAAAAAAACGCGCTCGCGAAATGAACGAAGTTGCACTTGGTTATTCTGCAGAACAGGCAGTAGTTGAAGCAAATCGTTGTCTTCAGTGTGCTAAACCTTTCTGTATGGAAGGATGTCCTGTAAATATTGATATTCCTGGTTTTATTAAACAGATCGCCGAAGAAGATTTCAAGGGTGCGGTTGATACAATCAAAAAGACTTCATTACTTCCTGCAATTTGTGGTCGTGTATGTCCACAGGAAAAACAGTGTCAGGGAAAATGTACAGTTGGTAAAGTTTATAAAAACGCTGAAAAGGCAGTTTCAATCGGTCGTTTGGAACGCTTTGTTGCTGACTGGGAAAGAGAAAACGGAAAAGTTACTCCTCCAACTGTAGCTGCAAAAACTGGAAAGAAAGTTGCAATTATTGGTGCCGGTCCAGCTGGTCTTACAGTTGCTGCTGATTGTGCTCGTGCAGGTCATGATGTTACTGTATTCGAAGCATTCCAGAAAGCTGGTGGTGTAATGATGTACGGTATTCCTGAATTCCGTCTTCCAAAGAAAATCGTTCAGGAAGAAATTTCTAACCTTGAAAAAATCGGTGTTAAATTTGAATTAAACTTCCTTGTTGGTCGTACAAATACTTTGGAACAGCTCCTTAGCGAAAAAGGTTTTGATGCTGCATTCGTTGGAACAGGTGCTGGTCTTCCAAAATTCTTGAATATCCCTGGAGAAAATCTCATTGGTGTATTCTCTGCTAATGAATATCTTACACGTGCAAATCTTATGAAAGGTTACGATAAAGAACACGCCGCAACTCCAATCTACGAAGCAAAACATGTAGTAGTTTGTGGTGCTGGTAACGTTGCTATGGATGCTGCACGTATGGCTTTCCGTTTGGGCGCTGAAACTGTTGATGTAGTTTATCGTCGTACACGTAATGAAATGCCAGCTCGTCTTGAAGAAATTGGACATGCCGAAGAAGAAGGCGTTAATTTCCGCTTCTTGGAAAATCCAGTTGAAGTTCTTGGCGATGAAAATGGAAAAGTTTGTGGCGTTCGTTGTCTTTCTTACGA
>JAZQOB010000086.1:0-34931 GCA_045627625.1 Treponema sp.
ACACTTTCTACAGATATACCATTTTTTTTAGTCTTTATTTCTTTAGATATGCTCTATATCCAATAGCAACTGTCCATACATAAGCACAAGTTTTAGGAATCATAAGCATTCCAATAGCAGGAACAGCATCAGCAAACAAAACTACAGGAATATAGAATCCAAAGCTCAGAACAATTGTAAGCCACAACAAATTGAAAGCCTTGTCTTTATTTTTCAATGGGCTGATTATAAACAGTACAATAATTAAGATTCCAAGCAGAGTAAAAGGAATGTTTCTGTAGATTCCCCAGCTCAAAGGTACATCTGCCGAAGTCCACTGATTCTGTGGCATAAAGCAAAGAACAATTCGTACGAGAGCAAGAAGCCACACCAAAACACTAAGCCAGATTTTTGAAGATTTATATCTTAATTGCCATACATAATACAAAATCACATAGAAAACAGTCATTGTAACTGAAGTAATCATCTTTCCAATTCCAAGCGATACTGTAAAATTTTCAAGTCCAGTTGTACACAAAGCATAGGCTCTTGGAACTAAATGAAAGGCATCTCCACAACCAAGGACAACAGCCATAATTCCAAACAGCAAACACTGATTTTTTTTATCTTCAAGCTTTTGTGATTTTATAATCATCAAAATACCTAAAGTAATTACTGTTACCAAATAAACTACATCAAAAAAAGTTTCTCCAAATGCTCTCATTTTTTACTCCTATTTCAAATTTATAATCATAGCCGAGTCGTTCTGTACAAATCCCATTACTTCATACAAAGGACGACCCATTTCTGTTGCATCTAAACTGATTTCAGTAACTCCACGAGATTTAGCTTCTTGAATCAGCATGGAAAGCATCTTTTTTGCAAGCCCCTGTCCTCGAAAATCTTCCCGAACATAAACATTCATTAAATGACTGCGATTTCCTGTTGGATGAGAAAAAGTTGGCATCATGGAAATATAACACAAAGTAGCACAGCCAACCGCTTCCCCATTTTCCATGCAAAGAAGATCAGTTTGATTTCCTTCCAGAAAATTTTCACGGCAGTTTTCCACAAAATCAGGACTATAAACATAATCTTCTGGCAAATTATTAACAATCTTCAACATTTCCAGTCTGATTTTTAGAAGTATATCTATATCCTCTTTTTTTGCTTTAATAATTTCCATTTTTTAAATAACTCTCCTGTAAAACTACGAAATCAAAATTGCACGGCAAGGAGCACCATCGGCACCGCCAAGATTCAAAGGAGCAGCATTCAGCATGTACACTCCTTCAGGAACCTGCGCCAGACGAATTCCTTCCAAAAGAACAATTTCTTCCTTTAATAATTCGTAATGAACTGCAGCAGGACCATCAAGAGGACCTACAGTTTGAGATTCATTACCAATAAGAAGGATTTTTTCTTTTGCAAAAACCTGTGCCGCTTCTAAAGTCACAAAACAATCCCCACCAATAAGAATGCGTTTTGCAGCTTCGGGGTCTGTCCCCTTTGCTTTTTCCAAAATTGATTTTGCTGCTTCGGCTGTTACTGCTCCCTGTGCAAAAGAAACATAGCACTTACCAATTACAGCTTCCAGATTAAGCTGATCGATTGTTTTTCCATTGTTATAAAAATGATAAGGAGCATCTACATGAGTACCATTGTGAGCGCACATAGAAAAAGCAGTAAGATTACAAATGCTTCCATTTTCAATAGTTTCTACAACCTGGCGTACAGGAGGTTTGTCTCCCGGAAAAACTGAACAGGTAAACAATTCCTGTGTAATATCATAAATCATATTTGCCTCCCACAAATCTTCTATATATCATTAATATATCATAGGTATTCAAATAAATAAAATTGAACTCATTTCGAAATGTGATAAAATAGACACATGTTTCCCATTTTAATAGGCACCAGCGGTTACGATCATCCTGAATTAAAAGGCAGTTTTTATCCTGAAAACTTGCCCCGTAAGGATTTTCTTGAATTCTATTCAACGCAATTTAATGCGCTGGAAATCAATTCAACTTTTTACAGCATGCCTACTCCTGAACGAATGATAAATTTCTACAATCGTTCTCAGGGAAGATTAAAATTCAGCATAAAATTAAATAGACTTTTGACCCACGAAATCGACAGAGAGTGGAAAACCCAGGCAGAAATTTTTAAAGATTCCCTTTTCCCTCTTAAAGAAAAATCGGCTCTGGCTTCTGTTTTGATTCAGTTTCCCGAAAGTTTTAATTACACAGTAGAAAACCGCAAATACCTGGCAAGTCTTTTGGACTCATTAAAAGAGTTTCCTTGTGTAGTTGAATTTCGCCATAAAGATTGGATTCGTTCTTCTGTTTTTGAAGGCCTTTCTGTTCGTCAAACAGGAATTGTTTTTTGCGATATGCCACAATGCGCCAGTCCTTTCCAGAATTTAGAGATTCATACTCCATTCATTGGAACAAATGCTTATATTCGAATGCACGGACGAAACGAAAATGGCTGGTACGCAAAAACTGAACCTGGAGAAGAAACTAAACGCTACGATTATGAATATTCTCTGGAAGAATTTGTAAGTTTTGTTCCAATTATTAAAGCTGCTCAAAAAGAAGGTCGACAGGTTCAGTTATATTTTAATAATCATCCAAAAGGAATTGGTTTTAAAAATGCACAACAGCTTATGGAACTTCTAAACATTCCAAAACCAAAATCTGATCAGGGTGAACTGGATTTATGATTTATTCTTTTTTACATAAACCAGAACAATTCCAAGACTTACCAGCAGCAAAGAAGGAACAAACGAAGCAAACAGACAGAAAATCAAAACAAAGCCGTCACCCAGCAAATTGTAAAAAAAGTATATGTAGCTTCTACAATGGCACCATTACACCAGAAATCGCAAATCTTATACCCGCAAACAAAATTTGAGCTGCAGTCGATTCCGAAGATATTCCAAAAAATTGATAGCCCAATTTAATACAAGGGAAGGCACTTCCCCAAAGCATGCAGCAGATAGTTGCTATTAATACGATAAAATAAGTTTTATTCCAGATTGATTTGTTTTCTTCCATTTTTTTTCAATTTTTGCAATATTTAACAGCCGTTGCGTGAATTAATGAACATACATCTTGTAGTGTTATTCAAATTTTGAATGACCGGTGCCAGATCTGTACCAAGATTTCCTTTACACCATTCAAATATAAAATTATAAATAATTCCATTCAGTGAATAGAATAAAGTCTTGTCTTTTAAATCTGTTGTTTTGAAAAAATTATTCAGACTATCCAGGATTTTAGATTCCAATCCTGCGCAAATTAAGGTTTTAAAGATTTCCTTATTTTCATCAATCTTTGTTAAAAGCACATTCCAACTATCTAAAATTGTATGCTCTCCAAATTCAAAAATATGTTTACAAAGTCGATGGAGTTCTTCTGATATAACTTCTTCTAAAGAACTAAAATTCCTGTAAAAAGCAGATCTGGATACACCTGCTCTTTCTATAACTTCTGTAATCTTAATTTTACAGAATTCCTTTTTCCGCATAACCTGAAGAAGTGCAGTTTGAATAGATTCACGAATAAGTTTACGGTATTCATCATTTGCATGTTGTAATGACTCAAGCCATTTTTCTTTGTTCATGGTGAAACATTTCCTCTGAATATGTCTAGTCCAATGGAATTAAACTAGAAGGGTCTAAAACAATCATACTATAATAATCGGTAATAAACAAATCCCCTTTTTAAAATCAACAAAAACATTGAGGTATATATGAAAAAATGTGTATTCGACACAAGTCTTCCTAAAACAATTCCTTTATTTTTACGAGACAGAGTTCTGAATCATGGAGATAAATATCTTCAGGCCTACAAAAATAAGGAAGGTGTGTTCCAATATTATACATATAAACAGGTTTATGACGAAATTATCGCATTTTCCATGGCATTAGATTCTTTAGGAGTTACTGCTGGTAAAAATATAGCAATGATTTCTGATAACAGACGAGAATGGTTAATAACAGATATTGCAGTCCAGACTTTAGGCTGTGCAAATGTACCTCGCGGCTGTGATTCTTTAGGTGCCGAAATTCGTTTTATCATTTCTTTTGCTGATTGTGAAATGGGCTTTTTTGAAAATGAAAAACAGATTCTTAAAATTCTTGAAAATGTAAAAGAAATTCCTTTATTGAAAACTGTTGTTTTATATGATCACATTTCCAGCGATGCAGAAAATAAACTTACAGAAGCAGGAATTAAATTTTATTATTTTGATGAACTTCTTTCTCAGGGTAAAACTGAATTTGATAAAAATCCTGTTGAAAACACCAAACATATAGAAGAAAAGATGCTTAAAATTGATGAAGATGATGTTTGTACTATCATTTTCACATCCGGAACTACAGGAACTCCAAAAGGAGTTATGCTTACTCATAAAAACTATATGGCTCAAATGAGTGCTGCCTTCAATTTTGTTCCTGGAAAACCTGGTGAAATGTGGATGAGTATTTTACCAATCTGGCACAGTTTTGAACGCCTTGCTATGTATGCAACAATTCTTCTCACAAACTGTATTGCCTACTCAAAACCAATCGCCCGAACTCTTCTTGCAGATATGGGAACAATCAAACCTCACCGAATGTGTGGTGTTCCTAGATTATGGGAAGCTCTTGTAAGCGGAATTAATTCCACAATGGAAAAGAAAGGTGGAATCACTCTTAAACTTTTCAAATTCTTTATTGCCGTTGGTATGAAATATGCTGATGCAAAAGATTATGTAATTTCAAATATCTTCAGTGCAAAAAAACGCAATAAATTTGCAGATTTCTTAAGAGGAATTATACCTTTCCTTGCACTTTTCCCACTTAGAGCATTAGGTGAACTTTTAGTTTATAAAAAAATTAAAGAACGCTTTGGTGGAAGAATTGAATATGTGGTTTCCGGTGGTGGTGCATTGCAGAAAGATACTGATGATTTCTTCCGTGCCATTGGATTGCCAATGTTAAATGCATACGGAATGACAGAAACTGCACCTGGAATGGCCTTTAGAGATCTCAAACACCCTCAGACAAATTGTATTGGTGATTTATTCCCTACATTGGAATTTAAAGTTGTAAAAGAAGATCAGGGAAAAATCGTTAGTAAAGAACCTCTTCCATTAGGCGAAAAAGGTTTGATTCTTGTTCGTGGTGCAAATGTAATGAAAGGCTATTATAAACGCCCTGATTTAACTGCAGAAATTATTGATGAAGATGGTTTCTTGAATACAGGTGATATTGGTCTTATCAGCCCTAAACTTGAACTGAACATTACAGGTCGTGCAAAAGATACAATAGTTTTATCTGGCGGTGAAAATATTGAACCTGTTTTGCTGGAACAGACATTATGTTCAAGCAACTTTATTGAAAGTGCAATGGTTGTTGGACAGGACAAAAAGTACCTTTCTTCATTAATTGTACCTTGCAAAGAAGCTTTAGTTAGATATGCAGAAGAACACAGTATAAAATTCTCATCTTATGAATCTTTGCTCAAAACTGATACTATTCACAATCTGATTTTATCTTGTGTTAATAAATTAATCTCTCTGGAAAATGGTTTTAGAATTTGCGAAAAAATTTATAAAATTTCCCTGATTGCAAAAAGCTTTGAAGTAGGAAAAGAGCTTTCTGCAAAACAGGAAATGATGAGATTTAAAATCTCTGAGGAATACAATTCTGAAATTGAAGAAATGTATGCATAATTATTTTGTAAATTTGATTGCTGTTCCGTAGGCCATAACTTCGGCAGCACCTTGCATTACAGCTGATGATCCGTAAGTCAATCCGATTACGGCATCAGCTCCTAAGGCTTCAGCTTCATCTACCATTCGTTTTGTTGCAATCTGACGAGCTTCATTCAGCATTTCTGTGTATCCGGCAATTTCACCACCTACTAAAGTTTTCAAACTTGCCATAATGTCCCGTCCTACATTTTTTGACTGAACGATTGTTCCCTTTACAACCCCTAATACTTCATATTCCTTTCCAGGAAATTCATTAATAGTTACGAGCTTCATATTCTTCTCCTCCATTTATTTCTTTTAATCTTTGTTTTAAAACAATTACAATTCCGATTATAAAAATTATTCCAATAAACAGAAAAACCAATCCAATAAATCTGGTTGATTCTGATTTGAACAACATTATTAATGTAGGAATCAGAGAAATTAAAACAATTAAAAAAATCACAACTGCAGCAATTACCGCTCCTGATTTCTTTTTTCTGCTGATATCCTGTTTTTCGATATCTACAAACTTTGTTCCTTCTGTTTCCATTTTATTCATTTCTAAAAGATAATTTTCTGCATTCAATTGTGTTAGATCGGAAATCTCTGTCTTCATTTTATGACAGAACTGAACCATTAATTCAGCATCTTTCTGTTTTTTTTCAAGTTCAGCAATCTGATTATTCATTGCCTCCTCAAAAGACATTTTTCCTTTCATCATCAGGCGGATATTTTCTAATGATACATCAAGTTTGCGAAGCAGTTTAATTTTTTCCAACTGCTTTACATCCTTTAGAGAATATTCCCGGTATCCATTTTCAGGATTTCTGTCAGGGGTTAAAAGACCTTCATCCTCATAAAACCGGATATTCTTTTTTGTAATGCCAACTAACTCTTCAACCTGATAAATTTTCACACAAACCTTCCTGTGTTTATTCCAAAGTTTTTGTTTCCTTTTTCCATACTTTCCATGCAATAAAAACACATACACCTGAGAACAGATAAAGGAATACTTCAATCAAAACAATTGGTAAACCAAACTTCATTCCAATTACAGCAAGCATGTCTAAAATCATGTGAAGTACGAATGCCAACGGATAAAGCCAGAACTTTTTATTCTTTACAGCAAACCAAACAAGTACAGAAGCTGCCATATGATAAGCAACCGCACCAAAGCGTTCAACTATGCTTACAAGATAAGTCCATGGACTAGTTGTTACCAGCTGATTCAAAACATTCATTGTTTCAACCGCTTTAGTCTCATCCAATCCCTTCATTAAAAGTTCAGTATTACCTGTATTAATTATAATACTAAAAACGATATTTGTAATCATTGAAGCAACAAGAATATAGAATGCTTCAAAACCACCATGACCTGCACCATAAGCAAGTGCTGTTTTATCATCAGCATATTTGTCTTTACCTTTTTTAAGAAGGATTGTATATGCTATATAACGGCCTGTTTCTTCAAAGAGACCTGCCATAAATCCGCCGTACAAACCATAAAGAACAGGTTTTGACATTAAAACTTCAGCCCTTCCACCACCAAGAATAATTGTATGAAATAAGCCTTCCAAAACTACGGCAAATAAAAAGAAAGTACCACAGCCAATAAAGAAAGGTAAAATCTTACAACCATACTTTTTCTTCAAAACTAAGAACAAAACAGCTGGAATTAAAAATCCAAAAAGAACTGCAATTCCCATTGTTACAATGCTAAAAACTGGAACCATTAAATTATTCATAAAATCTCCTTGAACCTCTTTTGTTTTTCGATTCGATTAACGATTTGTGCTTTCGATATTTTAATCTTAAAGGTTACAGTTGGTGGAAGGTCAAGAAAAATCTTAAAAAAAATGAAAATTTTTTCTTGAAAAACATTTCAAATCAAACTAAGTTTTTATTAGAGGAAATTACATGAATTATTACGATATGATTTTAAAGCGAAAGTCTTTCCATCTTTTTAGAGGCAAGGAATCTATTTCCGAAACAGAATTAAAGGATCTGGAAGATTTTATTCAAACTGTGCATCCGCTGGATTCTTCTATCAAAACTAAAATAAAAATCGTTCCTGAAAATCAAACCACTTGTAAAAGAGGCGGCGACTACTGTATTGAATTCTACAGTGAAGAAAAAGGCAATTATCTTCGCAACATTGGATACATTGGTGAACAGATTGATTTGTGGCTTGCCGACAAAAACATTGGTGCCCTTTGGTTTGGAATTGGAAAGCCTGATGAAAAAACTTGTGATGACCTTAAATATATAATCATGATCAGCATAGCTAAGATGCCGGAAGCTTCTTTCAGAAAAGATATGTTCAAAGCAAAACGAAAAACTATCGAAGAAATTTGGACCGGGAATACCTTGGCAGGCAGTCAGTATTCTGTTGCAGAAATCGTAAGATTTGCACCAAGTGCCTGCAACACTCAGCCATGGTTTGTAGAAAATAGCGGAAACGAACTTACTGTTTTCAGATATAAAAAGCCTGAGAAACGAGGAATAATGCCTGCAGACAAAGTGCGTTATTACAACCGGATTGATATTGGTATATTTTTGTTTTTCCTGGAAGTCTGTTTGGAACAAAATGGCTACAGTTTTGAAAGTACCCAGTTTTTTGAAGAAGAACCAGACAGCGTAGAAAAAGCTCTTGTGGCGAAATATAAAATTACTGTTATCTAAACATAATTAACGTTAACTTTAAACATGTACAATTGTACATTTAATATATGAGTGATATTGTAATTGATGCATCTTGTGTGCTTTCTTTTTTATTAAATCAAAAAGGAAGTGAAAGTGTAGCAGACATAAAGCAAGATGAAATACTTTCCGCCTTAAGAGAGACCAGAGAAGAAAACTAAAACAATTTTCTGTCCGCTATTAAACCTACTTCTTATCCTTAAACTAAGGGTTGCAATAAGTATTCTCGGGCAATCTTAAGCATTTGTATTAATCCCCTTAATCAAATATAATTTCCCCATGTTCAATTATATCTGGCCACTGGCAATTATCGTTTTATCAAATATTCTTTATCAAATCTGCGCAAAAGGCATTCCTCAGGAAATGAACACATACGCTTCAATGACTGTCACTTACGCAGTTGCAACTTTATTTTCAGCCATCATGTTTTTTGTGACTACAAAAGGAAGTAATATTGTTCATGAATTCAAACTTTCAAACTGGGCTACCGTAGTTTTGGGAATTGTGATTACAGGCCTTGAAGTTGGATTTATCTACGCCTACAAAGCCGGATGGAAAGTCAGCACTCTCGCCACAGTTTCAAATGCTTTCCTTGCCATCGGCCTTTTGTTCCTGGGATTTTTTATGTATCACGAAGTAATCAACTGGAGCAAAATTGTAGGCGTTGCAATTTGCCTTGTTGGACTTTGGTTTATTAACCGCTGATTTTTTTCTTAAACACAAAAGTTTTATAAGGTTCTTCTTCTGTAGAAAAAGGCTGGTATATATCTTCGTCTACTAATTCGTAACCGTGAGAAAAATACCAGTCTACATTACAGTCGCAGTCGGTCCACAAAAACATATTCTTAAATCCCTGCTGCTTAAAATATTCAGTTGCTTCATCAAGTATTTTTTTGCCCCAGCCTGTTTTCGTACTTATGAACAAATCCAGTTTTACATCATCATCAGTCATAAAACCGTAAGTTTTTTTATCCATCATTAAAAGATAATCACGACTTAAATTAAATGAAAACTGCTGATCTGGAGCGAGAGACTTATACTTTTCTTCCCACCACTCTTTTGAACTGATTTCATCTCCCTTCCTTGAAGCACATGCAACAGCCCTAAGTTCTCCATTTTCTACAAGCTGAAACTGTAAATTGTTGATGTGCATATCCTGACGAATTACAGCCTCCGCATAAATTCGGCGAAAAGATTCTTCTGCATTTGGCGGGGTCCACATATCTTTTACCCGGTCTACCAGAGCCGACATTTTATTAAAATCAAATTTTTCAAGCATTTCGATCCCCAATTTTTCAACTAAAAGGCTTATAATATTCTATTATATATCAAAAATTACTTTAATAAGATAAACTTCTACTTTAAGATGATTCACAGGAGTAAAAAATGGATGTATCCGTATTTATAAAATCAGTTTTGGATGGCGAACAGTCTGCCGTAGTGCTTTGCGATTTAAATCACACAATCGTTTACATGAATCCTTTTGCAATTAATCGCTATCACGGTGATCTTACAGGAAAAAGCCTTCTTAATTGCCACAATGCCGATTCCTGCAAAAAAATTGAAGACAGCATAAAATGGTTCAAAGCCGACAAAACCCACAATCAGGTTTTCGAATTCCACAACGACAAAGAAAACCGAGATGTTTACATGATTGCTCTTCGCGACGACTCCGGCGAATTAATCGGCTACTGGGAAAAACACATGTACCGCACCCCAGACACCGGCAGCTTCTACGATTACTGGTAAAATTCTGGCGTTCCCCTTTCGGGTCGCTATGTTCCAGATTCCGCTATCGCTCCAGCCTCCTCTCTCCTCCATTCCCTTCGGTCATTCCCTCGTTAATGAACTTGGTATTTATGACATGTCAGGTAATGTTTTTGAATGGTGTTACGACTGGTACAGCGACGACCGTTTTGACGAAGGTGACTATACAAATTCAAAAAGTACTGGCTTCCGTATCGTAAGAAATGCCGAATAATAAAGCAATCATAATTAAAGGGATTTTAATGTAATCTTAAACTCTGAACATCCAGACTTTAATCAGCTTAAAATAAATACTATTCTAGAATGCCCTTTTGATTTAAGATTATTCTAACTAAAAAAAAATATTACAGGGAGTTTTTTATGAATACACCAAATATTAATTTTCGTCTTCTTACAGAAAAAGATATTCCTTCACTTTTAGAGCTTTATGTTCAGCTGGACGAAAATAATCGTGATTTAACTACAGAAGCTTCTCTTCCAGTTTGGAAAACTATTTCTAAAAATCAAAACATTAAGTACTTTGGAGCCTTTGACGAAGATAAAATTGTGTCTACCTGTTTCACAATGATTATTCCTAATCTTACTGCACAAGGCCGTTCAATCTGCTTTATGGAAAATGTAGTTACTCATAAAGATTACCGCAAACAGGGCCTTGCTCGCAAAGTAATAGAAATGGCAATTGAAGATGCCAGAGCCAACAACTGCTACAAAGTAATTTTACAAAGCAACTGCAAACGCACCGAAGCCCATAAATTCTATGAACACCTGGGTTTTGACGGAAATTTAAAAAAGGCATTTGATTTAAGAATTAAATAATTTAAAACTTTAAATTTTCTTCTTTCGTTTTTATATTTAAAATATATAACTTTAAGGAAGACTAAAACAAACGCCGATTAGCGTCGTTTGTTTTAGTTTAGAGTTTCTTTCAAAACTCTGTTATCTTACTGTTCGCTATCGCAAAACAATTTTATAACCTCGGTTGTTGATACAACCTGCGGTATAAAATTACAAGGAGGACTTCCATCATGGACAAAAAGGCAATGTATAAACTAAGTTATGGTTTATTCGTGCTTACTGCCAGAGACGGTGATAAAGACAACGGCTGTATCATCAACACTGCTATCCAAGCTGCTTCGACTCCTAATCAAATCAGTATCTGTGTTAATAAATCAAACTTTACTCACGATATGATTATGAAAGCGAAAGCATTCACTGTCTCTGTAATTAGCCAGAGTGCTAATTTCGATTTATTCAAACATTTTGGTTTTCAGTCTGGAAAAAATGTAAACAAGTTTGAAAATTTCAATGCCTGTAAACGAGGCGAAAACGGAATCTTCTATATTACAGAAGGAACTAATGCATTCATCTCTGTAAATGTTGAAAAAACAGAAGATTTAGGTTCACACACAATGTTCGTTGGACAAATTACAGATATGGAGGTTTTATCAGAAACCCCATCTGCAACTTACGAATACTACATGAACAATATTAAACCAAAACCACAGGAAGTTGGAAAAACTGCAGATGGAAAAACTATCTGGCGTTGTACAATTTGTGGTTATGAATATGTAGGCGAAGAATTGCCTGAAAACTTTATCTGCCCAACCTGTAAACACACAGCAGCAGATTTTGAAAAGATATCAAATAAACCTGCCACAGTAATGGCAGAAAAATCAATATCAAATACATCATCTATGGAGGGAAAAAAAATGGATAAATGGGTATGTCCAGTTTGCGGTTATGTACACGAAGGACCAGGAGCACCAGCAGAATGTCCAGTATGTCATGTTAAAGGTGAGAAATTTACAAAAATGTCAGGCGAAATGATGCTTGCTGCAGAACACGAATATGGTGTATATGCAAAAACAGTAAAAAACAATCCTGATATTTCAGACGCTGATAAAAAATACATTTTTGAACAGCTTATGGCTAACTTCCAGGGTGAATGTTCAGTAGTTGGTATGTATCTTTGTATGGCTCGTATTGCTCATCGCGAAGGTTATCCAGAAATCGGACTTTACTGGGAAAAAGCAGCTTTTGAAGAAGCAGAACATGCTGCAAAATTTGCAGAACTTCTTGGCGAAGATTTAGAACCACATATGAAGGCTACAACAAAAGATAACTTGGCTTGGCGCGTTGATTGTGAATTTGGTGCAACACAGGGTAAATTTGATCTTGCTTTGTGCGCTAAGAAAAACGGTCTTGATGCTATTCATGACACAGTTCACGAAATGGCTCGCGATGAAGCTCGTCATGGAAAAGCTCTTAAAGGTTTCTTAGATAGATTCTTTAAATAATTTAATCTAAATACTTTTATAAAACGAAGGGGTTGTCTTTTAGACAACCCTTTATTATTTCTAAACTAAAAATCCTTCCATCCAGGCAATCAATCTATTAAAATTAATTTTTTTCTTATTTGGCAGCAATTCAGATTCTTCGATTGTCTTCTGAATATAAGCATTTACTTCTTCATAAACTTTTTCCCAATTTCGTTCTGCAAAAAAGTTTAATTCATCCAGCTGAGTAAAGGCCTTCTTTGTAATATTGCAGGATCCAAAAGAAAGATACTTTTCATTAAACATCATTTTTGTATGCATCATTTTTGGAGTAAGATAAATCTTAATTTTTCCCTTTGATTTTTTTTGAAGAATGGAAATAGTTTTTTTATTTGAATTATCCTGAAAGTTTGCAACTGCAGGAATTACAATTTTTACATCAACCCCTCTTTCGCTGGCTGCAAGAATTGCCTTTGTAAATTTCTTCAAAGGCGAAAAATAAGACATTACAATTGTTAATTCCTTTTCGGAAGAATTAATCAAATCCAGGTAAAAGTCTTCCATCTGGAATCGTGCTTTCTTTTTACCTTCTTTTACATTCATTCCAAAAAAATACGAAGCTGTAAATTCGGGGTCTGTCCCCTCTTTTCTAGCCTGGTTAAATTCTTTTACAAAGCTTTCGCCTTCTAGCTTAATCATAAAATCTTCGTAAACGCGGCCACTCATGTCCTTGCCATTTTCTTTATCTTCAATATTCACTCCACCCAAAATAAGTGTAGAGTCATCAAAAATGTAAAACTTTGAATGATCCGCTTTGAATTTATTTTCTACAGTAATATTTTTATGATTTAAAATCTGTTCATAAAGAACTGAAGTTTTATCCTTTGCCTTTTTTGTTCTGGCAGGATTATACAGAATCTTTAAAGATGCTACTTTGATTTTATCTGTAAACGAAAGTTTTTTATGAAAGAACGAAAGTGTATTTTCTTCGCAATGTTCACAAACTGTTCCATACAAATCTTTTGAAATAGAAACTTTTACCCCTCGTTCTGCGGCAGCTAAAATTTCGCTGGCAATAAGATTTCCAATTTCATCATCGCGCCAGATAAACATATTAATAAGAATAGATTTTTCAGAATTCTGTATGCATTTTATAATTTCGGGAAAAGCCTGTTTTCCATCTTTTAAAACCTGTGCTTTTCTTTCACCTGCTTCCAAAGACATAAGTGGAAAGGCAAGAAAAACCAAACTGAAAATCAAAAAGCATTTTTTTAAATTCATACTAAAATCCTATTCATAACTACTGAGCAACAGATTTTTTTACTTTGATTGTAGCAGCATAAGCACTATTACAAAGCCCTAGAACAGCAGAAACAATAAACAAAGTTTCAATTCCAAGTTTTTGCCAGATCCAGCCACCAAACAAAGCAATAAAAATTGTAATCATATGATTTACAGAAATACCTGTAGAAATTGTCGCTCTCATTTCTTCTTTACTGTCCGAAATATCCTGAACATAAACATTCGAAGCCATTGATGCCAGAGAAATAATTGAGTCCAGAACATAATTTATACAACAAACAACAAAAGCAATATTCTTTGGAAATAAATGATGAGCAAAACCATAAAAGAAACACACAATTACAAGAATCAATGTATCTCCAATCATTACAGGCTTGTATCCAAGTTTATCAACAATTTTTCCTACAACCGGCGAAAGGAAGAAGCAGGAAATTGCAGAAACTGCAAAAAGCAAACTGATAACCGAAGCATTTGCTCCATAAAATAAAATCAAAACATATGGACCAAATGTAAAGAAAACCTGTTTTCTAGCCCCGTAGAAAATTTCCAGCATATAGTATTTTGTAAATTTCTTACGGAAATAAAAACGGCTTTTTGATTTATCGGTTTCACTTTTACCAGAAAGTCTTAAAGCAAAAATAAGTGCCAGAATCATTAAGAAAGTTGAAACAATGAAAAATGGCTTATACATTGATTTTTCAGCAAGCCACCAGAAGGCAACAATTACAACTGCATAACCTACCAGATTTCCCATCTGATAAATAGCATTCTGATATCCTAATGCCTGTCCCCCAAGTCCCTGCTTTGAATATTCAAGTGAAAGGGTATTCTTCATTCCAAGCTGAATATGTTCACCAGTTGAATAAAGAAAAATCGAAAAAATTACCAGGGCTTTATAAGGTGGAACAAAGGATAAAAGTCCCATACCAGCCACCATAATAAAGCCACCTAATTTATACATTTTTTCAGCAGAAAAACTGTAAAAAATTGCAAGAATAAAAATCAGTAAAAATCCAGGAAGCTCTCTGAAAAACTCAGTTGCCCCTCGATCCATTTCACCCATTTTTACAACTTCAGCTAAATAGTTGTCTACAATCCCTTTATGAAGACCATATCCAATGGACATTAATAAAATCGACAAGAACAAAGTTTTCCATTTTGTATCTTCTTTAAAAACAGAAGCAATTCTTCCCATTTATTCACCTTTTTTAGAACTTAATAATTTTAGGAGCTGCTGCAAAACTAGAAATAGTTGCAGTTGCATTTTTGAAATATAAAACTTCAGTATTATCATCCGAAGCTGAATACATATTCTTTAAATCTGGATATTTATTGAGCATATCTTCTTTAGCTTCAATTCTATCATCGCGAACAAGTTCACCAGCAAGACGACACCATGCACCACCATTAAAACAACAGATTTCAACTTTTGGATTTGCCTGAATCTGTTTTGAACAATCCTTTTTCTTTCCAGTCTGAATATAAAGTTTTCCTTCAAAAATATTAATTGTTCCAAAAGGTCTTACTCTTGGCTGACCATCTGAATCAACTGTTGCCAAATAATAAGTTCCACAAGCCTTAATAAATTCGTAAACTTCTTCCATAATTAGTACTCCTTTTATTATATTTATTTTTTTATGGTCTCATTCATACTACCGCTTCTAAATCCCTGAAGATCTAATGTTACATAGGAAAAACCATATTCCTTAAATTTTCGGGAAATCAAAGTTCGGATTTCGTCTTTTATTATCTTTTCAAAATCTTCCGGATAAACTTCAATTCTAGCTATTGTACCATGAATTCTTACCCTCATCTGCTTAAAGCCTAATTCAACTAAAAGCTGTTCGCCTTTACCAACCGCAATAAGTTTTTCTTTTGTAATAGTTTCACCATAAGCAAATCTGGTTGCAAGACAAGCTAAAGAAGGTTTATCCCAAGTTGGAAGTTCCATTTCTTTCGAAATATTTCGGATTTCTGCTTTTGTTAATTCAGCTATTTGAAGTGGACTTTTAATGTCCATTTCTTTAATTGCTTTTAGTCCCGGACGATAATCTCCTGTATCATCCATATTGGAACCTTCGCAAACAGTAGAAATTCCTCTTGATAAAGCTTCCTTCTTAATCATTCCAAAAAGTTCTTTTTTACACAAGTAGCATCTATCAACAGGATTTTCAGCAAACCCAGGAATTTTCAGTTCGTCGTATTCAATTTCCACCTGAGGAATTCCTTCCTTTTTGCAAAAATCGGAAGCATCGTTTCGTTCTCGTGCTGGAAAAGAATTGGCCACAAGAGTAATTGCAATCATTTTATTGCCCAATACTTCATGTGCAACTTTTACTAAAAAGGTAGAATCAACTCCTCCAGAGAAAGCAACAGCAACAGAACCTTCGTTTTCAAAAAAGGCTTTCAACTTCATCAGTTTACTTTTCTCAATATCTGTCATAATCCTACCTTTATTAATCTACCAGTTTACGAACTTCTCTTAAACTAAGATTTTTTTCCAGTGCAATTTTTACCAGATCGTCATATTCAAGTTTTTCTGTTGAAGTTCCATAACCTTCAGAAATTTTTTTACGGATTTCTCCCATTTCAGTTTTTACAGAAGTTACTTCCCGATTAAGAATGTATCGGTCACAAAGCTTCTGACGGATTCCGATTGTAGTTGTATGCTTAAAGAAAGCTTTTAAAATTTCTTCCTTCTTATCTTCAGAACAAATTACTGAAATCAAAACTCCAGGACGATTTTTCTTCATATAAACAGAAGAAGTAAATACCTCTCTTGCACCTGCCTCAAAAAGTCTATCCATGGCAAATCCAATCTCTTCTGCTGTCATATCGTCAATATTTGCATCCAGTTCAATAATTCTATCAGTTGAATTAGAAACTTCTTCCCCAAAAAATGCTCTTACACAATTTGCAGCAGGAAAATCCTTTTTACCGCAACCAATTCCTACCTTTTCAACTTTCATCATTGGCTGAGCTTCAAAACTGGAAGCAAAGTACTTTAATAAAGCAGCTCCAGTTGGTGTACAAAGTTCGCTTTTAATTTCGCCCTGGTAATATGGAATACCACGAAGCAAATATTCAGTAGCAGGAGCAGGAACTGGCATAACTCCATGAGCACAATGAACAGAACCTGAACCAACATGAATTGGAGAAGCAATTATTTTATCCGCACCAATAAGGTTCATTAAATAACAAACTGCAGTAATATCCATAATTGCATCTTTATTACCAACTTCATGAAAATGAATTTCGTTTACTTCAACTCCATGAGCATGACTTTCGGCCTGGGCAATTAAATTATAAACTTCAACTGCATCCTTTTTTACTTTTTCAGAGAAGTTCAATTTTGAAATTACTTCTGTGACATCCGAAAGTTTATGATGTTCGTGATGATGGTGATGATGATGTTCTTCCTCGTGGTGATGTTCCTCATGCTGGTGTTCTTCATGATGATGTTCATGATGGTGATGTGTATCTGCATCCACACTTTCTTCTTCCTGACCATTTATCAAAACCTTAACATGAGTGCCTTGAATTCCACATTTAATCATTTTTTCGCAGGCAAACTGAACTCCTTCAATTCCTACATTCTGCAAATTCTTGAGAGCTTCTTCTCTTTTTTCTTCCGGCAATAATTCCAGCAAAGCCGCAGTAAGCATGTCTCCTGCAGCACCCATTTTACATTCGATATATAAAGTTTTCATAATTCCTCTATTTAATATGATTAATCATACTTGCCTGATAAGCGGCACCAAAACCATTATCAATATTTACAACGCTAATTCCACTGGCACAGCTGTTCAACATAGAAAGTAAAGCAGAAAGTCCACCAAAGCTTGCACCATAACCAACACTAGTAGGAACTGCAATAACTGGACAATCAACAAGACCGCCAACTACGCTTGCCAGCGCACCTTCCATACCGGCAATTGCAATTACAACTTTTGCAGCCATCAGTTTATCAAGATTAGAAAGCAATCTATGAAGTCCTGCAACTCCTGCATCATAAATCCTTTCAACCTTATTTCCAAAAGCCTCACAGGTTCTTGCTGCTTCTTCTGCAACAGGCATATCACTTGTTCCACCGGTTACAATTGCAATAGTTCCAAGTCCATCCGGCTCTGGAATAGAACCGCATATTCCTGTTTTTCCCATTTCATCATAAACAAAAGGAAAATTAGACTGTTTTTCTAAAAGCTCTGCAGCATCCTTTTTCATTCTGGTAATTAAAACTGTTTTTTGACCTGCTGCAAAAGCTGCTTTTGAAATCTGTAAAATTTGTTCTGGAGTTTTTCCTGCCCCATAAATAACTTCTGCAATTCCCTGACGAATAGCACGATGATGATCAATTTTTGCAAAACCCAAATCTTCAAATGGAGCCTGTTTAATTTTTAGAATAACCTGTTCTTCCGAGACCTGTTCCTTTTTGAACTGATCCAATAATTCTATCAATTCCTTTTTATCCATTTTTACTCCTGAACCAAAGTATGGTCTTCGCTAATAGTTATGATTCTATCCGTCAGCAGATTTAAAAGTTTATCATCATGAGTTGCAATTATCAAAGTTTTTCCTGCAGATTTCCATGCAACTAAAAATCCCAAAAGCTTTTCTCTGGATTTTCTATCAAGCCCATTCATTGGTTCATCCAAAACCAATATTTCTGGATTCATAGAAAGAATGCAGGCTAATGCAGTTTTCTTTTTTTCACCCCCGCTTAGATGGTAAGGTGCCCGATCCTGAATATTTGTAATTCCAAGCATTGCCATTACATCGTCACAGCGAGTTTTAATTTCTTCTTCCGAAAGTCCCAGTTGTCTTGGACCAAATTCAATTTCATCTCTTACACTATTGCAAAAAAGTTGTGTATCTGGATTCTGAAAAACAAAACCAATTTTCTGATGTAGTTCTTTTGCCAGACTTTCGTTTTTCATTGTTTTCTGACTGATTTCTTTTCCATTAAAAATATATTTTCCGGAACTTGCAAATAGAATTCCGTTTATGATTTTTATAAGAGTAGTTTTACCGCTTCCGTTGTCACCTTCAAGCCCAATACATTCCCCTTTCTCAATCGAAAAAGAAATGTCTTTTAAGGCCAGATTATCATCGTAAATAAAACTAATATTTTCTAATTCAATTAAAGGCATTTCTATTCTAATATCCTACAAAAACAAACAGTATAATATAAAGAATCAATATAATTATAGAAATAAAATCTTTATATTCTGGCTTTATTTTTTTTGAATAATAAGTTCCATTAAATAAACGGCATTCCATAGCCTGCTGAGTTTCCTGAGCAAATACCAAAGACTTCAAGAATACTGTTCCAATGATTCCCGAAAAACTTTTATTTTTAGTTTTATTCTTTCCCAAACTTCGCAATTTTAAAGCAATGAGCATTTCATAGGCTATATTCCCAAGAATTAGAATATAGTGAATTGTAAGGTCAAAAATAAAAACAATAAAACCAGGAACTTTAATAAGATTTAATGCCGAAATAATTTTATTCCAGGGTGTAATTAATGCCAAAGTTGAAAGAAGCCCTGCCGAAATAAAAACTTTAAGCGTAATGATTATGAAGGCATTGGATTTATATAAAAAATAAGCAGGCAGCATAACAAGAAGAGTGAAAAAAGCCGCGGTTAAAGCCGTAGAAAGGACTCTTTTTATAACATCAATTTTTGCCATACTCAAATACAAAAGAAAACCTGCTCCAATACATCCACAAAAAAACAGATTTTTACTAAGTGCCGAAAGAATAATAAGTCCCAACACCAGCAGCAAACGGTTTCCAGCCCGCAATGGAGAAATATTTTCATTCTTCTCAATATGGAAATGTCTGAACAAATTTAAAAAAGACAAAATAGACTTTGTAATAAAGCCATTTCTATCTTTCTTAGGTTTGTAATTATTTTCATTCATCATCCATGAAGGAAGGATTATTTCTTCTTTATTCAATTTTACTCCAAAAATAAGTGCATCCACCCTTGGTAAAAAATCTTTCGCTACAGATTTTTTACCAACAGCGTCTACTAAAAATTTCTATTCTGTTTTTTTAGGTTCTTTTTTTAGTGAACTCAATAATCTGAATAAAATTACAAGAATTGCGATTCCGATAATTGCTGAAAGAATATAACCCAGAACTTCAGGAACACCTGCCATACTGTAATCTGGAATTAAAGATTCCAATGACCAGCCATTTTCCAAACCTGATGGAGTATAACCAAGTGCAACCCCATTGCTTTCTACTGCTGCAATTTCATCTGCACCCCATTCTCCCCAGGCTGTTCCTTCTGCTAAAAGTCCAAGTGGAACTAAAGCAATTAAAACTGCAAGAAGAATTCCAACAGGAATAAGTTCTTTTTTTCCTGCTTTTTCTTCTGTATTTTCTTTAAGCAAAGTTGGAGACATTTTACAAATAAAAGCCATAACTGCAACTGTAAAGATTACTTCTGCAAGTCCAAAAATTGTAAGATGACCAATCATCATCGAAGGAATAGCAACATTCAAACCATAAGGACAATACAAAGCCTGACCTAGTTCATTATGGAACAAATATGGCTGAATACCAAATTCAAAGGCAGCTAATAACGAAGCAACATTAATTCCTGCATAAGAACCAACACCTACCGCCAGTAATCTCTGGGAAATTTTAGGTTCATTGTTTTTGGAAAGAGCCTTCAAAATCAATTTGTAGATGAAGTAGCCAAGGTACGGCATAGCAAAGGCCATATTAATACAGTTGGCACCAAAAGAAAGAATTCCCCCGTCACCAAAAAGTAATGCCTGAATAAACAAAGCTACTGAAACTGCAATACATGCAGCATTTGGTCCCAATACAGCGGCAATTAAAGTTCCACCAACTGCGTGACCTGTTGTTCCTCCCGGAAGCGGAACATTGAACATCATTCCGATAAATGAAAAGGCTGCCCCAACACCAATCATTGCGATTTTTTCTTTAGGTAATTCCTTTTTAACATTTTTTACAGCATGAACCCAAACTGGTACCATTGCTGCTGTTAAAACCGCACAAGTTGCAGGGGATAAATAGTTTTCTGGAATATGCATTTTAAACTCCTCATACATAAAAAAAAGGTATATCCCCATTCTTCTGAACAGTTATATACCTTCCTGATATATGATTCTTGAAATTTAAAAATTTGATTAATTTGCAGTACGAGCTTTAATCTCCTCTATAGCAGCCTCAATAAGTAAGTCAATTTGATAAGATTGCACCCCAACTACGGTGTTTTTACAATTATGAATTGGAATTAAGATTCTATCTGCCTTACTTTGACCAATTGCAGTCGCCATTTTAGGAGTGATTTCCCCAAACATAGCATCAGCTACAACAATACCAATTGGGCCAACAATAAAATCAGCATCTCTTGCACAAACTACAACGGAATTTTCCCCAGTAGCTGCATGATCTGCTCCTGCTTTGAGCATTGCCGATGTTGCAATAGTATTAGTTCCAACTGCAATCACTTCGGAATCTGCAAAAGCTTTTTTCAAAGAAGCCACAAGAGAACGACCAATTCCGCCCCCCTGAGCATCAATTACTAAAATCTTCATAATTATAAACCTTCAACTTCTGTTGAATATGACATCTTCTGATGCCAAATTATCCGTTTATAATTATAGATTATAACTTTTGTTTTATGCAACTAAATTGCTGCAAAACCTTTTTCGAGATCCGCAATAATATCTTCGTAATGTTCAGTTCCAATTGAAAGACGAATTGTACTCTGAGAAATTCCCTGATCTTTCAATTCTTCATCATTCAACTGGCTGTGAGTTGTTGAAGCTGGATGAATAACCAAAGACTTAACATCCGCAACATTTGCAAGCAAACTAAAAATTTCAAGATTATCAATAAACTTCCAGGCTGCTTCTTTTCCACCTTTAATTTCGAATGTAAAGATTGAAGCTCCACCATTAGGGAAATATTTTTCATACAAAGCATGATCTGGATGATCAGCCAAAGAAGGATGATTTACTTTTGCAACCTTTGGATGATTTTTCAAGAATTCAACAATTTTCTTTGTATTTTCTACATGACGATCCAAACGCAAGCTTAAAGTTTCTGTTCCCTGAAGCAGAAGGAATGCATTAAATGGTGAAATACAAGCTCCTTCGTCACGCAACAAAATTGCACGAATATAAGTAACATAAGCAGCAGGCCCAACTGCATCCGCAAAACTGATTCCATGATATGAAGGATTTGGAGCCGCAATGTTTCCGTATTTACCAGAAGCCTTCCAGTCAAAATTTCCGCCATCAACAATAATTCCACCTAAAGAAGTACCATGACCACCAATAAACTTAGTTGCAGAATGAACAACAATATTTGCACCATGTTCCAAAGGACGGAATAAATAAGGAGTTCCAAAAGTATTATCTACAACAACAGGAAGTCCATGTTTTTTTGCGATTGCAGAAATTGCATCCAAATCAGGAATATCAGCATTAGGATTTCCCAAAGTTTCAAGATAAATAAGTTTTGTATTTGGACGAATAGCTTCTTCAACTTCTTTAAGATTGTGTGCATCCACAAAAGAAGTTTCAACACCAAACTGTGTCAAAGTATGTGCCAGAAGATTGTATGAACCACCATAAATTGTTTTCTGAGAAACAACATGATCTCCAGCCTGAGCCAGAGCCTGAATTGCATATGTAATTGCTGCCGCACCAGAAGCAACTGCCAATGCCGCAACCCCGCCTTCCAAAGCGGCAATTCTTTTTTCAAGAACATCCTGTGTCGAATTAGTCAAACGACCATAAATATTTCCTGCATCTGCTAAACCAAAACGATCTGCCGCATGTTTTGAATTATGAAAAACATAAGATGTTGTCTGATAAATTGGAACTGCTCTTGAATCTGTAGTTGGGTCAGCCTGTTCCTGGCCAACATGAAGCTGTAATGTTTCGAAATGTAATTTATTTGTACTCATAGTTTTATCCTCTGTTAATTCGTTTATTAATAATTTGTTTTTTTGTGAATTTATATTTTAGGCTGAAAGAATTAACAGAGACGCATGACTCCATTTCTAAAATTCTCACGAACTAGTTTTTCAAAAAAGAATTTCATCATGCACCTCCTATGAACTTATTACCTACTTAATTACTAGGTGTTTATAATATAAAGCTATAAACCTACTAAGTCAATAGGTTTTTTAATTTATTCTGATTTTTTTACAAAGATTTTATTCCAGATGAAATTATAGAACTTAATGATATTTCCAATCAAAACTGCCGCAATAATGCTTCCTTCTCTAACGCCTTTAAGACCGCCAAGGAATACAAGACAGATGACTACAGAAATAAGAATGTATAAAACATCAAAGAAGATTTTAATATTTTCGTATTTTTTTCCAGTAACAAAACTGATTGCACGATTCATAGCTTCGCCAGGAAGCATTGCAACACCGCCCTTAAATTGAATCCAAAGACCAAGTGCCAATACAACACAGCCCACCATCATACAGGTAAACTGTCCAAAATAATTTGTTACTACAATGCCCTGAATAAGCCAGCAAGAAAAATTAGTAAGATAACCGTAAACAAAGGCCAGAATTGTCTGAATAACAATTTCCAGCCATTTGCAGTTTTTTCGCAGGATGGTAATCTGAACCAATATCTGGATTACACTCCAGACATTAAGCCAGCCACCAAAAGTAAACAGATTAGATAAAAGCGAAACTGAATAAGGAACAGAAGCAACTGGCGAAGTACCAAGGCCTGCTTTTGTAGAAAAAGCAACTCCCAAAGAGGCAATAAACAACCCAATTAAAAACAAAGTATATCTAAAAACTAAGTTTCCGATTTTATTTTCCTTCTGTTCCTGCTCCATATTATTCGATTCCTTCTACACCATCACATTTGCTGATTGTATCAATTGAACCATCTTCGTTGTATTTGAATTCTGCAACACAAACTGAACGATGGAACAAGTTTCCTCCAGGAAGTTCGTCTGTGTGATAAAACAAATATGAATGACCTTTAAAATCACAAACGCCAGGATGATTTGTAAAACATGGACCTTCTTCCATTAAAACTCCACCATACACCCAAGGACCTGTAGGATTTTTTGAAGTTGAATATGCAAGATGTTCGTTGCGTTTTTCACCTTCAGCAAAAGCCGCATAAACCATGTAATAAATTCCATTGCGTTTATAGAACCAAGGACCTTCACCATATGAAGTACCTGTGTTGTGGCTTCCTTTCGAAAAAGCTTCTACTGTCATAGGAATCTTACAGATGCCAACTTCTTTATTATAAGAAATCATATCTTCATTTAATAAAACATAACGCAATTCAGGATTTCCAAAATACAAATAAGCCTGACCATCATCATCAATAAATACTGTTGGGTCAATATCATTCCAGTCACCTTCATCTACCAAAGGATAACCTAAATCTTTAAATGGACCTTCTGGTTTATCAGCTACACCAACCGAAATTGCAATGCCACCATTTTTCTTGTGAACTGGACAATATAAATAGAATTTTCCGTTTCTTTCGATTGCCTGAGGAGCCCAAGCTCTGTCTTCTGCCCATTCAATATCTTCAATTGAAAAAATTTTTCCATGATCAGTCCAATTTACCATGTCTTTTGTTGAATAGCAGCGCCAATCAAACATTGTATAAAAATCATTGATTAATTCGTTTTCATCGTGAGTTGTATAAAGATACAATGTGTCTCCATAAACCATTGGTGCTGGATCGGCAGTGTAAATTGATGAAATAATAGGATTTTTTCCAAATTTTTTTGATGCAGTTTTTTCCATTTTTTCTCCACTTTTTAGAAATAATAGTAAAGGCGGAACCATCGGTTCCGCCCGAAACTAACAGATATTCGAAATTATTTTGTTTCCCCTAGGATTTCCAATAATTCCTTTATACGAAGGATTTCTTTCCACATAAACTGGCGTTCTTCCTTCGTGAATACTTCATTAAATAACATTATATCATAGGCTCTTTGGTAATCGATCAGGTCTTGCTTGAGCTCATCGATAAAGTCCATAAACTTTCATTCCGATTTTTAGAAGAATTTCTGCATCTGTTAATTTCTAATACTTTTTTAAATTCCTTAACTAGCATAGTTTCCTCCTTACTCGTTTAAGTTTATTTCAAGAATAATTATCCAATATGGCAAAAATATGTCAATATGATAAAATGTCTCTGATTATGAAAAAGCATTTTTTATTGTTCACATTTATTTTTTCTTCTCTTATGCTTTTTGCGCAACCGGATTTTAAACCTCTCGCTTACTTTAGACTTATGGGAATCGTAGATTTGCGCCGTGAAAAAGGCCTGGATAAACCTGTTGTCTACAAAACTCTTAATCTTGAATTTGGAATGGAAGTTCGAATCCTTAAAGTTGGCGAAAAAGATTCTAAAGGTCAGTGGCTTTTTGTTCAAACTGTTGAACCTATGTGGATAAATACAGATGAATATAGCGATTGGCTGGATAAGTATGAACGCTTCTGGCTTTACATCACACCTGATATGAAAATTCTAGAATATGAAGAATAAATTTGTTAAAATATTCCTATCTTACAGGGGTTGGAGTACTTTAATGTTAAATTTTCTTAAAAAAAATTGGTTGGGAATCGGACTTTGTATTTTAATCGCAATTCCTTCCTGGTTCCTCGGTAAACTTTTTCCAATCATTGGTGGAGCTGTAATCGCAATTCTTGCAGGTATGATTATTGGTTTGTTTATTAAAGACAAATCAAAATTAGAAAGTGGAATTAAATTCACTTCCAAAAAAATTCTTCAGTGGGCTGTTATTCTTCTTGGTTTTGGTTTGGATTTAAGTGTAATTCTTAAAACTGGCCAGCAGTCACTTCCAATCATTGTTTCTACAATTACAACTTCACTCGTAATTGCTTTTGTTTTATGTAAGCTTTTGAAGATTCCTGGAAAAATTTCTACATTAGTAGGTGTTGGTTCTTCAATTTGTGGAGGTTCTGCAATTGCGGCAACTGCCCCTGTTATTGATGCTGATGATGAAGAAGTTGCTCAGGCAATTTCTGTAATTTTCTTCTTTAATGTTTTAGCTGCACTTTTATTTCCAACCTTTGGAAAATTAATCGGCTTCTGTCAGACTTCAGGTGAAGCTTTTGGTATTTTTGCAGGAACAGCAGTAAACGATACATCTTCTGTAACTGCCTGTGCTTCTACATGGGATGCAATGTTCGATCTTGGCTCAGACACACTTGATACTGCAGTAACTGTAAAACTTACAAGAACTCTTGCAATCATTCCAATCACTCTCGTTCTGGCTTTGATTCAGGCTGCAAAAGCAAAAAAAACTGCTGCATCAACTTCATCCGACAACGAAAACTCCGAAGAAGCAGCAACAACTTCAACTTTCAGTTTTAAGAAAATCTTCCCTTGGTTCATTTTATACTTTATCGCTGCCAGTATTATTACAACTTTGTGCTTTAAGTTTATTACAAATCCAGAAGCACTTGGTGTTGTAAAACAGATTTTTGGAATTCTTAAAACAACTTCAAAATTCTTTATTGTACTTGCAATGGCCGCTATTGGTCTGAATACAAATATTATTAAACTTGTTAAAACAGGTGGAAAACCTTTAATCATGGGTTTCTGCTGCTGGGTAGGAATTACAATTGTCAGTCTTCTTATGCAGAAATTTATGGGAATTTTCTAAAATCAGGAGTGTATTATGGTAAAACACATTATTTTGTGGACATTAAAAGAAATGTCAGATGACGAAAAAGCAACTGTAAAAGCAGGAATTAAAACAGGTCTGGAAGCATTAAAAGGAAAAATTCCAGGACTTGTTGATATTAAAGTTGTAACTGAAGGCATCCTTGCTTCTTCAACTGCCGATTTAATGCTGGATTCCACATTTGAATCAGCTGATGCATTAAAAGGTTATTCTAAACATCCAGAACATGTTGCTGTTGCAGATTCAAAAGTTCGTCCTTTTACTGCAACTCGCAGCTGTCTCGATTTTGAAATCTAAAAAACTGTGGTAAAATTAGAATATAATTTTTATAGGAGGCATTAAATGTCTAAAAAAAGTTCAAAACTTAATTTGTTCTATCTTATTGGTATGATTGCAGTTGTAGTTGGATCTTTCCTTCCAATCATTACATTAAAACTTGGTCCATTAGGTTCTGTTAATTTTACATTGGTAAAAGCATTTGGAAACCTTGATTCATCAAGTTCTTGGTTCGCACTTTTAATGTTTGCTGCCGCAGTTGTTGGTGTTGTATTCTGCTTTGTTGGAAATAAAAACAGCGCAATGATTAAACTTGTTGCTCTTGTAGCTACAGTTGTTTTTGGTTTGATTTTCTTTGCTAATGCAGGCTTCTTCAAAAGCTGGTTCAAAGTTACAGGAATTGGTTTCTATGTAATTCTCGCTGGTTGGATTGTAGCTGCAATTGGTCAGTTCTTAAAGAAATAATCATCTATTTCGTCATTGCTAGAAGCATAGCGACGAAACAATCTATAAAAAATGAGGCCGTCTTCAAAAACTCAGACAGCCTCTTTTTTTTATTCAATTTCCCTAATCTTCATTATAAGTTTTAATGCAGCTTTTTCGTGAGTTGCTTCTGAAGGATGCCAGTCGGCACAGATTCCATCCGCCATATTCTGATTATCAAATTTCAAACTGCAAATTTTTTTATCTCCAGTTTCGGCTGAATATTCAGAAACCGCTTCATCAATCTGAGGGCATAAATCCTGTCCCATAATTCCAAGTGAACAGATGATGTAGGCATTTGGGTTATTCTTGCGAATAGTTTTAATAAAATCCACATAAGCAGTTTTAAATTCTATTCCCTTTTCTTTGTTGCCTTTTACATAACTGTTATCGTTTGTACCAAGATTAATTACAACAACATCAGGCACATATTTAGAAAAATCCCATTTCATATCTTGAGGTCTGTCCCCAAAATAGGAACTCCATGTAAAAGATAATTTGTCGTAAACACTAGGCAGCAACCCTGATTCATTTTTAGTTCCATTTCCAGTATATGCAGAAATAACACCCCATCCACTATGACTTACCATAGAAAAATCAGCATTCAATTTTTCTGCAGTTTTGTAAGCATAGGTTTTTGAACCATCTTCTGTTGTAACCGCAAAATGATGATTTCTGTCAGGATCATCTACTCCATAACCACAAGTAATAGAATCTCCAATAAATTCAATTTTAAGATCTTTAGGCTGAGTTGGAAGAATTTCACCATCTTCATCAAGAACAATCGAGGCAATTCCAACACTGCTGCTGGTTGCTTCTGAAACCTTAAGAATACGAACTTCACGATCAATTACTTCATCTCTATTAAAAATTGTATAAGTAGTTGCGTTTTCATAAATCATTTCGTCAAAAACTCTTTTTCCATTTACGAAAGCAACAATTCTTGCTCCATTTCCGCTGTTATCAAGATAAAAACTTAAACCAAGATAATGAGCTTTTGTTGTAAACTCCAAACCATTGTTTGTATAAGTAAGCCAGGCAGTATCTTCCGAATAAATTGTTCTTCCCAAATAACGAACATTATCTTCTGTAGGTTCAATTTCTTTTGTAGCATACTCTGTCGAAGAATCAACATCTTCATAAACAGGAGTATCCTTCTTAGGTGTTTTACAAGCAGTCAAAAAAACTGCCAGCAACAATAAAGCTATAAATTTTGTTTTCATTTTTTCTCCCTTGTATAAATAACTTACTGCATGTTAATCTTCTCTTATGATTATCCATGTAGAAGATTTGAATCAAAGCGGTGTTGATATCTTTGCCAACCTTACTGAACGGGAACTTCGCAATTCCTATGAACAAAAAGGTGGTTTCTTTATTGCCGAAAGCCCAAAAGTTATAGAACGAGCTATAGATGCAGGATATCAACCAATTTCTTTTTTAATGGAAGAAAAGCATATTACAGGTGATGCAGCTTATGTTATTGAACGCTGCCCAAATATTTCTGTTTATACTGCTCCTCGGCCTCAATTAGAAAAACTTACAGGCTTCAAATTAACTCGTGGAGTATTATGTGCCTTTAAGCGCAAAGAAGAATCGGATTTTTATGATGTTTGCAAAAACGCAAAACGAATTGCAGTTCTTGAAGACATTGCCGACACTTCAAATGTAGGTGCAATTTTCCGATCTGCTGCTGCATTAGGCATTGATACAGTTCTTCTTACACCAAAATGTGCAGATCCTCTAAACCGTCGCTGCCTTAGAGTCAGCATGGGAAATGTTTTTCTCGTGAACTGGGCAAGAATAGGAAAGAATGCCGAGGACTGGCCAGAAAATGGAATGAAAGCTCTTAAAGAAATGGGCTTTAAAACAATTTCAATGGCACTTAGAGATAATTCCGTAGAAATTAACAATCCCGAACTATTATCACAACCTAAACTTGCCGTTCTTCTTGGGACAGAAGGCACAGGCCTTTTATCCCAAACCATCAGCAGCAGCGATTATGTTGTCAAGATACCAATGAAACCTGGTGTTGACTCCCTTAATGTAGCTGCCGCCGCCGCAATTATTTTCTGGGAATTAGGTAAACAATAATTATTTGCTATAACCTAATGCCAGAACAGTAAATCCTAAATTTTCAGAACCTTCTGCCATGCGAACTTCAACTTTATGATTTGCAGCAGAAGTTTCGTTAATAAGCATTATCTGAACGCTGCTATTCCAGCCACCTTTGTCACCACCATCATAATCTGCAAATTTTTTACCATCTACATAAACTTCTGCAGTACCAAATTTATCCTGAAGCCAGTTACCCTGAACTTTATAAACAAAAACAAGATTCTTACAATTCAGTTCAAATTTTAAACTTCCATTACCACTATCAGCAGCATGATGCCAGTTTACAGGGAAAGCAGCTCCACCTTTTTTAAGACTCTGACTGTTAGAATCAGTTGATCCAAAACCGCCTGTAGTAACTTTTACATTTTTATCTTTTGAATCAGCAAAAACTGCATGGAATTCTTCAAAGTTCATGGAAGGATTTAAAACTTCTGGAACTTCAATTGGAGCATCAATTGTTGCAGCAGCTTCTTTATCAAGAAGATGCATTAAACAGTCTGTCATTAAAGTATGACCTGGTTTTTTAGGATGAACATAATCATCAAAGAAAAAATCTTCTATAATTCCAAAAGTTGGATTTTCCACAACATCCTGAATACTAATCTGTGGCACTTTATAGTGTGCACCTACCAGCTTTTTGTTTTCCTGGGAATTTTTATAAGAACGAGCATCTGCATAAAGCAAAATGGCAGCAGCATCTTCCGAAGATTTATAAACATTCCGAACCAAGGCTTCTGTTGAAGCATTAAATTCTGGTTCCCCACCATCATTTACTGCATATTCAATAACAAGCAAATCTGGTTCACCGCCCAACTCTTTTACAATATGATTTTCATAACGAATCATACCTAAAAGAGATGGAGTTCCACTTAAACCAGCTCCATTAAAAATAATATTTGCAGAAGGATATTTTTCCTCCAGCTTTTCCTTAAACTGAAATGCATACCCTTGCTGCCAAAGTTCCTTACCATCATTATCTTTGATTCCGGCACCTTCTGTAACAGAACCACCAATAATTGCAACTCTTACAGTTTCACCCTTTTCAAGCTTTTCGATGAATTTCTTAATTCGATAGTTATTACCAAGACTTACAATCGAAGCCTCTTTTGCCAATTCATATTTTTCTGTAGTACAACCAAGTAAAGTCCTTTTTACCGGTTTTTTTTCTTCAACAGTTTCCATTTTTACCTCATTATCCTTTTTAGAATTAATTTTAGTAGCAGAACATGAAATCAACAAAAAAGAAAACATAAGTCCTGTTAAAAATAAAAATCGTGCTAATATTTTCATTGTAACCCCTATAATAAAAATTTAACACGATTTTTAAGTAAAAACATCAGTTTTTTTTCTTAATTTTAATTTATTTTTGAATCAATCCACGCATTTCTGCAAGATTCTTATAACCTTTGCGTTTCATAAATTCACCAAGGCCATCAATGACTTCTACCATTGCCAGAGGATTTGCAAAAGTTGCAGTTCCAACTTCAACTGCTGCAGCACCTGCCATAATAAATTCAACAGCATCCTGCCATTTAGCAATACCACCAATAGCAATTACAGGAACTCGTTTATCTTCAGGCAAAGTATTAATTGCTTCGACAAGTTCATAAACAAGACGAACTGCAATAGGTCTGATTGCAGGACCGCCAACACCAGCCTTAAGATTTTCAAAAACAGGAACTCCCCGTTCAATATCAATAGCAATACCCTGGAACGAGTTACACAAACTGATTCCGTCAGCTCCTGCTTCGATACAGGCAAGTGCAACTTTATTCAATTCCAAAGACTGAGGTGTAAGTTTTACAACTAAAGGTTTTTTAGTTACTGCACGAACCGCTTTTACAACATCACTGGCTGCAGAATAAGTCATACCCCAGGCAGCACCACCTGCTTTTACATTAGGACAAGAAATGTTCAATTCAATCATAGGAACATCTGTTTTATCCAAAAGCTTTGCACCTTCAACATAAGTTTCGATTGAAGATCCTGAAAGATTAGCAATAGCAACAGGTTTAAGCGCCATCATTTCTGGCAATTCTTTTTCGATAAAATGAGGAATACCAGGATTCTGAAGACCAATAGAATTCATAACTCCAGAAGGAATTTCCCAAATACGAATACCATTATTTCCCTGGCGAGGTTCAAGAGTCAAACCTTTAGAAGCAATACCGCCAAGACGATTAACATCAAAAACAGAAGAATATTCAGTACCAAAACCAAAAGTACCAGAACAACCAATTACAGGGTTTTCAAAATGAACGCCTGCAATATCAACACTTAAGTCTGGATTTCCTTTTAAAGGTTCTCTTCTTGGCTGAACTTTAATTCCAGCAACAGAATCTGCAGGTTTTTCAAAAGTTAAAATCTTACTGTCAAAAACAGGACCATCTTTACAGCAACGTTTTTTACCTTCGGTTGTATCGATAGTACATCCAAGACAAACCCCCACACCACAAGCCATGCGAGATTCCATACTAAGCCAGCACTGAACTCCACATTTTTCAGCAACCTGTTTAACATAAGCCAGCATTGGAGTTGGACCACAAGCATAAACTTCCGAATAATTTCCGTTTTTAATAGCTTCTTCAGTTAATGCCGCAGGAAGCATACCATGAACACCAACCGAACCATCGTCAGTTGTGATTACAAGTTTTTCAGGTTTAATATAATCAAGACCATAACTGCCAGATTTAAATGAAGCATAAAAATCATATGAACCAGGTGCCAGAGATTCAGCAAGCCCCGCAACAGGAGCAACACCAATTCCACCACCAATAATCAAAGTTTTTTTATTATCAGCTTTTTTTGATTCTTCATTTTTCCAGCCATTACCACATGGACCAAGAAGATCAATTTTATCTCCATCCTGCAAAGAACAAAGTTCTTTAGTCCCTTCACCTTTTACAAGAATCAAGAACTGAATTTCTGTAGCACCAAAAAAGCTTTTATCTACATGGTAAACACTGATTGGACGACTTAAAATAAAATTACTTCTCTCTGGTCGAAGCATAAAAAACTGACCAGGCTGTGGCTGCAAATCAACAACAACACTAAGCAAGAATACACTACCATAAGGAACTGCCCCATTTACTGCCTTACACCCAGAAACAAACCCTTTTGCATATACTGGATAAGCCTTTCCCTGACAATCTGTTACCATATTTTTACTCCCTTTCATAAACTGCAGGCTTAAGGAGGGGGACGCTTCCCCCTGCGCTCCAACCACCAAAGGTGTTTTCCGCTACCCTCTCAGCAGGTGGCTCCGCCCCCCGCAACGCCCCCTGGTAAATCTATTTTTACCACTGACTAATCTGGCTGTCCATCCAGTTAAACCGTTCCATACACCAGTTATACATGTAATATACTTCATCACCGTATTCTGTTCTATCACTATAACCACTTGGACCATTCCATTCATACTGTCCTAAACGAGGCAGTCTTGCTTCATTTTGAGGAATGTAATCTGCAATTCTATTTGCATATTCAACAATTTCCTTATTAATCGCATTCTTGAACATAGTTCTCTTTGACTTCCATCTGTCCTTAACAATTTTCTTAAATGAACTTGATTCCATCAATCTATTAATCCACCAGCTCTGAACATAAGGTCCATTTGCTTCTACATAGTGAGCATTTTCATCACAGCCTTTTTTTCCGCCCCAAATATACCAGCCAGTAGGATTATCAACTGTATTATAACCACCACCAATCAAGTCATAACCATGGTTAAAGTTTCCAAATCCTAAATCAAAATCCCAGTTTGGACCCATATAAAGTTTTCCTGTTGCAGCATTATAAGTTACAGGAACCGATTTCTGGAAATTTGCATCTGAATTCTTTCCAAATTCATTAATAATATACCAGTCTGCAAAAGATGTTGCATCAATATAATCAGCATATTTAGAACTAAAATCTTTTTTTACAAGCATATCTTCGAATGCATTAATTTTAGATGCCGCATATTTTATATAATTTTCACATTCTTCATCAGAATATTTAGTAGTATCACCAAAATCCGGATCTTTTAATGTAAATGGAATTGTATATTGCGAAGAATAAAAATGAAGTCTTTCTGCCCATTCACAAGCAGAATCAATTTCTACCATAAATCCTGCATCATTAATATCTATACAACCATCACCATTTACATCTTTATAATCAGAAGCCTTGTCTGCGTAATCTTCCAGGCTCTGAACATTTACACGATTTTTTTCAACCTTATTACATTCTCCTAAATCGTAAGTTCCCATAAACATACCATTTATGTAAACATTTACAGGTTTAAAACTAGCATTCCAGTAAGAATTAAAAATGTTATTTCCCAAAAATCCTGCAAATTGAGTTCGAATTAAAGAACGGTCAAAGTAATTTGCCATTAAAACCCAGCGTTTAGATTTAGGCATTCCTAAAACTTTTGTTTTAGAAGTAAACTTCAAAGAATAAGGAACTTTTGGTGTCCATTTTGTAGAGTTACCTCTGTCTTTTACAAGAACATCTGTTTCTTCAAGATTATTTATTGAATCACTTTCATCTTCAATTCTGATTGTTACCTTACCAACTTCTGTCCAGTTTTCTCCAAAATGATATGCAGTTCCATCTTTCCATCCTGCGCCATTTACAGTTAAATAAACACTTGGTATTTTTACTCCCCCTGTTATTTTAACAGTCTTATCATTTCCTTTCTGGTAAATAACCTGAGAAAGCATTGTACATTTATAAGTAAATCCCTGGTAATAAAACTGATAATCTAAATTAATTCCAACTACATCCTGATTTGTAATAAAATCTGTTTCTCCAGACATTTTTATCTGAGATTTATTTTTTTCATAATTAATTCCATAAGTATTTGGACTGTTCCAGACACTTCCCTGGAATACAGGTCCAAAATAACTTTCAGATACATCTAAGGAGTAAGGCTTAATATATTTTAAATTGCCAAATGTAATTAAAAATTTTTTTTCATCATAAGAAAATTTATCAAATACAACTGTACAGTTTCCTAAACCACCTACTGCAGTTACAACAGCAGATTTTACTTCGCCCCAATCCTGCCAGTCACCTTTTTCGTTTGTTTCCTGCTTTTCAATATAAACTTCATATTGCTCGCCAGCTTTTACAAAAGGATACAGAATTTCATTTGTTGTTTCGTTTACATTATCAACTTTTACATTTTCATATCCTCTTGTTCTGTTAATAACATGAATTGTATTATGAGTCCAGGTTGCTGGATGATTTTTTATAATCTTTAATCCTTTATAAGTTGGAATTACAGTAAGAATTGGTTTACCTGCATATTCCTGGTTGCAACTATCCGAAAACCCATCTTTTACACTTGAATCAAGTGTTTCATGTTCGTAAATTGTCTGTGGAGGAACATTTTCTATTTGTGTTTTTTCTTTTGTAATAATAGTTGGTCTTGGATAAGATTTTTCAGAATTAAATTTACATCCAACAAGACAAACAAAAACTAAAAATAATGGGATTAATTTTTTCATAGAACACTCCAATTTATGTGGGGGAACGCCATTTATAAATTACAATTCTTTTACTGCATTCAATAAATCGTTTTTGCTGAAAAT
>JAZQOB010000087.1:0-13912 GCA_045627625.1 Treponema sp.
AAGTTAAATAAAAAAGAGTTTCTGAACGAAACTCTTTTTTATTTTTCAATGCTATCACAGCGAAAAAACGCTGCGCACTGCTCGCCTTTTTTCCGCATTTTCAGGTGTGGATAGGAGTTGAACCTACCAATCGCGGTTTTGCAGACCGATCCCTTACCGCTTGGGTACCACACCAAATGTGTTATTAATATAACAAATAAGAGTAATCTTGTCTAGTCAAAACTTGAAAAAAAAATCTTACTATGTTAATATTTTTAAGTCATCACTTTTAGCGTTGCTGAAGGGGTGATTCTCTGGAGAGTCCTCTTTTGAGAGGCGCCGAAGGGTTAAGGTTATATGAACTGATATCTCAGGCAAAGTGGACAGAGCGAAATAGTTCGTTCATACTTTTCAGAGAGCTGGTCATTTATTGATTGGCTCTTATTTTTTTATACTTTAAGGAATTTGATAAATGACATTCACAGATATCCTTAATAAAATTGACGATATTGTTTGGGGAATTCCAACAATCGTTCTTATCTTGTTAACTGGAATTTTGTTAACAATTCGTTTGCGCGGTGTTCAGTTTACTAAACTTGGACTTGGTTTCAAATCACTTTTCAAAAAGCCAGATGGTGGAAAAGGTGAACTTTCTCCATTCCAGGCTCTCTGTACAGCTCTTTCTGCAACAATTGGTACAGGTAACATTGTCGGTGTAGCTACTGCTATTGCTGCTGGTGGTCCTGGTGCTTTGTTCTGGATGTGGTTTGCTGCTCTTCTTGGTACAGCAACAAAATATACAGAATGTATGCTTGCTGTAAAATATCGTGAACACGCAGATGATGGTCATGTTCTTGGTGGTCCATTCTATACAATCGAAAAAGGTATGAAGGAACTTACAGGTTTCTCATGGAAATGGCTTGCTGTTTTCTTTGCTATCTTCGGTGTAGCTGCTGGTTTGCTTGGTATTGGTACAATGACACAGATCAACGGTATTACATCTGCTGTAAATAACGCTTTCGATCCTAACAATTCACATATTGCATTCACACTTTTTGGAAATGATTATTCTTGGTCTACAGTAATTGCTGGTTTAATTGTAACTCTTGCAGTTGCTCTTGTTTTAATTGGTGGTCTTAAGAGAATTTCTAAAGTTGCTGAAAAAGTTGTTCCAACAATGGCTGTTGTATATGTATTCCTTGGTCTTTCAGTATTGATCATGAATGCTACTCATATTCCAGCTGCTTTTGCTGTAATCTTCAAGAACGCATTTGGTTGGCAGGCTGTAGCTGGTGGTGCTGCAGGTTGGGTATTCAAACAGATTACAGATTCTATGCAGAAAGGTATTGCTCGTGGTATCTTCTCTAACGAAGCTGGTCTCGGTTCTGCTCCAATCGCTGCTTCTGCTGCAAAAGTAGATGAACCAGTTGAACAGGGTATCGTTTCTATGCTTGGTACATTCATCGATACTATCATCGTTTGTACAATGACAGGTCTTGCAATTGTAATCGCATTCTATACAGGTGCTGATGCTGCAGGTGCTGGAGAATTGAAAGGTGTTGCTCTTACTGCTGCTGCTTTCAACAAAGTACTTGGTGCTGACGGACATTCAGTTCTGTTCCTCTTGATGCTTTGTCTCGTATTCTTTGCATTTACAACAATTCTTGGTTGGGACTACTACTCAGAAAAATGTCTTGAATACTTAACAAAAGGTAACATGACATTGGTTAAGATTTTCCGTTGGGTATATATCGTTGCTGTATTTATCGGACCTTACTTCACAGTTACTCAGGTATTTACAATTGCTGATATTACAAACGGTTTGATGGCTATTCCTAACTGTATTTCTTTGATCGTTCTTTCTGGTGTTGCTGCCAGAGAAACAAAAAGTTATTTTGACAGACAGAGAAATCCTTTGGCAAAATAAGTACTGATTAAAGTATATATAAACCTGATTCCTGTGGGGTCAGGTTTATTTTTTTTAAAGTTACGAGATCAAAATTTATGTGCTAAAATTATTTTATGGAAGATAAAGTTATTGTAATTACAGGAGGAACTTCAGGAATTGGTTCTTCGACTGTTAAAGCCTTGTTAAATAAAAATTGTAAAATCTATGAATTAAGCAGAAGAGAAGGGGGACAGTTCTCACAGGTTACTCATATATCTGCTGATATAACAAAGCCTTTGCAGATAAAAAATGCAGTTAATTTAATTCTTGAAAAAGAAAAGAGAATTGATGTTTTAATAAATAATGCAGGTTTTGGTATTTCCGGTGCAATTGAATTTACAGAACTCTCAGAAGCAAAAAGACAGTTTGATGTAAACTTCTTTGGTCTTGTAAATATGACACAGGAAATTCTTCCTGTTATGAGAGTTCAGAAATCCGGGCGAATAATAAATGTGGCTTCTGTTGCGGCTGATATTGCAATTCCTTTCCAGGCTTTTTATTCGGCTTCTAAAGCGGCAATAAAATCTTATTCCAATGCACTTTCAATAGAAATGAATCAATTTAATGTTCAGGTCTGTTCAATTCTTCCTGGTGATATAAAAACCGGTTTTACAGCAGCAAGACAGAAAAATATTCTGGGGGATGAAGAATATTCTGGAAAAATCAGCCGCTCGGTTGCGGTTATGGAACATGATGAACAGAATGGAATGAATCCTGATGTTATAGGAAAATTTATTGCAAAGATTGCTTTAAAAAGAAAAATCGGACCAGTTTATACAATAGGATTTAAGTATAAATTCTTTGTATTCTTAGTCCGAATTATTCCAGCTTCCTGGGTAAATTTTCTTGTCAGAATGATTTATGCAAGCTGACTAGATTAAGCCTGTTGTTTCGTCAATTCCCATCATTACATTCATACATTGAACAGCAGCACCCGAAGCACCTTTTCCAAGGTTGTCAAATCGGGTTGTAATCATAATGCGGTCATCATTTCCGTAAACAAAAATCTGCATCATATTTGTGTTGGCAAGGGTATTAGCCGGAATGAACTGTTCTGGTAAAGTACCTTCTCCCATAAAACCTGCCACTTTTACAAAATTAGTTCCTTCATAATGTTTTGCAAACATTTCCCAAACATCATGAGCAGTAACTTTTTTAGCAAGAAGACGAGCATGTAATCCTACTGTGACAGTCATTCCCTGGAAATAATCACAAACATATGGATTAAAAATTGGTTCAAAATCAAGTCCAGCCATAACTTTAATTTCTGGAAGATGTTTATGCTGCTGAGTAAGAGCATACAAGCGAGGAGAATCAAGACCTGTGTCTCTGCCTTCTGCTTCATACTGTGCAATAGCTTTTTTACCAGCTCCTGAATAACCTGAAACTGCATGAATTACTACAGGATAATCTTTAGGCATAATTCCAGATTTTACAAGTGGATAAAGAATTGCGTTTGAACCTGAAGCATAACAACCAGGAACTGCAACTCTATTTGAAGAAATAATTTTTTCGCGGAAACTCTTATCCAGTTCAGGGAAACCATATGCCCACGCAGGATTAGTTCTATGTGCAGTAGATGCATCAATAATCTTAGTGTTAGGATTTGTACAAAGCTGAGCCGATTCAATTGCAGCTGCATCTGGCAAACATAAGAATGTAAAGTCAGAAGCATTAATCATCTTAGTTTTTTCTACAGGATCTTTTCTTTTATCTTCATCAATAGTGATGATTTCTAAATCAGTTCTCTTTTCAAATCTTTCAAAAATTTTAAGGCCAGTTGTGCCTTCTTTCCCATCAATAAAAATTTTGTATTTCATGATTATATTATAATGAATATATTAAAAATATAAAATAATTATATTTATTATTCTTCATTTATATAATTTGACATGTAATTATTCTTGCGTTATTATTAATAGGAACTGTTCTAATATAAAAATAGGGGAAATTTATGGTACAAATTATTTTGTATATCGTTCTTCCTGTTGTTGGAATTGTTCTTGGATGGATTATTCGCTGGCTGTATGCCAGATTTCAATTATCTGCTTCGGAACAGAAGGCTGAGCGTGTAAAGCAAGATGCTATTAGAGAAGCTGAAGCACAGAAAAAAGAAATTTTGTTAAATGCAAAAGATGAGCTCATTCGGGAAAGAAATCAGCAGGAAAGAGAAAACCGGGAGCGCAGAGCTGAAGTTCAGCGTTACGAATCAAGAGTAAATAAAAAAGAAGAACTTCTTGATCAGCGTGCAACCGACTTAGAAAAGAATGAAAAAGAACTTGCAGAAATGAAAGCTGCAATGTTGAAACGAGAAGATGCTCTTTCAAAACAGGAAGAACATTACAGAACTGAACTTGAAAAGATTTCAGGTTTATCACAGCAGGAAGCAAAAGATCTTATTATCAAGAGTCTTGAAAACGAAGCTCGTCACGATGCTCAGGCAATGATCAATAAGATTGAACAGGAAGCTCAGTTATCTGCAGAAAAGAAAGCTAAAGATATTCTGATTACTACTATTCAGAGAATTGCTCCAGAAACCACAAGTGATATTACAGTAACTACAGTTTCATTACCAAGTGATGAAATGAAGGGTAGAATTATCGGTCGTGAAGGTCGTAACATTCGTGCTTTGGAAACCCTTACTGGTGTTGATATTATTATTGATGATACTCCAGAAGCTGTTGTTATTTCTTGTTTTGATCCAGTACGCAAGGAAATTGCAAAAGAATCTTTGGAACGACTTATTTCTGATGGACGAATTCATCCAGCAAGAATTGAAGAAATCGTTCAGAAAGTTACACATGAAGTTCAGAACAAAATTTATGAAGAAGGTGAAAGAGCCCTCTTTGATCTTGGAATTCATAACATGAACACTGATGGAGTTAGAGCTCTTGGTCGTTTGTACTTCCGTACAAGTTATGGCCAGAATGTTCTTACTCACTCAAAAGAAGTTGCAATGGCAGCTTCTATGATTGCAGCTGAAATTGGTGCTGACAGAGAATTGGCTAAACGCGCTGCTATTCTTCATGATATTGGTAAAGGTGCTGAAAACGACAGCGACCAGAACCATGCAGAAGTTGGTGCTGAAATGGCTCGCAAGATGGGAGAAAAACCAGAAGTTATTAATGCTATTGGTGCTCACCATAACGATATTGCTGCTGAAACAGTTGAAGCAATTATTGTTCAGATTGCAGATGCTATTTCTGCTGCACGCCCAGGTGCAAGACGAGAAACAATTGATAACTATGTAAAGCGTCTTGAAAACCTTGAAGCAATTGCCGAAGCATTCCCAGGTGTTGAAAAAGCTTATGCTATTCAGGCTGGTCGTGAACTTCGTATTCTTGTTAATAATGAAAAGATTCCTGATGGAGAAGTTAAAGATTTAGCAAGAAGCATTGCAAAACAGATTGAAAATGACTTGAGATATCCTGGTCGTATTCGTCTTACAATGATTCGTGAAACTCGAATTGTTGAATACGCTAGATAATCAAATCTGGTGAAGTAAAAAAAAGCTGTTAGATAAAATCTAACAGCTTTTTTTGTTTAACAATTAAAATTAATATTTAAGATAAACAATAGCACCAAGGATAATAAGGTGTTCAGCAAAGTGATAAGTCCAAACAAGGAAATTTGGTCTTAAGAATGCACCGCCTAAGAAATCACAAAGAACGATTACTGCAATCCAGATAATCATTAAAATAATCATAAGGATAGTTTCTACTGCACCAAATCTGTCTCCAAAGAAAATATCAATAAGAAGAAAGAAACCTGCAATAATTTCGATTACACCGTAAACAATCTTCATGATTTTCAATGCATCGCCTTTAAATACAGATGCCAAAGCCGAAGCTCCTGCATCTCCGCCCCCCTGCAATGCCCAGATACCTGCTACTGCAAGCATAAGTCCTAAAGCAATCTGCAAAAGGATTCTACCAATAGAAAAAGATGATTTTGCCATTTTAGCCTCCTGTTTATTCTATCTATAGATAACTTTAAATTTTTGGAATACCATTTTTACATCTGGAGTAACTGTAAAGCCCATGATTTCAGCTTCATCTTCCAGATATTCCCAATGTTTTGTGCGCCATTCTTCCAGATTCTGATCTTCACCTTCCTGTTTAGCAAGTTCCCATGGAACATCATAGAAAGGAATGATTTCTACAGCTTCAAGTTCGATTACACAAACTGGTTTTTCGTTTTTATCCTGCAAAAGATATAATTCACCACACAGTGGTAATGGTTCCTGATCAATTGCAAAACTTGGAAAACTTGAGAATACAGCAGTTTTTTTTCCATTCAATACAGAAAAAATATGCTGATCTCCTACAAAACCTTTTGCTTCGAAAAATAAATCACCTGAACATTTTTCTTCAGGATCCCGATTTGTATCTTTTAGGAATTTAGCCCAATATTCATCTAATTCTGTCATTGTGGCCTCTAGCGGTTACAAAGTTTTAAAATAAAAGAAGTGATAAAACAAATGCCTGGAATAACAGTAGCCAATAATTCTACCAAAGAAATATTAAATATTTTTGGTCCGGCATAAACCATTACTCCTAAAGTAACCATTAACTCAAGGATTAAACCTACATAGGCAAACAGGAATCCTGCAACCAGAAACATCCATGAAGAAGCTCTTGTTTTGGACATCACAAGAATAGAAAGGAAACATATAATTCCCATTACAACTAATTTAATTATGAACATTAAAATTTCAGGTCTCATAGAATCTCCTGTTATATCTAATAATTAAATGGATTATTCTTTAAAAGAGTAAATACTCCCTTGTCTGCTCCAAATGGAATAATTGAAGGTTGGTTATAATCAGGGTTGATTACAATGTTACAGTTTAAACAGTGAATTATAAATTCATTGTATTTTTCTTCCGGCATTTTAGGATAAAGATAAGGGCCTTTTCGAGTCCAGTATTTAGTTAAAACTGTATCGTAAATAAACCAGTCTTTTTCCTGGCGTTCAGAAAGGGCTTGAATAAGATTGTAAACAGCTCTTGTAATTCCAACTTCAACTGGAAATGGAACTTCAATCTGGGAAGTTCTTGCAATTTCTAAAGCCGCTGCTGCTTCTCCTGTTTTTACTGCCAGTATATAAATGGAATCTGTCCATGGAAATGGAGGAGTGATTACAACTGCTTCAATGTTTTCCCATTTTATATCGTAAGGATTCCATGGTTTGTAAATACTTGAGCTTTCAGGAGCCACAGCAAGTGCTGCTTTCATGGTATTGGTTCTTGATGAATAATAAAAAACCTGACGCTGAGAATTCAAAAGTTTAGAAACTGCCTTTTCAATTCTAGGTTTATCTTCTGTAATAAAGCTTCCTGTAATTCCTCGGTTTAGAGTGTTCTTAAATTGAGTGTATGCATCTTTTGCATCCCAGCCTAAAATAGCTCTCCCGTTTTCCTGATACATGTCTGTAAGTCTTGTACCTTTTTTTGTATAGAGAAAACAGTTGCGGGCTCTGGTTACAACATTAAATCGAGAATATATTTCTTTTGAAAAGCTTTGTTTGTCCATATTTTCTATATTATAAATCAATTAATAAGTAAAAACTACCTGTTCATCTTTGTAATCAGCGGTTACGGTACCACCTTTTTCAAGACGACCAAAAAGTACTTCATCTACCAAAGGATTTGCAATGGATTCTTCAATTGTTCGTGCCATATTTCTTGCACCAAATTCTTTTGAATAGCCTTTATCAGTTAAGAAGTCGATACATTCATCTGTTACAGTAAGTTCAACTTTTTTTGCTTTGATTCTTGCTGCCAGTTTTCTGATTTCTTTAGCACAAACCATACGAACAACCTGACGATCAAGATGTCCAAATGGAATTACTGCATCAAGACGATTTCTGAATTCTGGTGGGAAAGTTCTGTTTACAGCTTCCATCAATGAAACATCAGAATCAGAATTTTCTGTTCCAAATCCAATTCCAGGGCGTTCCATTTCTCTAGCCCCTGCATTACTTGTGAGAATAATGATACAGGAACGGAAATCAGCCTTTCTTCCCTGATTATCTGTAAGCATACCATAATCCATAACCTGCAGAAGAATATTATAAATATCCTCGTGGGCTTTTTCGATTTCATCAAAGAGAACTACTGCATTAGGATTTTTACGAATATCTTTTGTAAGTAATCCGCCTTCTTCAAAACCAACATAGCCTGGAGGTGAACCAACTAAACGGCTGACAGAATGTTTTTCCTGATATTCACTCATATCGTAGCGAATTAATGGTTCATTCAAAATAGAAGCAAGTGATTTTGCCAGTTCTGTTTTACCGCAGCCAGTTGGTCCTACAAAAAGATAGCAGGCTTCTGGTTTATCAGGATTTCTGAAACCTGCTCTTGAGCGTTTAACGGCTTTTGAAAGAGTAAGGATTGCTTTGTCCTGTCCATAAATATCTTTTTTCATATCTTCATCAATTGTACGGAGTTTTTCTTTTTCATCTCCGGCAACTGAATCAATAGGAAGTTTTGCAATTTTAGCTGTAACAGTTCGGATTACAGTATTAGTAATAGTAGGAATTGAAGATTTTTTTTCATCAGAAACAACAGGAAGTTTTGAATCTCCATTAAAACCACCGTTTTTCTTGATTGAAAGGTAAGAACCTGCCTCATCAATAATATCGATTGCTTTATCTGGAAGCCGTCGGTCTGGCATATACTGGATTGAATAATCAACTGCATTTTCCAGAGATGCTTCTGTGTATTTTACATTATGGAACTTTTCGTATTTTTTCTGAAGTCCTTTTAAGATTTTAACAGCTTCATCACGGCTTGGTTCGTTAATATCAATCTTCTGGAATCGACGGGCCAATGCACGGTCTTTTTCAAAATGAGAAGAATATTCTTCGAAAGTAGTTGAACCAATGAATTTTACTTCACCAGTAGCAAGAACAGGTTTTAAAAGATTCGCAGCATCAATTTGAGTTGAACCGTTTGTTCCTGCTCCCATAAGCATGTGAATTTCATCTATAAATAAGATAGCTTTTTTCTTCTGTTTAAGTTCATCGATTACAGAATGGAGTCTTTCTTCAAAATCCCCTCGGAATTTAGAGCCTGCAAGCAAAAGTCCAAGATCAAGACTGTAAATAGTGTAGTCCTGAAGTAATTTTGGAACCTGTTTATTTACAATTCTCTGGGCAAGTCCGTAAGTAATGGCAGTTTTACCAACTCCGGCATCACCAACATGAAGAGGATTATTTTTAGTACGACGACAGAGTACCTGAATGGTTCTTTCCAGTTCTTCCTGGCGACCAATCAATTCATCCATTTTTCCATTTTTTGCCATTTCTGTTAAATCAACGGCAAATCTGGCAAGACCACCAGAATTATTGGAACCTAAACCTTCCATGCCTGGTCCCATTCCCATATTTGGGTCTGATTTTTTATTGGTTCCATGAACACCTTTTACTTTAGTGATTGTTTCCATTAAACGGAATTTATCCAATCCGCTGCATCTTAAATAGTAGGAACAGTAATTGCGTTTTTCTTCATACATGCTGATTAAAACATCTGTAATATCCAGCATTGGAGAATCACTGGAAACACAGTGGAAAACAGCTCTGTTCATTACTGCCTGAAATCCTGCAGATTCAACTGGATCTTTAATTAATTCCGGATTAGCTTCTTCTGAAATAACTGGAATTTTATCAGAAATATATGAAGAAAGATTCTTTTTTAATGATTCAAAGTCTCCGCCACTTTCTAATACCAGATGGCAGACAAAATCATTTTTTAATGCTGCCGAAAGAACATGTTCTGGAGTAAAAAATTCGTGATGGGAGTTTTTTGCATCATTCATAGCATCAGAAAGAATTTTAGTAAGCATTGGACTTACTTTCATCTGTCTGATATTGCTTTTATTTGTATTATCCTGATTACTCAACTTCTACCCTCAAAGGAAATTCATTTTTTCTTGCAAGATTTTTTGCAAGGTTTGCTCGGGATACTGCTATATCATAAGTATAAGTGCCAACAATTGCAGAGCCGTCTTCGTGAATTCTTGTCATAAGCTGCTGGGCAATATCCTGAGATTTATTAAAAACAGAAATTAAAATTTCAACTACAAATTCCATTGTAGTATAATCATCGTTATACATAACAACATTCAATTCTGGAGGTAACTCAATCGAATTATTTTCGAGAACACCTGTTCCAGAACTTTCTGACTGATTTTTATAATCGCTCATGACTAAAATATAACATAAATTTGCTTAGTTTCCAATAAAAAGGCAAAATTTGTGTTTTTTTTCTTTTACAAAAATAAAAAAGTAGAATATAATTATGGTATTAAGTGTAAGCTTAATATATTACAAAATTTTTATCCAAGAGGAAGGTAAAAAATGAAAAAAGCTCTTAAAGCAAGTCTTTTCGCAGCTGCAGCTGTAATGATGGTTGCATTCACAGGCTGTGCAAAGAAAGACGCTGTAAACAAAGAAGTTACAGTTAACTTGTGGTCATTTACTGACGAAATCCCTGGAATGGTTAACAAGTACATTGAAAATCATCCAGATTGTGGTTTCAAAGTAAACACAACAATTATCGCAACAACTGACGGTGCATACCAGCCAGCTCTCGATCAGGCTCTCCAGAATGGTGGTGCTGATGCTCCTGATATGTATGCTGCAGAAGCTGCATTCATCTTGAAATATTCAAAAGGTGCTATGCAGGACTATGCAATGCCTTACAAAGATCTCGGAATCGACTTGAACAAAGTAAGTGCAGCTGACATCGCTGGTTACACAGTAGATATCGGTTCTAACTCAAAAGGTGAACTCGATGCACTCGGATACCAGACAACTGGTGGATGTTTCATCTATCGTCGTTCACTTGCTAAGAAAGTATTAGGTACAGATGATCCAGAAGCAGTTCAGGCTGCTATCGGTGGTGGTTCTGGTTCTTGGGATGCATTCTGGGCTGTAGCAGCACAGATGGCTGACAACGGAATCGCTATGGTTTCTGGTGACGGAGATATCTGGCACGCATATGAAAACTCATCTGACAAAGGTTGGATCGTAGACGGAAAACTCTACATCGATCCAAAACGTGAAGCATTCTTCGAAGCTTCAAAAATGTTAACAGACAAAGGTTATTCTAACCAGACACAGGACTGGCAGGATGCTTGGTTCGCTGACATGAAAGATACAGGTGCTAAACCATGTTTCGGTTTCTTCGGACCAGCTTGGTTGATCAACTATACACTCGCTCCTAACTGTGGTGGATCTGCTGTAGGTGAAGGTACATACGGTGACTGGGCAGTTTGTAACTCTCCAATCGGTTTCTTCTGGGGTGGTACATGGGTCCTTGCTAACAAAAACATGCCAAAAGACAAGAAAGCTGCTGTTAAAACAATCATCGAATGGATTACATTGGATACAACAGACGAAGGTCTCCTCTACAAGTGGGCTAACGGTACTTTGAACGGCGAAGGCGGAACAAAAGATACAGTTTCTTCAGGTGTAGTAATGGCTAAATCTAACGGTGAAGTTGCATTCCTCGGTGGTCAGAACATGTTCGACTACTTCGTAGGTGCTAACCAGTATGCTAATGGTAAAAACCTTACAGAACTTGATGAATCTATCAACATGATCTGGCGTGACCAGGTTCGTGCTTATGCTAATGGTTCTAAATCAAAAGCTGATGCTATCGCTGACTTCAAAACAACAGTTCAGGATAAACTCGGTGTTGATATTGACTAGTTTATAGCTAGAAAATAACAAAAGGGAGCTGTCAATTTGGCGGCTCCTTTTTGTTAAAAAGCAAATATTATTTAAAAAAAATCCTAAAAAAAACTAAACCTTGGGGTGTCCTTTATGGGTAAAAAAGACAAAAACGACACTAAGTTGGCAAAAAAAGGCGCTATCAATTATGCAAAATACGGATACATCTTTAGTATTCCATTTGTTCTTGCTTATTTGATTTTTTCTTTCTATCCAACTTTATATACAATTATTATTGGTTTCACAGATTTGCGTGGTGCTGGTAGAACATCATGGCATTTCTTAGAAGGTTCGAAATTCTTTGAGAACTATCAGAAAACACTTACAAGCCAGACTTTCCGTATTGCATTCAAAAATACAGTAAAACTTTGGGTTTGTAACTTTATTCCACAGATGATTATGGCACTTTTGCTTTCTGCCTGGTTCACTAGCCGTCGTGCTAAAGTTCCTGGAGAGGGAGCATTTAAAGTACTTTTCTATATGCCAAATATTATTACTGCTGCAACAGTAGCTATCTTGTTCAATGCTTTATTTGGTTACCCAATGGGTCCAATTAATGATATTCTTACAAGATTAAAAATCGTAGATAATCCTGTATTCTTCCTTAACAATAAGGCAACTGCACAGGGAATTGTAATCTTCATTCAGACTTGGATGTGGTACGGTTATACAATGATTATCATTATTTCTGGTGTACTTGGTATCTCTCCTGATATCTTTGAAGCAGCAGAAATTGACGGTGCTAACGGATGGCAGGTATTCTGGAAAATCACTATTCCTTCAATTAAAACAATCTTGCTCTTCACATTAGTAACATCACTTATTGGTGGTTTGAACATGTTCGATATTCCAAAATTGTTTGTTACATCTAGTGGTCCAGATAACGCAACTTTAACAACAAACGTATTCATTTATGATCAGGCTTTTGCTGGTGGTTATCTCTATAACAGAGCTTCTGCTGCAAGTATGATTATGTTCTTGATTATCGTAGCTTGTTCTGGTGTTCTCTTCTTTGTCATGAGAGATAAAGATGAAGCAGCTTTGAAAAAACAGGCTAAGCTTGCTGCAAAACAGGCTAAATTAGCTGCTAAAGAAGCTGCAAATGGAGGTAAATAAATGAAAAGACGCGGTAATCCAATTTATACTTTCTTAGTATTAGTAGTTTGTATTTTCCTTGCGATTTTGAGTTTAATGCCTTTCATTATTATGATTATTAACTCAACTCGTTCAACATATGAAATTCAGCAGCATGCGGTTTCTTTCATTCCTTCAAAATATTTCTTGAGTAACTTGAAAATTTTAGGTGGTAAGAGTTTTAATCCTTTAAGAGGTTTCTTAAACTCAATTATTCTTTCTGTTTCTATTACTGGTGTAGCATTGTACTTCTCAACACTTACAGCTTATGCACTTGTAATGTACGATTGGAAATTAAAGAACGCATTCTTCAGTTTCATTATGGCAATTATGATGATTCCAGCAACAATTACAATTATTGGTTTCTATCAGATGGTTTATAAGATTCACATGACCAACAAGTTTATTATGTTGATCTTGCCTGCAATTGCTTCTCCATCTCTGGTATTCTTTATGCGCCAGTACATGAAACCTTCTGTATCTCGTTCATTGGTTGAATCTGCTCGTATTGATGGTGCAAAAGAATTCTTCACTTTCAATGCTATTGTATTGCCAATCATGAAACCAGCTCTTGCAACTCAGGCTATCTTCTCTTTTGTAAACAGCTGGAACGATTTGTTCAGACCATTAGTACTCCTTACAAAACAGGACAAGTATACAATGCCTATTATGGTATCTTTGCTTAAAGGTGATATTTATAAGACAGAATTTGGTAGTATCTACCTCGGTCTTACACTTACAGCTCTTCCATTGATTGTTGTTTACTTTATCCTTTCTAAGTACATCGTTGCCGGTGTTGCTTTGGGTTCTGTAAAAGGTTAATGAGTTTTTCTTTTTAATAAGAATTTAAGAAATGGCCTCCCTTCGGGGTGGTCATTTTTTTTTAAATAAACTTTGCAAAACCTTTGGTTGTTGTGTAAATTTATTAATATGAGAATTGCTTTTCCAAATGTTAACTTGAAAAATCCGATAAATGATATTTTTTCCGGAATTATTGTAGCTTTAGTTTCCATTCCAATTTCTATGGGGTATGCACAGGTTGCTGGTTTGCCTTCTGAATATGGATTGTATGGATCTTTATTACCAATTTTAGTTTATGGATTATTTTCA
>JAZQOB010000088.1:0-37038 GCA_045627625.1 Treponema sp.
CAAGCATTTTTGGGCTTGTCAAATCGTTGATTGCAACTACTTCATATCCTTCAGCTTCAAACATCTGACGGAAAGCCAAACGACCAATACGGCCGAAACCATTAATAGCAACTCTAACTGCCATGTTATATCTCCTAAAAATTAGATTAAATTTAGTTACTTATAAAATAATGAATTTATTAAAAATAGTCTACTTTAAAATGTATTTGTTTTTACCTATAATATGAAATATGGATACAGATAATACAACAGAACCAAAGAAAGAATCTTCATTAGTAAAAGAAGTTTTAAGTTTTATAAAATATTCATCTATTTCTGTTTCTTCCGTTATTCTGGAATATGTATTGTTCTACTTTTTAGTTCAGCTGCTTGATAATTTTCTGGAAGAAAAACTGGCAGATGGAATTGCTACTGCATTTTGCTATTTGCTTGCTACAATAATGTGCCATATCCTGAATAAGATCTTTGTTTTTAAGTCAAAATGCAAAAGCAGAAAAGATGTTGTAATTGAAGGGATTAAATACTACGCAGTTGCCCTTCCTAAAATGCTGATTACCAGTTTCTGTGTTCCTTTAGTAATTTCCCTGCTTTCGATTGAATCACCTGTACTTAAAACTCTGGTGAACATTATAGTACAGACAGTTTTGTTTTTTGTGGGATACATTTTTCAAAAGTTCTGGGTGTTTAAAAACAATAAAGAGGCTGCTCAATAAGAACAACCTCTTTTCACTCAATTATTTTTTTTCATCACTTGAAGATTCTTTGTGGCGGTTATCAAAATAGCCTCCGTCTTCAAGGTAGCGTCGTCTGGTTACAACCAGATTAATCAATTCATGATACATGTTGAAATCGACTTCAAGACTCATTGGAAGCAGGAAGAATTCTGTTTCGTCACAATATCGTTCAATGAATTTTGGATCTGTAACATAACCCAAAGAAATCATATTGGAAATACGGTCAGCACATTTTAAGATTTTTGCTTTCTGGCTGCCTGTATCAAGAATTCGGTGCAGGAACTGTTTTTTATCTTCATCTTCCCGTCTTGTAACTTCAAGAACAAGATCAAGAACCTGCTGACCTTCATCATCTGCATTAATAATAAGATTACGATCAAAACCTGGAATATCTTCCACAGTATCATGAACAACACTTGCCTTAAGCAAAACTGAATCAATATATCCATAATCAATAAGAATAGAAAGAGTATCCATTTGATGACGGAACATATTGCCACCAGCATGACGGGCCTTACCAATAAGACCAGTTGCCAGCTGCATATAAGGAGCAAGACTCATATCCTTCAACTGCTGCATCTGCTGAGTATTCATATTTTTTGAACGCTCAGTTTTCATTTCATATTTCTTCTTTGTCATAATCCGTTCCTAGTATATCACAACAAATTCATATTAGCAATTTTTATAAAATCTTCAAAATCGTTGCCGTATAAATCTTTAGTTTCACCATAAATCTGATTTCTTGGACGAATAAGCTGAAGATGCCATTCTTTTTCATCTTCTTCACCAATCTGTCCAAGGGAATATAAATATTCACCAGAATAGAATTTAATCAGTCTTGTCTGATTGTATTTACCAACTTCTTTGCCGTCTTCAAAACGAGTACAATCAACAAAATTAAATGTGATTTTTTTAGAAGAAATTTTATAAGTACCAGTCCATTCAATTATATTTGTTGAATCATAATAGGAGGTTCTAAGCAAAACCTGATGTTTTGGAAGAAAATAAATCTGATGATAATATGGCTGATTATTTTCATCCTTGTTGTCCATAATCCACATGCTTTCGTAAAAAGGACTATTCTTTAAATTAAAGCAGGAAGTAAAAGAAAGAGAAAAAATAATAATTAATAAAAAAAGTAATGATTTCTTCATAGATTTCTCCATTCTATAAAAAAAGGATTCCTATGAATTTCACAGGAACCCTTTTAATGTCTAAAAACTACTGCAATTCTTTAATGTAGCTTTCGTATGTTGCAACTTTCTTTAAGCTTTCAGCAAGTCTGTCTTTTTCAGCCTGAACAAGTTCTGCAGGAGCATGCTGAGCAAAGTTTCCATTAAGTTTATTTTCGCTCATTCTTGCATAACCCTGTTCTTTTTCCATTGCTTTAGTAAAGCGAGTCAAAAGCTGTTCTTTGTTGATATTTTCATCAACAATAACAAAAGCTTCAAATCCTTTACCAACAGTACCAATTGAAGAAGCTGGTTTTGTTTCAACAAATTCAACTTTTCCAACACCGCCAAGAAGCTGAATCATTTCTACCTTTTCTTTAGCAACTTCTGCTTCACTGCCCTTTTCAATCTTAATAGCAATATTAATCTTGATAGCAGGATCAATTCCGCAGTCTACTTTTGTTGCACGAACTTTACCAATCAAATCTTTGAGAACATCAAAGCGGGCATCAATTTCAGCATTTTCTCTTGCAGTAATAACTTCAGGATAAGGAGCATTAATAAGCATTCCAGTATATTCAACTGTGCATGCAACTTTCTGAGCTCCAGCAGCCTTACGGTTAGCAGCAATTTCTGCCAAAGGAAGTTTCTGATAGATTTCTTCAGTAACAAATGGCAAATATGGATGGAGCAAGCGGAGATTTTCTTCCAGAATGTTCATCAATACAGATGCCTGACGATCTTTTTCTTTTTCATCACCATTCTTGAAGTTAATCTTTGTAGCTTCAACATACCAGTCACAGAATTCATTCCAGAAGTATTCCATCATGGCAGAAGCAGCATCGTTATAGCGGTAAGATTCAAGAGCTTCACGAGCAACCTTTGTAGCATGATTCAAACGGCTGTAAATCCATTTATCAAGTTCTGTCAAATCTGCATCTGTTACAGGAACTAAAGTACGGCTTTCAAGGTTACCCAAAAGATAACGAGAAGCATTCCATACTTTGTTACAGAAACGAGAACCAAGTTTGAAAGAATCTTTATCTACAAGAATATCCTGTCCCTGTGCACACATAAATGCCAATGTATATTTAAGGGCATCAGAACCGTACATATCGATAATTTCAAGTGGGTCAATACCGTTTCCAAGAGATTTTGACATCTTGCGACCCTGTTTATCACGAACAAGACCGTGAATATAAATATCATGGAATGGAGCTTTTCCTGTAAATTCAAGACCAGCCATAATCATACGAGCTACCCAGAAGAAGATAATATCGTATGCAGTTACCAAAGCAGTTGTTGGATAGAATTTTTCCAAATCAACAGTTTTTTCAGGCCAACCTAAAGTTGAAAAAGGCCAGAGCCATGAAGAGAACCATGTATCAAGTACATCTGGATCCTGTTTAAGTTTGTCAGCAGAAGCACCACATTTTGGACAGCAAGTTGGATCTGTGCGGCTAACGATTGTTTCACCACATTCACAATACCATGCAGGAATACGGTGACCCCACCAGATCTGACGGCTTACACACCAGTCACGGATGTTTACAAGCCACTGTTCGTATGTATTTTCCCATTTCTGTGGGAAGAACTGAATTTCTCCAGCTTTCCATGCAGCAAGAGCTTTATCTGCCATTGGCTTCATTTTTACAAACCACTGGTCTGACAAATAAGGTTCTACAACAGTCTTACAGCGGTAACATTTACCAACTGAGTGAACCATTTTTTCTTCTTCTTTGAAAAGTCCTGCTTCTGTTAAATCTTCAATTACAAGTTTACGAGCCTGTTCTGGTTTTAATCCACGATATTTTTCAGGAACATTTTCGTTCATTCTTCCATCTGGAGTAAGAAGGTTGATTACTTCCAGGTTGTGGCGTTTACCAACTTCCCAGTCGTTAGGGTCGTGAGCTGGAGTGATTTTTACCATACCAGTTCCGAATTCCTTATCAACATAATCATCAGCAATAATTGGAATTTCTTTTCCAGTCAATGGAAGCTTAAGCATTTTTCCAACTAAAGCAGTATAGCGTTCATCAGTAGGATTAACAGCAACAGCAGTATCACCAAAGAAAGTTTCTGGACGAGTTGTAGCAACTTCAATTTTGCCAGTTCCGTCAGCATATTCGTAGTAAAGGTGATACATTGCACCCTGTGTATCTTCGTGATCTACTTCATCATCAGCAAGAGCAGTACCACAACGAGGACACCAGTTTACAAGGCGTTTTCCTTTATACATAAGACCGCGTTCATACAAAGTAACAAATACTTCACGAACAGCACCACTTAAACCTTCATCATAAGTAAAGCGTTCTCGGTCCCAGTCAGTTGAGTTACCAAGCTTTTTCTGCTGTTTTACGATAATATTGTGATGTTCTTCTTTAACCTGCCATGTGCGTTCAAGGAACTTTTCGCGGCCAAGGTCATTACGAGTTTTACCTTCTGCTTTAAGTTTACGTTCAACAACATTCTGAGTTGCAATACCGGCATGGTCTGTACCAGTTACCCAGAGAGTATTATCACCACGCATACGATGGTAACGAACAACAATATCCTGAAGAGTGTTGTTCAAACCGTGTCCCATATGAAGAACACCAGTTACATTTGGAGGAGGAATGACGACAGAATAAGTATTAGTTTTTTCATTACATTCAGAACACTGGCAGTGTACTGGATTTGCTTCATCAGAAACTGGTTTAAAATAACCTTTACTTTCCCATTCGTTGTAAATACGATCTTCAAATGATTTTGGATCGTAAGCTTTTTCAAGTTCAATAGCTTTCATTTTCATTCCTCTATTAAATAAATATGCAGAATATTATAGTAAAAAATCACGATTTTGTCATCATTTCAGAAATTATAAGAATTCCCGCCCCATCAGTACTCTAGGTGGATAACAAGATAAAAATATATTATTCTAGACTTATGAAAAAAACTGTCTTTTTAATAGCACTTTTCTTTACATCTTTCCTCTTTGCTAAAGAGTTTAACTTCTCTGTTACCCCAACAACTGGCATTACCTTTGGAAAAAACGGAGAATATCTATATTCAAGTTTCAGTAATTATCTTTTAAGTTATCTGGAATGGGAAGAAAAGCCTTTATTTATGGAAGGCATTACCTTTTCTGCAGATTATAAAAATAACACAATAGATTTTAGTTTTAACGCTGCCCTGCCTGTAAAATGCGGACAGATGACCGATTCTGACTGGAAGTCTTACAATATTAAAACCAACTACAGCATTTTTGATTCCTATGCAGTTTTTGCAGGAAATATGCAGGCTCGTTACGGCTACAGTTTTGAATACAAGGATTTTACTTTTGGTCCTGGTGTAAGTCTTAATCTTGAATACAAAAGTTTCAATGGAAAAAACGGCTATGGCTGGAACGGAGGAAATCAGGCCTGGAATACAGAAGGGCTTCCTAAAAAAAGATATTCCGGAATAGACTACCAGCAGCTTTGTGGGGCAGTAACATTGGAAACCTCAGGGACCTACAGAATAAAAAACCTTGCAATAAAAGTTTTATTAGGAGCATCCCCTTTTACAATTGCCCAGGTAACAGATTATCACAGGGATGAAAATAAATATGAAGATCCTTCCAAAGCCCAGGATTTTACAACTATAAGTTTTCATATGGCATTTTTTAAAAGATACAGGGGAGAATTAGGAATTGAATATTTACTTTCAGATAAGATTTCTTTATGTTCCACTTTATCAGGCCTGGCAATTTTTAATATTAAAGGACCAACCAAATCCGATGTCTGGTCTAGTAAAGGTAATTTTGAAGAATTATACCAGAACTCCGGAATGGATGTTTATGAATTAAACTGGAAGGTTGGGGTAAAATTTGAATTGTAAAAATACTCTGTGCTCTCGATGAATAAAAAAAATCCACAGAGGGCACAGAGTAACTCAGATGAATTTCTTTAATCTTTTAAACAACCAATAGGAATAACATACACTCCATCCTGTCTCTTATATGCCATTTCTGTTCCTGTAATAACTATCAATAAATCTGGTTCTCTAAGTTTTGGTCCTCTTTCTGTTTCATTATATTTTTTTATTAATTGCTTGATTTTTAAAAGATGAGAACTTCCCATATCAATTTCGGAGTTTCCTAGTTTAAATTCAATTAAGGCATATCTTCCATCTCGTAAATGTAAAACACAATCTGCTTCAAGATTATATCTGTCATGATAAAAAGATAATCTTCCGTCATTTTTAGATGAATATACTCTTAAATCCCGCATACATAAACTTTCAAAAATAAATCCAAAAGACTGAAAATCAGTATAATAATATTCAGGAGTTAAACCTAACGACGCAACAGCAATAGATGGATCACAAAAACCTCTCTTTACTCCAGAACGGATTGATGTTGCAGATCTAATTGAAGGGCACCAGGCATCTATATCTTGAATAACAAATAATTTTTTTAAAGCTAATAAGTAAGAATCAAATGTATCTTGAGAAATATTATATGACATTGATTCAACATCACGAAAAATATTTATGGATTTTGCAAGAGTAGAAAGATTTCTTGAATAGGATTTTAAAATTTGTTCTGCTAAAACAGAATTGCGTTTTATTTTATCTATAGTCGAAATATCAATTTCGCAAACACTTGAAACATAATCTCTTGCTATTTGAAGTTTTGCTTTATCAGATTTTCTTGAAATATGAGCTGGCCATCCCCCGCGACATGCAGCAAAAACTAATTGTTCAATTTCAAGGTCAGATTTTGCTTCAATATCCATTTCAGGATTTTTAAAAAGTTCTGATAAAGAAATCTGTCCATTGGATTCTCCTGTTTCATACAAAGACATTGTCTCCATTTTCATTCTGGATATTCTTCCTGTCCCAGAATGCATGATTTTATCTTCATCTATAGAGTTAGAACCTGTAAGAATATAAAGACCAGTTTCATTTTTTTCATCTACAGAATTTCTTACAGTATCCCATATAACAGGAATCTCCTGCCATTCATCAATAAGTCTAGGATTATCTCCTTGTAACAACAAAGATGGTTTTATTAAAGCAGTTTGTTTATAACCTTCTTTCTTATCTGTATCCTGGAGTTTTATTATACTTTTTGCCTGTTGAGCAGCAGTTGTTGTTTTTCCACACCATTTTGGTCCCTGAATTAAAACTGCCCCACTACACTCTAATCGAAAACTTAATTCCTCATCTGCAATTCTATTTAAGTAATCCATAAAATCCTCTTGATTATATTATATCACATTCGGTGTTTTTGCGCTATTTCATTCGGTGTTTTTGGGGTATTTTATTCGGTGTTTTTGTGATAAAAAAAGGACTGCCTTTTACAAGACAGCCCTTTTGGTTATTTAGAAGTTATCTAAATCTTATTCTTCAATTTCGATAGCTTCTTTTGTTAATCCAAGAATTTCCAGAGTTCCTGCCATATTTGAGTCTTCATAAATACATGAATAAATGCCTAAATATGCCTGAGTCTTTTTGATTTTTCCAAGACTTTCTGCAGAAATTTTTACATTTGCATCAGCCTTTACCTCAGGTTTTAATTTAAATTTCTTTGTATCATATTTTGAAAATTCATAGAAATTAATATCATATCCACCATCATCAGTTTCTTTAACATCAATAAAACAACCCACAGCGTTTTTTTCATCTTCACGTTCAGGATTTGAAATATTATAGTTACCTGATAAATTAAGAATACCATTTGTATAGTCAATTTCATAAGGAGTATAACAATTTTTATCATATGTTGTTTTAGTTATTGCACTAGTTCCATCATGTGCCCCGAAATTTCTCTTTCCCATATCTTCTTCGTTAATATTACAGAAATAAGAAACATAATATTTTGGTACGCCGCCATCATAAACAAAACTTGCTAAACAAAAGTTATATGTTCCATAATTTGGCAATTTTTCTCCTTCCAACTCTGAACCCTTTTGATATTTACCAGTATTTTCTTTAACATTAAACATAATACCAGTAACACCATTTGATATTTTCTGCAAACGAATAACACCCTTCATATCATGATGCTTTGTAAATAACAATTTACCACCACGAACCCATTCATTAGTTCCAGCTGAATTATCATTTACTTCATCAAAAGTCCAAGTACCCATACCAGCTTCTTTTGTTGCACTATTATAACTAAAGAAATCAGTTCCAATAGATCTTTGCATTGCAGAATCAAGAGACCAGTTCACTTCACAACCAGCAAACAATACAGCAGCAAAAGCAACTGCACCAATCAATAAAGATTTTGTCATTTTCATAAGAAAACTCCTTCTTAATCATCCCGTTCCAATTTTTAGGGATGTAAAAAAATTTCACAACCAACTAAGGTTGCCATTTACTTATTTTTCAGCCGCCTAATCAACGATTACATTTTCTGCTGCTGAACTGTACAAAACTTTTTTTATTTCTTAATAACTAAACTTTATAACTAATTTCGTTATTTTTCAATGTTATTTCAGTAAGAATTCTCTTATTTATCCCGCAGAATAAGTAAGAAAATTCAAAGAAATATGCTTTTTTAGTGCATTTCTACTCATCAAGAGTAATTCTATTTCCTGTATACAAGAAATAGTATCGTCCTTTTGCGGCAATAAGCTGATCGTGAGTTCCCCGTTCAATAATGTTACCGTGTTCAAGAACAATAATTTCGTCTGCATTGCGAACTGTAGAAAGTCTGTGGGCAATTACAAAAGTTGTTCTGCCTTCCATAAGACTGTCCATACCTTTTTCGATAAGTTTTTCGGTACGAGTATCGATTGAAGAAGTCGCTTCGTCCAAAACCAATACTGGTGGATTAGCAATAGCGGCTCTGGCAATTGCCAAAAGCTGTCGCTGTCCCTGACTTAAAGAAGCTCCATCTCCTGTAATTACTGTATCATAGCCCTGTGGTAAATGGCGGATAAAAGAATCTGCATTTGCAAGTTTAGCAGCTTCGTAAATCTGATTATCAGAAGCATTTAAGTTTCCGTAACGAATATTATCCTTTATTGTACCTGTGAACAAATGTGTTACCTGCTGAACCATACCCAAAGATCTGCGCAATGCAGCCTTGCTGATTTTGTTCAAAGGAATTCCATCATAAGTAATGTTTCCGTTTTCTTCTGCAACATCATAGAATCTTGATAAAAGATTGATTGTTGTAGTTTTTCCAGAACCTGTAGAACCAACCAAAGCAATCTTCATACCAGGTTTTGCATGAATATCAATATTATGAAGAACTGTTTTTTCTGGCACATAACCAAAAGTTACATCATTAAATACCACATCACCAGCCATTGGAATTAAAGAACCATCTTCAGGATTTTTCCAGGCCCACTGTCCTGTTGTAGCAAAAGATTCTACTAAAGTTGGGTTTCCATCCTTATCTTTTGCTTCGTAAGCATTTACAAGGGAATATTTTCCTTCATCAAGTTCTTCGGTTTCGTCAATTACTGCAAAAATGCGTTCAGCACCGGCAAGAGCATTCAAAACACTATTTGCCTGCTGACTCATCATAGAAATTGGCTGACTGAAAGAACGAGTGTACTGCAAGAAAGCCGCAATTGTACCAAGATCCAAAGCCCCTGTAAACCAGTTTAAAGAACCTGTTTTAATCTGTCCCAAAATCATTACAACAGAAGCAACAATTGCAACTACAGCATACTGAGCATGAGACATATTATTTGTAATTGGACCAAGAATACCACCATAAGTCATGGCAGCAGTTCCGGCTTTTCTTAAGTTTGCGTTTAATTCTCCAAAATGTTTGATTGCCTTTGGTTCGTAGTTAAAAACTTTTACGATTTTCTGACCTTCAATCATTTCTTCAATATAACCGTTCATTTCACCAACGGCCTTCTGATTTGAACGGAAAGCGGCAACTGAACGCTTACCAATCATTTTAATCAACTGAAAAATAAGGAACATTGTAATGAGCATAATTAAAGTAAGCATTGGACTTAAAATAATCATCATTACAAGAACAGACACAACTGTAATTACAGAAGAAAAAAGCTGTGGTATTGTCTGGCTCATCATTTCACGCATAGTATCTGTATCGTTAGTAAAACGAGACATTAATTCACCATGAGTATGACCGTCATAATATCTGATAGGAAGTTTTTCAAGACGGCTGAACAAATCAGTACGAACATTAAACAAGAGATTTGTTGAAATATAAAGCATGATTCTGGAGTTTACCCATGATGCAAGAACCCCCAAAAGAAAAATTCCTACAACACAGAGCAATAAAACTCCAAAACTTGCCATAATTCCAGAAATATCTGAAAGGCTTCCTCCATTGGCAATAATCTGTGCCATTGGTATTACATATTTATTCAAAGCAGGTTTAATAAGATAACTTCCTGCAACAGAAGCTCCTGAACTGATAATTACACAAAGGAAAACAAAGAGCCATAAAGCCTTAAATTTTCCCATATACTGCAAAATTCTGCCAATTGTCTTTTTGGCATCTTTTGGTTTAGCAAATCCTTTTCGTGGTGGCATTATTCACCTCCTTCAAGGTCAGCGTCACCGCTTCCCTGCTGCTGAGATTCAAATACTTCTTTATAAATCCTGTTATTTTCAAGAAGATAATCGTGAGTTCCAGAACCTGTAATTACACCATCATCAAGAACAAAAATAATATCTGCATCTTTTACAGAAGAAATTCTCTGGGCAATAATAATCTTTGTTGTTTCTGGGGCAAGTTCCTTTAAGGCACCTCTGATTCTAGATTCTGTTGCTGTATCTACAGCAGAAGTTGAATCGTCAAGAATAAGAATCTTTGGTTTTTTAAGAAGAGCTCTGGCAATACAAATACGCTGCTTCTGACCACCAGAAACATTTACACCACCCTGTCCCAGTTCTGTTTCATAACCATCTGGGAAAGATTCAATAAAGGTTGCTGCATCGGCGGCGGCACATGCCTGCTTAATTTCTTCATCTGTTGCGTTTTCGTTACCCCATTTAAGGTTTTCACGAATTGTTCCAGTAAAGAGAATGTTCTTCTGAAGAACCATGGCAACGGAATCACGAAGAACCGAAAGATCATAATCCTTTACATCAATTCCACCAACTTTTACAGAACCTTTCTGAACATCATAAAGTCTAGGAAGAAGCGAAACCAATGTAGATTTAGAAGAACCGGTTCCTCCAATAATACCTACAACCTGGCCACTCTTAATGGAAAGATTTATATCCCGTAAAACACAGTTATTTTCATCTTTTGTGTAACTGAAAGAAACATTTTCAAAGCTTACAGAACCATCTTTTACTTGTGTAACTGCATTTTCTTTTGTAGAAATATCTGGAACTTCATCAAGAACTTCAATAATACGGCGGTTAGATGCTTTTACCATTACAAGAGAAACAAATACCATACCCAGCATCATCAAAGATGAAAGTACCTGAGTTACATATGTAAAGAAACTGATTAACTGACCAGACTGCATTTTTCCAAATACAACATGACGGCCACCAAACCACATTACGGCAACCATAGAAAGATACATTACCAGCTGCATAACAGGCATAATAAAGATAATTACTTTTTCAGCACTTACCTGAGCCTTTTTAACTTCTTCTGCGGCTTTGCGGAATTTATCTTCTTCGTAATCACCTCTAACAAAGGCTTTTACAACTCTAATACCAATAAGGTTTTCCTGAATTGCCCCGTTCATTCCATCAAACTTTTTCATCATTCGTTCAAAACGAGGATGGGCAATTGAAGAAATACTCATGATTGCAATTACAATAACTGGAACAGCAATCAAAAATAAAACTGCCAGTTCCTTATTAATTCTAAAAGCCATAATACAGCCTGCAATCAACATAAATGGAGAACGAACACACATATGAATGAGCATTCTGAATACATTCTGTGTCATATTTACATCGGTTGTAAGGCGAGTTACCAGAGATGCAGTACTGAATTTGTCAATATTTGCAAAAGAGAAATTCTGAATCTTATTAAAAAGTCTGTTTCTCAAATTAAAGGCAAAGCCCTGAGCTGCTCTTGTTGAAAAAACAGTTCCCATAATTCCACTAAACAAGGAAACAATTGCAAGACCAATCATTAATCCACCCATTTTAAGAACATAAGGCAGATTACTTTGTGCAATACCCTTGTCAATGATACTTGCCATAACAAAAGGAATAATTACTTCCATAATTACTTCAAAAATCATGGCTAGAGGAGAAAGAAAAGAATCTACAACATATTTCTTTTCCATTCCTTTGAATAATTTACTTACTTTAGTCATAGGTTTAAATTTAAGTATATTTATAAAATTATACAATACAAAGATTATAAATTTTTAGTTATATGTTTATTTTTTTTATTTTCTTACTATAATATAACCATGAGTAAAAACAAAATTCCTACACGAAATGAAGTTCCTGCCGGCGATAAGTGGGATCTTTCATCAATTTATAAATCAGATTCAGAATGGGAAGAAGCATTAAAAGAAGTTTCTTCATTAACAGATAAAGCAGCTTCATTTAAAGGAAAACTTGGGGACAGTTCCCAGACTTTACTTGAAGCATTTAAAGCTTTTGAAGCAGTAAACCTTAAACTGGAAACTGTATATCACTACGCATCCCTGTTGCATTCAGCAGACGAAAACGATTCATCTGCTACCGACAAAAATGGTCGTGCAATGATGGCATATACAAAAATGAGTTCTGAATTAAGCTTTTTTGAACCAGAACTTCAGGAAATTCCAGAAGACACATTAAAAAAATGGATTACTCTTCCAGAATTTGCAGATTACAAAATCTTTGTAGAAAAACTTCTCTACTTAAAGCAGTACATTCTTTCAGAAAAAGAAGAAAGAATTCTCTCTCTTCAGAGTCAGAGTGGCGAAACTGCAGATACAGCCTTCAGTGTTTTGACAAATGTTGATATGAACGAAACCTTTGGAACTGTAAAAATTGAGGGTGAAGAAAAACCTCTTACCCAGACAACCTGGTCTGTTTTCCTTCATTCACAGGATCGTGAAGTCAGAAAAGCCGCATATAAACAGTTCTACAAAAAATTCGAAGAAAACCAGCACACAATTGCCGCTCTTTATGCAGGTTCTGTAAATCAGGATATTTTTATTACCAGAGCAAGAGGCTACAATTCTTCTTTGGAAAGAGCTTTGTACAGCAATAAGGTGCCAGTTTCGGTTTATCACAATCTTATTGACTGCATCCATAAAAATCTTGATACTCTTCACGAATATTATGCTTTACGAAAAAAGGCATTAGGAGTAGATGAACTTCGCCAATACGATGTTTATGTTCCTCTTGTAAAATCTGTAGAAAGCAAAACTACTTATGAAGAGGCTGTTGAAATCTGTAGAAATGCTCTTGCTCCATTAGGCAAAGAATATACTGACAGACTTTGTGATGGACTTAAAAACGGATGGGCTGACCGCTACGAAAACAAGGGAAAACGCTCTGGGGCTTTTTCAAGTGGCTGTTACATCGGAAATCCTTACATTCTTTTGAATTATAAAGAAGATGTAATCCGTGATGTATTTACAATGGCTCACGAAGGTGGTCACTCAATGCACAGCTGGTATTCTGTTCACAATAATCCTTACATGTGCTACGACTATACCATTTTTGAAGCTGAAGTTGCCTCTACTTTCAACGAAGAACTGGTATTTGAATATCTTTTGAAAAACGCTGAATCAAAAGAAATGAAAACTTACCTTTTGTCTATGCGTGCTGATGATATTCTTGCAACTCTTCACCGCCAGACAATGTTTGCTGAATTTGAATTGAAAGCCCACGAACTTGTAGAACAGGGAACTCCTCTTACTGCTGAACTTTTACGCAAAACTTACAGAGATCTCCTTGAACTCTATTTTGGTCCAGAAATGCATTTTGAAGAAAATTCAGACATGGAAGGATTAAGAATTCCTCACTTCTACTCTGCTTTCTATGTATACAAGTATGCTACAGGAATTTCTGCAGCCCTTGCTCTTGCAAAACGAGTTACAACTGGCGGCGAAAAAGAACGGGAAGACTACTTCAAATTCCTTAAATCTGGTGGTTCAAGATACCCAATCGAAAGCCTAAAAGTTGCCGGTGTTGATATGGAAAGCACCGCCCCAGTCCAGGCCGCCTGTGATGAATTCAAACGCATCGTAGACCAGCTGAAAGAATTACTGTAGAAAAAAATACTGCAATCTAAAAAAATAGACGCAGATATCCGCGGATAAACACAGATAGAGGAATAGGATTAAGTGTTTTGCCGCGGTTCGCTCGCAATGACCAACCCCCTAATTCTTAATTCTTTATTTTTCATTCAACTTTCCCCCATATCCTGCCGATATTTAAAAAGGAAAAGAATTTTTCCAGGAGTGTGTCGTGAATAAAAAAGAATTTTTTACAATGATGAAACAGGTTCCTAAAGCGGAATTACATCTTCATATTGAAGCTGTGCCTACCCTCAAGACAATTCAGACTGTTTACAAAAAATGTAACGGAACTGAAATGACTGCACAGGAACTAAAGGATTTATTCACATACGACGACCTCAATGGCTTTATTCAGGCCTTCATCAAAATTCAGAATATGTATACTTCGGTTGAAGATTTCAATTTGATTTTTGATGATCTGGAAACTTATCTGGTTGAAAATGGCATTGTTTATACAGAAGCTTTCTTTGCACCTACAGCCTTCCTTAAAAAAGGCTTTAAATACGAAGAAATGATTGAAGTTTTCTCTAAACGCATCAAAGAAATCAAAAACAAACATGGAATCACTATTAAACTTTTAATGGATGTTTCCAGAACTTTTGGTTGCGAAAATGCCATGAATAACTACAACCTGTTAAAACAGTATCCATGCAAAGACATTATTGGTATTGGTCTTGGCGGGGCCGAAAGTAAAGGACCTGCAAAAGAATATGCACCAGTTTACGAACAGGCAATTAAAGACGGATTTAAGGTTGTTGCCCATGCCGGCGAAGATGTTGGTCCTGAATCTATCTGGGATTCTATCAACTATCTTAAAGTTCAGCGAATTGGACATGGTATTACTGCAATCCAGGATGAAAAATTAATGGAACACTGTGTAAAAACTCAGCTTCCAATTGAAATCTGTATTACTTCAAACACTTTCACAAAGAAAATTGTTTCCGAAGCAAAAAATCATCCTATTAAAGAATTCTACAAAAAAGGAATGATGGTTACTGTAAATACAGACGACCCTGTTTTCTTTAAAACTGATTTAATCAACGAATTCTACATCTGTAAAAAAGATCTTAAATTTACAAATGAAGAACTTAAACAGCTGATTAAAAACGGCTTTATTGCTTCTAATCTTTCTAAAAAAGCTAAGACTGAATGGCTCGAAAAAGTAGACGCAACTTTCAAAATGGACTAAACTCCAAAGCATGACAAAACTGGAACAATACTATAACAAATTCCACGAGGAACACCGTTTGACTACCCGTCACGGCCTTGTGGAATTCAATACTACCCTTCACTATATTGAAGAAGCGGTAAAATCCCTTCCTAATCCTTCAAATCCTGTTAAAATTGCTGACATTGGTGCTGGAACCGGCAGATATTCTGTAGAATTATGCCATCGGGGCTATGATGTAACAGCAGTTGAACTTGTAAAACACAATCTTGAAATCTTACGCAGCAAACACGAAAACATCAAAACCTGGCAGGGCGATGCTAGAAAACTCCAGTTTTTAGATTCAGAAACTTTTGATATTACCCTTTTATTTGGACCAATGTATCATCTTCATGGGCAGGAAAATAAATTACAGGCTCTGGAAGAAGCAAAACGAATTACAAAAAAAGGCGGAATTATTCTTGTTGCCTATGTTATGAATGAATATTCTGTAATTCAATATTGTTTTAAAGAACATCATTGGAAAGAAGTTGAAGAAAAAGCAGGTCTGTCCCCAGATTTCCATACAATTTGTACAGAAGAAGATTTGTATGACTATGTACGAACTGATGACATTGATTTATTGAATAAAGAATGTGGATTGGAACGAATTAAATTGATTAGTGCGGATGGAGCGGCAGATTATATACGCCGTGAATTAAACGAAATGTCTCAGGAAGAATTTGAAGCCTTTCTTAGATTCAATCTGGCAATATGCGAAAATCCATCCACAGTTGGAGCTGGAAGTCACACAGTAGATATTTTAAGAAAAGTCTGAAATCTTCCTGATGATTTGAAAGTTTCTTGAAACTTAGATTCTGTGCATGCTGTCGAAAACTTTTTCGCTCATGATGTTGATTTCGACACCCATTTCTTCAGCTTTTTTGTTCATTTCTGTACGAAGTTCATCGATTGAAATGTCAGCTTTTTCGAGGTTTACCATCATCATCATTACGAAATTACCAGAAAGAATTGTCTGTGTAATATCTGCAATGTTTACAGAATGTTCTGAAAGGTATGTTGAAACCTTTGCAATAATACCAACTTTATCTGAGCCTACAACAGTAATAATAGCGTTCATTTATATCTCCCGGCCAAAGCCTTTATTAGAAATTATTTCCAAGTGTAGCTGCAATTACAGCTTTAATTGTATGCATTCTGTTTTCTGCTTCGTCAAATACTACAGACTGTTTTGATTCAAATACTTCGTCTGTAACTTCCATAGCATCAAGACCAAATTTTTCGTGAATTTCTTTTCCGATTTTTGTGTTCAAATCATGGAAAGAAGGTAAATCGTGCATAAAGATTGCAGTTGGTTTTGCAAGAGCCATAACTTCTTTATTAACCTGATATGGTTTTAAGTCACTGATTCTTTCTTCCCAAACTTCTTCTGGTTCACCCATAGAAACCCAAACATCAGTATAAATAACATCAGCACCTGCAGCTGCTTTTTTAATGTCTTCTTCGCAGGTAATTGAACCGCCGCTTTCTTTACACCAGGCACCACATTCAGCAATTAAATCTGCAGAAGGGAAATACTTTTTGTTTGAACACAAAACAAGATTCAAACCGAGTTTTGCGGCAACAATACACAAAGAATTTCCAATGTTATAGCGGGCATCACCAAAATAAACCAGTTTTACCCCTTCTAATTTGCCTAATTTTTCTTTAATTGTAAGCATGTCTGCCAGCATCTGAGTTGGATGATATTCATTTGTCAAACCATTCCAAACTACAACACCAGAGTATTTAGCAAGGTCTTCAACAATAGTCTGTTCATAACCACGGTATTCAATACCTTCGAACATTCTTCCAAGAACTCTTGCAGTGTCAGCGATGCTTTCTTTTTTACCAATCTGAGAACCTTCTGCAAGATAAGTTGTATTAATTCCTAAATCGTGTGCAGCAACTTCAAAGGCACAACGAGTTCGAGTACTTGTTTTTTCAAAAATAAGGGCAATGTTTTTTCCACGATGAATATCAACAGGAATTCCCTTCTTCTTTTTTTCTTTTAAATCTGCCGCTAAATCAAGCAGCCCCTTTATTTCTTCTGGAGTAAAGTCTTTTAATGTAAGAAAATTTCTACCTTGTAAGTTCATAAGGCCCCCAAATAATGATGTGAAAATAGAATTATAACAGATGATTGATTTTTTGAAAAGACTAGTCTAACAGCTGCACTACCTGATCCAGATTCTGGCAGCATTTCCATACCATAGACAGAATCTCTTGGGTTGGCTGAATTTTATCTGGCACCATAATTGTCTTAAGCCCCGCAGCAAAAGCACTTTTTACTCCATTGGGACTGTCTTCAATTGCAACACAATTTTCGGGCTTTACTCCAATAGATTTGCAGGCCATAAGATAGATTTCTGGATCTGGTTTTGAATGAACCACCATATCACCACAGGTAAAGGTTTTAAAATAATGATCAACCTTTACTGCTTTTAACTGACGCATAACAGTTTCTTTTCTTGTGGAAGAAGCCAGAGCAAGAGGATATTTTTTAGAAAGTACTTCCAGTACCTTAGCCGCACCTTTCATAAGAGGAACTCCAGAAGTCTCTTCAATCTGATGAAAAGCCTGGGAAGTTTTTAGCAGGAAGGATTTGGAATCAAATTCCTGACCAAAAATCTGTTTTAAAATCTCCATGGAATCGGTCTTGTTCATTCCAAGACAGGCTTTCAATGCCCTTTCATAATCCGGCAGATTAAGTTCCTTACAGACCTTTGACCAGGCAATATCACAAATAGTTTCGGAGTCAAGAATAACTCCATCCATGTCAAAAACAATTGCTTCTATCATGACTATTTGCGTTTTAATTCTGCAGTAATGTAAAGTCTATCCTGATACCAGTCGATTAAAAGTGAATGATTTTCGCTTTCGTAACCTTCACAGCTTACACGAATCTTCCATACAGTTCCTGTTACAAGTTCGTTTTCTGGGAAATTCTTAAAATCAACCCATCCACCGTTGTAAAGAATCTGAACTTTAGATTTAGCAGAAATATCTTCTCCAGTAAGACGGTCAGTTGCAATTGTCTTAATCTGAAGTTTTCGTTTTATGTTACGAAGAATATCACATTTAATTTCCTGAGGTTTTTCTCCAACTGTAAAACTGCTCCACCATACATGAGGACCAGCTACAACTTTTACACGATAATCACCTCTCTTTAAGAATAAATCAGTTGTATCGTAAACCTGATATTTTGCAGAAAGATTATCAATTGCGTTGGAACGAACAGTTTTATAAATCCAGTCAAATCTGCGGCTGCCAGAAACGGCAAATACTTTTGTAGAATTCTTTACTTCTGGAATATCAGCTCCATCATCTTCAAAGAAGAAAGCTTTTACAGGCAGATCAAGATTCTGTGCTACAGACTTTGGCAACTCCATAGAAACAGAAACCGGAGTATATTTGTGACGAAGAATTGTTTTATGGAATACATTTGTCTTTAATAAACCAAAGAATACAAGTACTGCAGCAGCAACACCAAGTACAACTCGTTTTACAATTCGTCCGATTCTATCCTTTGGCATACATGGAGGGAATACATAAGTCTGAGGACAAACAACTGCTCTTGCAATCTGAACACGAAGTTCGTGAGTATCGTAATGGCGCAAGTATTTTTTTACTTCTCTCAAAACCTTATCAATTGACTGATAGCGGCGTTTAGCTTTTGGCTTAATCATTCTATCAATCATCTGTTCAATCTTTGGAGGAACCTTCTTATCCATTTTTCTTGGATGAATGTATCGACCTTTCTTAATGATTTTTAAGGTATCAATTGTAAATGTTCCAGGATAAGGTTTTGTACCGGTAATCATTTCGTAAAGCATGATTCCAAGAGCATAAATATCGGCTCTGTGGTCTACAGTTGCAGATTTTTCAAACTGTTCTGGAGGCATATAAGCTGGAGTTCCAAGAGTAGTTTCTGTAGTTGTAAGATTTTCTTCATCCCCTTCATCACGGGCAATACCAAAATCTGCAAGCTTAATTTCCCCTCGTTTAGAAATAAGAATATTTCCAGGTTTAATATCTCTATGAACGATTTTTTTAGAGTGAGCATATTTAAGAGCGTAGCAGGCATCCTGCATAAAGAGCATGGCAATAGGAACTGGAAGACAAGTCTGTTTTCTGATCAATTTATCCAAAGCAGTACCATCTACAAGTTCTTCAACCATGTAGCGATAACCACCTTCTGTAAAATAATCAAAAAGATGAACGATATATGGACTCTGCATTTCCAGGAGGATTTCGGCTTCTTTCTTAAAACGGTTTGCATTTCCGTTATTTCCACGAGCGGTCATTTTTTTAATGACAACATATCGCTTTAAGGATGGATGAACGGCTTTATAAACAACACCCATTCCACCTTTTGCAATTACACCTAAAACCTTATATTTTCCAATCATTGGAGGAAAATCATTGCTCATTTTTTCACTCATAGAACACCTCGTCTATTTATTATATTAGTCTTTTTCCACACTTACAATATTAACTTCCGGATTAAATTCCTGTCCGGGAACAACAACTGCAATATTTTGTAAAGCAGGATTATGAAGCTGAACAAAACGCCCCCCCTGCCGCAATGCATACTTATTTTCTACAGGCCTGTGACCAGCAAAGTAAAAGCCTTGTTCTGCCATTTCTGGTTTCAATAGATTTTTCATAAGGAAAAGAGCAGTTTTTTCTGTTACCTGATTATTTTTTGTCCAGGTAAGCCCTGCTACAACTTCGGGATAACGATGGCCGTTTATAATTTCGCCCTTAAGATAAAAATTTGCAGGTTCTGCATGAGAAACAACACAGTTTGCTTCCTGAGAACAAACTACCAGTGGCAAAAGTTTTTCGTAATAATGAATCAGATAAAGAATATCTTCTCCATAATGGCTTTCTATAAAATTGCGGCAGTCTTCTCCTTCATCCGCATATTTAATAAAGGAATAATCTCCTTCGCCAGTCATATTAAGAATATTTTCATGGTTACCTTTTATAAAATGAAAGTTTTCAGGAAATTCCAGCTTAAGCCGCATAATCATACTTAAAGCAAGAATATTTCCCTCCATTTCTTCCATCATCAGATCACTGGTGAAGTTTCCTTTTTCGCATTCTTCGTGAATTTTTTTCCATCGTTCTTTTGTAAGTTCAGAATGAATGGCATCTCCAACGCAAACTACATAAACCTTCTGTTTTTCCAGAGCTTTTCTTACAGTCAGGGAAGAAGAAAAACCAACTTCATCCGAAAGTTTATATTCAAGAATATTCTTAATAAAATCAGGGCGACCATGAATATCAGGCACAATAATTACAGGCAGTTCCTTTTTAAGCTCAATAAGACTTCCAGCCTCCCCTTTATCATCCAGTGGACGGTATTCAGAAGGCTCCTTTTCCAGAAGCGAAGAAACTTCATCTGTGAGAGTAAACAATGTATTGTGATCCGGCAGCTGCTTTAGTTTTAAACAGCCATCCAAAGAGATAAGCTTGTCACCCATGAAGGTTTTACGAAATTACCAGTGACATATTTCCAATAGTGATTTTATCACCAGGATTAAGCTTTACATATTTATCAGAAGGAATACGAATTCCGTTTACAAAAGTTCCGTTTGTACTGTTTTCGTCTTTAATAAAATAAGCTTTTTTGATTTTCTGAATCAACGCATGATGACGGCTGGCAAGTTTATTATCAACAACAACATCATTATCAGATTCACGACCGATAGAAATTTTTGCGACCAGATCAATTTTTTTATTATTGAACATTAAATATGAAGCAGGTCTGCCATCTCCGTAAGATTCCAGCTGCTGCCCGATTGGGGAATTAGTACTGATTGTTTCGTTTGTCATAAAAGTCCACTCCTAAAATCAGATATAAGCAAAAAGCCTGTATCTTTATTGTAAATTAGGATTGTGGTTTTTTAAACTGAAAAATGTTCAACATCGGAAAGTTTATTTTTCCGTATTTTACCAGATTATGAACAGTTGAAGTTACCAGTTTGCGGGTTTCGGGATTAAGCTTTGCGATGGAAACAAGAATTTTTGCAGAACAGCTGACCATATTTTTTTCCAGTTCCAGATTTGACGAAACTCCAGTTGAATAAAGAACCGAAAAAGTTGAATCGATAAAAATCTTTTTTACATCATCAGGAGTACTGGCAATCCAGTCGTTGGTAGATTTAGAAAGGAACTGACTTTCATCAGAAAATTTTTCCACTTCTTCAATACAGTTAGCCCTAATCACCCAGGAAGTAGGATCATGCTGCATGGCAAGTTTTTCTACACTCTGAACAATCTTAAACTGACTGTCACGATGATTAATCATTCCCACCAGAGAAAAATGAGGATAATAAGAATGAATACGGTTTTTTACAGAACGATATGCCTTAGATTCCAGTTCTTCCTTTGAAAAACCAGGACCATCAAAATTATAAATTGCTTTAATTCTCTTTTTAAATTTTGAATCTGCATACATAGCACCATAGACAGCATTACTGCCGCCTTTAGAATGCCCCGTAATTATGATTTTGCCTTTTACGAAATTTTTAACTTCCGCCAGATATTTTGAGGTTTCAAGCTGGGACGGATAAGGATAAACATAAGTCATATTGAAGTCTTCGTACCAGCCTGCAAAAGTATCGTCCGTACCTTCAAAAGCAACTACAACTTCTTTCTTTTTATTACCAAGAATATAAGTTTCTGCAGAAAACTGAACAGGAAGCTCTTTATCGTAAACCTTCTTATAACCGCAGACTTTAACCTGTCCAAATCTGTTTGATTCAGCACACTTCTTAAACAGAACCGCAACATCATCGCTGATCATTGCACCAAGCTTCTGTCGTTCATTAAAATCTTCAAATTTTGAAAATCGGGAATAAACTTCCGCCAGAGTAGAAACATAATTAAAACCAGGAGGAATAGCTTCCCCAAATTTGTTGTAAGTAAGCTGACTAAAGATTAAAGCATCAACTTCGCAAAATGGAGCCTGATCAAATGACAAATCCCCCCGCCAGTCAACATAATCCAAAAAAGTAAAATATTTCCCACGCATAAATCTTCATTTCCCCCCTTCTATAATTAACCGCAGATGAAAAAAAAGATTATTGATAATTATTTACCACTCGTTTAATCTGAACCTTTGGAGAACCAAAATTCAGCAATAGACCTAATTTCATTCTAGTTGCCTTTAAGTAGTTTAGTAATTGAGCTTCTTGTATTGATGTCAGCTGCGTCTATTAATTTCTTTCTTCTAAAAACAAATCGCAGATAATTAAGATCTAGAATTTATAAATTGTTCCGTCTTTAATCATGGAAATAAGATATGGAACTAAATCTGGGTCGAACTGTTTGCCGGCACAGCGTTCAAATTCTCCGATAATTCTTTCTTCAGAATATGGAAGACGATAAGAACGAACTTTTGCCATTGCATCGTAAGAGTCTGCAATACAAACAACTCTGGCAACTTCAGGAATGCTTTTACCCTTAAGACGATTAATATATCCAGTTCCGTCAAAGCGTTCATGGTGATAAAGAACTGCATCTCCAACTTCAGGGAAAACTGTAAATTTATTCAAAAGTTTTGCACCATTTGTTGTGTGCTGGTGAATGATTTCCCATTCATCATTAGAAAGACTGGTTCTTTTATTTAAAATTTCATCTGCAATTGTAATCTTACCAATATCATGCATAAGGCCTGCATAATAATAAACACGGCACTTTTCCTTATCATAACCAAGTCGCTTTGCCATTTCTTTAGTAATTCTGGCAACTCGAACAGAATGGTCCTGAGTATAAGGATCTTTATTATCGATAAACGAAACGAAAGTTTTCATTGTCTGTCGGATAATCAAGTCTCGGTCTCTAAAAGCCTTGTCTTTTTCTTCTTTCAGCTGAGCAAGAGTTTTGTCGTTCTGATCAATATAAGTATTTACCTTATACAAATGTTTAATTGCATAAATACATAAAACAACAAGAGGAATGAGCAGAAGAGTTGCCGTTACAGCAAAGAAAATAAACAAGGGGGTCTCATATAAGTCTCTCAAAGATGGGGAAACAAAAATTCCAATGAGAACAATTATATCTAATAGGATTAGTACTGCAGGAATAAGCAGCAAGGGGTTTAATAGTACTTTTTTATGTTTCATAATAATAACTTTTTATAATTTTATAATTCAATTATAAAAGACAATAAATGCTCCGTCAAATTTTATTTTTTCGTTATTATAAAAAAGAAGGAATTAATTAAGTTTTTTTGAAATTATATAAATTTGACAATAGAATTATATTTAATTAAATTTATATATAGTTACGCATTTTGGTAAAAAGCCTGCAGCGGAAGGATTTTTGCCAATGGTGTTGTATATTTAAAAGGATATAAAATTGAAAGAACAATTAATTAACGACTACAAGCAGTTTCTCGATATGGGAAAAACCGAAAGAGAATGTGTTCAGCAGATTATTGCCATGGCAAAAAACAGCGGCTATAAGGAACTGAATGAATATAAGGAATTAAAACCTGGTGATAAAGTTTATATCACAAAAATGAACAAAGCTATTGCTCTTTATAATATTGGAACAGAACCTCTGGAAATGGGATTGAATATTCTTGGAGCTCATCTGGACTCACCTAGACTTGATGCAAAACAGAATCCTTTTTACGAAAAAAACAATATTACTTATTTGAACACTCATTACTACGGTGGAATTAAAAAGTATCAGTGGACAACAATTCCTCTGGCAATTCATGGAGTTGTTTGTAAAAAGGATGGCACTACTGTAAATGTTGTAATTGGTGAAAATGATGAAGATCCAGTTTTCTGTATTTCGGATATTCTTCCACACCTGGCACAGGATCAGATGAAAGACAAAGCCAGCGACTTTATTAAAGGTGAAGATCTGGATTTGATCATGGGTTCAATTCTTCCTCAAAAGAAGAAGGACGAAACTGACAAAAAATCTGATAAAGAAAAACTTAAGAGCAAGAAAATCATTCTTGAACTGCTTAAATCAAAATACAACATCGAAGAAGAAGATCTGGAATCTTCAGAATTAGAAATTGTGCCAGCGGGAAAAGCCCGGGATTTAGGCTTGGACCGTTCCATGATTTTAGGCTATGGACAGGATGACCGTTCCTGTGCCTTTACTTCGGTTGCCGCAATTCTTAATACTAAAGCAGGAAAAAGAACAAACTGCTGTCTTTGTGTAGATAAAGAAGAAATTGGTTCAGTAGGTGCAACAGGCATGGCTTCCAACCTGTTTGAAAACATGACTGCAGAAATTATTGATAAAACTTCAAAAAATTACAGTGAACTGACATTAAGAAGATGTCTTGCCAACAGTTATATGCTTTCTTCCGATGTAAATGCTGCTTTTGATCCATTAAATGCAGGACTGTACGATAAAGACAACACTTCCCTTTTAGGTGGTGGAGTTACTTTCCAGAAATATACTGGTGCCAGAGGAAAATCTGGAGCAAGTGATGCAAATCCAGAATTTATTGCCAAGATCAGAGAAGCTATGGACAAGAAAAATGTTTCGTACCAGATGGCAGAACTTGGAAAAGTTGATCAGGGTGGCGGCGGAACAATTGCATACCATGCGGCTAAATATGGAATGAATGTTCTTGATGCTGGTGTTGCAGTTTTGAGTATGCACGCGCCTTGGGAAATTACAAGCAAGGAAGATATTGTGCAGGCATTTGAGTGTAACAAGGCATTCCTTTTGTTGGATTAGAAAAATGGGTGAGGGGGGGTACGCTACAGCCCCCGATAAAACTCATAGTCCACACGCTTTTATAGAGTTTTACTCTTTATCGTTCAAAAGAATCGAGTAGATTCTGTCAAAATCGGCTTTGGTTGAGAAACCAATTTCGATTGAACCTTTGTCCATTGATCCTTTGAAGTTTACATCTTTTACACCAAAAAGGTTTCGGAGATCCTGTTCAAAGAGAGCAAAGTCTGGGTCTTTTTTTGTTTTTTTAGTTTCTTTCTTTTTGTTTCCGGCACGGCCACCGTTATTGTAGTCATCTGCTAATGCTTCTGCTTCGCGAACTGAAAGTCCGGAACCAATGATTTTTCCGAACATTACATGCATGTCAGAATCATTTTTTACCATAAGCAATGCTCTGGCATGACCCGAAGTAATCTGCCCACTGATCAAAGCTTTCTGAATATCTTCTGGCAGCTTCAACAGACGCATGGCATTGGCAACAGTAGAACGATTCTTTCCTACTCGTTTTGCAACTTCGTCCTGGCTTAAATCTGCCATCTGAATCAAATTGTAATATGCAGTTGCTTCTTCGATTGGGTTTAAATCTGCACGCTGGATATTTTCGATAAGTGCAAGTTCAAGTTTCTGCTGTTCATCAAATTTTCTAAGCTGAACTGGAACCTTTGAAAGTCCTGCCATTCTTGCGGCACGAGTTCGGCGCTCACCGGCAATAATATAAAATTCTTTATCGGCAATGTATTCAACAATAATTGGCTGTAAGATTCCGTTTTCTTTAATGGAATCAGCTAATTCTTCCAGCTGTTTCTGGTTGAATTCTGTACGAGGCTGTTTTGGATTTGGTTTAAGGTATGCTGGATCAATCCAAAGACCACCATTTTCATCAACTTCAACACAAGAAGGAATGTTTGTATTATTCTTTGGAGTTGCTGCAACTACAGGAGCTGCGGGAGCTTCTGCTGCAACTGGAGTTTTGTGAAGAACTGTATTTGTATCAACACCACTTTCACCCATTAAGGCACCAAGGCCTTTACCTAATCCTAAACCACCTCTAGCCACGACGAATTACCTCTTCTGCCAATTTTTCATAACTTTTAGCACCAACACAGTCAGGATCGTATTTACAAATTGGAAGACCATGAGATGGAGCTTCAGAAAGTCTAACATTTCTAGGAATAATAGTATTGAAAACTACATCCTTAAAATAAGTTTTAACCTGAAGTACAACATCCTGTGCAAGACGAGTTCTAGAATCGTACATTGTAAAGAAGATACCACCAATTGTTAAGTTTGGATTGATTTCTTTCTGAACCTTCTTAACTGTCTGCAAAAGAAGAGTAATACCTTCAAGAGCAAAATATTCACACTGCATTGGAACCAAAACTGAATCTGCAGCGGCAAGTCCGTTCAAAGTTAAAAGTCCAAGAGAAGGAGGACAGTCAATTAAAATGTAATCATATTTTTCTTTAAGTGGAGCAAGTGCATCTCGCAAGAAATATTCACGATTTTCCTGATCAACAAGTTCGATTGCAGCACCAGACAAATCGATAGAAGCACTGATTGCATCCAGGTTTTCAACATTACTATGTTTTACAGCCTGTTCTGGTTCAACTAAACCAGCAAGCAATTCGTAAACTGTAGGCTTATCTTTTGAAACACCTACACCACTAGACATGTTTCCCTGAGAGTCGAAGTCTACAAGGAGTACTTTTTTTCCCGCTAAAGCAATGTAAGCGCCAATGTTAATTGCGGAGGTTGTTTTTCCAACACCACCTTTCTGATTTACAAAAACTATGCTTTTTCCCATAACTATTAATATACTATTTTTTTGTCATTTAGTATATATTAAAAATAGAGGTGTAAAAAAAATGCTTTTATCTGCTACATTATCAAAACCAAATTCAAATGTTGAAGAAGTTTTAGGAAAGGCCTACGAAAAAATCAAAATCAAAGCGGAAAATTCCAGTACAGGTTTAAATTACTATTTTGAAATGTTTACTAAAACTCAGGTTTTCCATCAGCATTTTTCAGAAGCAGAAACTCTTGCCTTTATTAAAGAAAATGCAGGAAACACCTTTAAAAACTGTGTAGAAAGAACTGACACCCAGGAAATCACAACCCTTACAAATAAAAAAGGAAAATCAACAAAGCTGGTAAAAAATCTTAAGGAAAGTACCATCGCTTCAAAAATTCCTTCCACCTCTACCCTTCTGAAAAAGAAAACTTATCTTTTGGCAGAAGGCATTCCTGTTCCATTTTTAATTCTGCTGGGAGTTATGAATGATGAAGGTAAAGTCATTGCTTCAAAATATGATAAATTCAAACAGATTAACCGTTTTCTGGAATTTATTGACGATACAGTTAAAGCTCTCAGTGAAAAAAAATATGAATTTACTACTGAAAATCCTCTTAAAATTGTAGATTTTGGCTGTGGAAAATCTTATCTGACTTTTGCTGTTCACTACTATCTTACAGAACTTAAAAAGATTCCCTGTGCAATCGAAGGTTTAGATTTGAAGGAAGAAGTTATTGAATACTGCAACACCATGACTCAAAAGCTCAAGCTTAAGAATCTGATTTTCCATACAGGAAATATTTCTGATTATGCAGGAAAAGAAAATCCGGATATTGTAATTACTCTCCATGCCTGTGATACCGCCACAGATTTTGCCTTAAAGTATGCAGTTGAGCATCAGGCCAAGGCAATTCTTTCAGTTCCCTGCTGCCAGCATCAGATAAATCAGCAGCTTAAAACTTCTAAAACAGAAAATCCGGCTCTGGAACCACTTCTTAAATGGGGACTTTTACAGGAAAAATTCTCTTCTCTTCTTACCGATGCACTTAGAGGTCAGTGGCTTGAATCCATGGGGTACAAAGTTCAGATGCTGGAATTTATTGATATGGAACATACTCCTAAAAATATTTTGATTCGGGCAATAAAAAATGGAGCTCCAGCAAAAGCCGAAACTCCATCAATAATCAAAGACTTAGGAATTAATCCCGAAATCTGGAAATAATCTATAAAACATATTTACGGAGGAAGTGTCCAACTCCCCCTTCCACATTTGTTTTTTCGGTTACAAAGTCCGCAATATCCTTCATTTCCTGAAGTCCATTTTTCATTACTACGCCGTAACCACACTGACGGATCATACTTTCGTCATTCATGCTGTCACCAAAAGCCATAGTTGTCTTTGGATCAATGCCGATGTGATTTGCAAGCCAGGTAATAGCTTCTCCCTTTCCGCAATTTGGTGGAAGAATTTCCAGAAAGTATGGTTTACTTACAAAAATAACTGCTCTGTCCCCAAATTCTTCTCTTAAGGTTCTCTGAAGCCCCTGTAAAGCAGCAGGCTCACCAGGAACCAGCATTTTTGTAAAACCCTGTTTTAAGAAGTTATCGTAATCTTCTACCTGTTCCCCTTTTAGACCACACAAATCTACATCAAGTTTAGTCCATTCAGTAAGACGGCGGTAATAAATTGTATCTGGAGTATAAACTTCGGAATAAAAACCATTGGCTTCTGCAATTTCGTTGGTTCTCAAAAGTACATCAGAAGCAACTTTATTGCAGAGAATCTGTTTTTTCTGGTGAAGGTCAAAAACTGAACAGCCATTAATAGCGGCTAAGTATCTTCCGTATTCAGAATCTGCAATTTCTAGTTTTCTGATAAAAGGAAGAATTGCATCATCTGCACGACCAGAACACAAAACTACATAAATACCTTTTTTTACACATTCTCTTAAGGCATCAATATTATCCTGAGGAATCTGCTGTTTATCGTCCAGCAAAGTATCATCAAGATCAAGAGCAATCAATTTTACATTAAGTTTTTCCATTTAAGTTTCCAGTATTTTTATTCGTCCAGATTTTTCCAGGCATCAATAAATTCCAGCATATACTGCTGAATATTATTGAACCATTTTTTCTGGAATTTGCAGGCTTCTACCCCAATATAACGGAAATGCCAGCATTCCCATCGATAGCCTGTAATATCTTCGTAGCCTTTTGGAAAGCTTAAACTCCATCCATATTCTGCCGCATGAGCATACATCCAGCGGCCACCTGGTGTTGTGTCATAATCATCATCAATTGAACCAAAGTCAATGGCAACTCCCAGCTGATGCTGACTTGTTCCAGGTCTTGCCGATTCTCTTTCGGCTTCTTCAAGTCCGTCCACTCTTACCCAGTAATTAAAAAGATTTTCCTGATATTCGTAGGAACGGTAAGTTGAACTTACATCCAGAGTAACTCCATCTTTTTTTGCCGCTCTTGCCATTACTGCCAGTGCTTCTTCAACATCCGGGCGCAAAGATAAAGTCGATTTATTGATAATGTAATCGTTGTTCTTTACAAGTTTTTTTAGGTTTTTTGGAACATAGGTACTGCTTACATTATGCTGTTTGTCGATTAAGAAATAGAGGCTCAAATCATCCTGATTAAAATTCTTTTCTGCTTCTAAAACCTTGTATAAATCTGCAAGAAATTCTTCTGCCGAACCAAAAGCACATTCTTCTTTGAATCTTGGTGACATAGAAAAAAGTACTTTGTTCAATTTTTTAATTTCAGGTGGAAGTTCAGTTACTTTGGCAGGCTCTTGTTTTACTTCAGTTTTTTCTGGAGCCTTTGCAGGAGTTGTTGCGCCACCCAAAGTTTTTCCGCCTTTAGCACAGGCAATAGATGAAAAGCCTAAAATCATCATAGTTCCACAAATAACAGTCTTTAATTTATTCATTTTATTCCTCAATCTGTAAGCTGCCTTCCTGGAGGATAGTCTTTTCAGAACCGTCCCCATACTTTAAGACAATAGTAGGATTTCGTACAACGCCATCCAGATGAATTAAAGCAGGTGCATCATTATCGTAATTCTGTCCAATAGCAAAATGGCAGGTATGGAAAGCTTTTTCATCCTCCAGCATGTTTCCATTTATAGAGGCTGCAGGATTAAGACCTATTCCAAGTTCACCAATATTTCTGGCATTCTTTTTATAAACTTCGGCCATTCCTTTTTCCAATTTTCCTTCCTTCTCTAAGTTAAAAGGATTTACTTCTGCTTCGGTAACAGTTTTATTTAATCGTTTTGCTTCGGCTCCTCCTGTAATAGAAGTTACATAACCGTCTTTTACAGTACAGGTAATTGGAGTTTCAAGAATAGAATCTCCATCCGAAAAAGTCATGGAACCATCATAAACAATAACACCCTGACAGCCAGGAATATTATTTTCTGCATCCCCTACTACAGGACTAATAAAAACTTCTCCAGCAGGAATGTTTCCGCCAGTTCCAGGTTTTGAAAAATCTCCATCATCATAAAGAAGCTTTCGGCCTTCAACTGGAATCTGCAGATCTGTTCCACCAGGAGCAGTAACATGAACAGAAACACAGCCTTCAAAAAGTTTTCCAAGAATTTCGCAGCGCTTCTTTAATTCATCATAATCAATATTGGCAGTACGGTTCATCATATCTTCAGTAATTCCTGGAGTCCAAACCGCACGCATTGTTTTTTTGCCATCAAGAAGATAATCAAAAATGTGAGTATATTTCTGGCCGTCTTCTGCTACATAAGGAGTTGCAGTTGCTTCTGCATCTTTTCCAAGTTTCATATTAGAAATTGAAAAACAAACATCAGGATTAGTTTTAATTGCCGCAATAACTTCGGGATTTGCATTATCAAAGCTGGTTTTGTCATTCTGGAAAATCAAAGTTGGAACAGCCCCTGCATCAGAAGCCGCAGAATACAAATCCTGTGCAATCTGATTTGTAGAAGGATTTGCAATAATCAAAACCCGTTCCCCTTTCTTTACGCGGCAAACATTTAAAACAATATTCTGTGCCGGTGTAAGTTCAACCTGTTTACGGAATTTAAGCATTTTTATCTCCAGATTTTATTTTGCACGATTATCAATATCCAGCAGCAAGTCCATGTTAAAATCGTTGTTTGTGTAATGAATTACTACAAGATTTCCAGTTTTTTCGGCAATCAATTTTTTCTGCTGGCACATTTTATAAATAAAAGAATTTTCGTTTTTGCTGTCCTGAACAATAGAAGGAAGAACTTCGTAAGTTGTGGAATATCCGTTATTGTTGATTGTTCTGAACAAAAGATACATGGTTTCGGTACGAACCTTCTGACTTGTAAAATATTTTCTGTCAGCAGTCAAAAGGAAAGTTCCATCTGGTTCTGTTTCGCTAAAGAAAACTGTAGTCAAAGAATCGTTTATATTATAACCATTGATTTTGAATCTTAAAATTGACGGATCTCTTTTTTTGAAAGTTTTAGAATCCCTAATCTGGTCTTCGTATGCTTCTTTTTGTTCTACGGAACTGTTTTTCTGCTGGTTTTTCAATTCGTTCAGACTGGTCAAAATCTGCTGAAGCATTAAATCCTGGGTAGAAACAGTACTTCCAGAAAGACCGGTCAAACTTCCAAACATTCCAGAATCATACAAAGCCGAAATATCTTTTGCAGTAAGATTTGAACTTCCAAAAAGGCTTGTAAGTAAATCATCAGAATCGGTTACAGTTGCATCTGACAAAACCTGAGTTGTAGTTTCGGTTGTTTCAGGAGCCTTTGGATTTGCAGGTTTGCCTGGAACCTTAAGAGTTGGCATATCCGGATGATAATAACCATCCCCGATTTTTGGCATAGATGGCATGGACGGCATAGAAGGCATTTCTACAGTCTGTGCCATTAAAGGAGAAACCAAAAAAGCAGATATAAAAATCAGTTTAAATAATTTACAAGCTTGCAAGACTTTCCTCCACAAGTTCCAGTCGCTGGGTAAGCTGAGCAATTGTTTTTTCCAGACGATTTTTTTCTCGTTCCAGTTTTGATTTAGGATCTTCGCTTCTCTGTTTTGCTGACTGAACCTTCATCATTTCTCTAACAGAAGATGGACTTTTTCCACCCTGTAAGAATTCCTGTTCAACCGCCTGTCGTTCATCCTTTTTCTTTACAGAAGCTACAACTTTCATGTTTTCAAAACCAATAGAAGGATTTACTTCAACCGCAGCAACCTTTCTAATATCTTTTTCCGCATTTCGTGGAAGGCACAAAACACGATCAATATAATCTTCATAACGAATTTCGGCAGCTACACACAATTCATAAGCCTGTGCAAGTTTTTTTCCAAATTCCTGCATCAGCTGACCATTTTTAGCAAGGTAATTTGTTTTAATATCTTCTGTCAAAGCTTTAAGTTCAGGAGAATTTTCCCAGCCGATTGAGTAATAACCTTTCTGTTCTGCAATTCCAAGTAAATCACCAAATTTAGCCCAGAATTCCTGAGTATGAACACGACAACCGCTGCCATAATTTGGATCAGTTTCCTGCTTTTTGATTGTCATAAGGTGATGGGTATATTCATGAATTGCAGTATAGATAATCTGGTTATCATTTTTCATGTTCAAATTATGAATAAAAATTTCGTGAGTATCAGGTTTATAAAAACCATTAACTCTTTTACTTTCTTTTCCTGTCATTGTTACAGAAAAATCGATTGAAGGTTCTTCCAGTTCAAGAAGGATTTCTTTAATTTTATCGTTATTCATAATTATTCTCCCAAATAACCTAATTTACTTAAAATAATTGCGCCTGCAACAGTTGCGGCAGTTTCGGTTCTCATGATTCGACTTCCCATACCACTTCTGATATAACCCATTTCTTCCAGAAGCTGTCTTTCTTTATCTGTCCAGCCTCGTTCACTACCAATTGCCGCAATTACAGATTTACCTTCATTACAAGGATCTTTACAGACCATACAAGGCATATCTTCCATTGCCTGAGTCAAAGAACATTTTGGTCTTACATTATCTAAGGCAAGTCTCAAAACATGATGAGAATGTTCACTGCTTATATTTTCTTCCAGAGCTTCAAGACATTCTTTTAAGGTTTTATGCAAAAACAGTTTTGGAACATGAGTACTTCCTGCCTGAACAGTTCCATCCAGAAGCATTTTGTAGGCATTCCCCTTTTCCACCAGTGTGGACTGCATGTAAGATTTTTCACCAAGCTCAGTGCCTGTAAGATGAACTTCTCCCACACCTAAAGCCGCAATATCCCTCAAAAGTCTTTTAAGCTGAATAGGACGAGGAAACCCGATAATCATTTTTAAGGATGTCAAAGGTTTTCCTTCTGATTCAGAGTTAAAAGTAAAGTGAATGAATTCAGAATCGATGGAAGTTATAGTTGCGGTTCCAGAGTTACCTTCAATAATTCCCGCAGTAAAAGTATCTCCTGCTTTTTTATGAAGGATTTTTACAATATGTTCACCTCTTTCATCTTTAATTGAAAGAGGTTTGAGAATTTCTTCGGCTGTAAAAAGACAAATATTCATTTATTTTATATATCCTAGTTAAAAACCTGGATTTTCTTAAGAATTTTACAAAGTTCATCCTTTTCGATTAAGTCAATTGGACGACCTTCAATATATTTATGAGCACTCTCCGAGAATGACCCCATTGTTACACAGAAACCGTTATCACATTTAGAATCACGCATTTTTGTATGGAATTCACGAACATAAATATCACCAATTACTGTCTGTGTTCTATAGAAACGGAACATAGCTTTTGCTTCCCATTTTGCACTTTCAACAGAACAGATAACTTCGATACTCTCAGAAGCAATGGCAACATCTTCAATCTTTACATAACCATCAGTGTAATATGCAGAAATGAACTTACGGCACAAAGCAACAAAGTCACTGGTTCCTGCCAGCAAATAAGTCTGAAGATTTTTATTCTGAGTCAATTCGCTGTAACGCAAAACAAGACTATCAACATCTTTATAACCGGCATGCACCTGCTGAATCTGCTTAAGCAACTGCAAGCCTTTTGCAATATTGTTTGTATTGATGTAAGAAGTTGCACAACGATATTTAATCTGGAGTAAAGTCTGTTCAGGAACTGCAGTAAGCTTCATACCAATTTCATAATCCTGAATGGCAGATTTATAATCTTTAGTTTTTTCGTGCATTTTTCCAGCTTCGAGACAAGAAAGAGCACCGTACATTGGATCTGGGCGCAAATGAACAAAAATCTTAAGAGCTTTATCATTCATACCACATTCGCTCATTGCAACAGCCATATCAAAAAGCAATTCTTTGTTTCCTGGCTGTTCATCCAGAACCTTCTTTAAGAATGGCAAAGAATCCTTATATTTCTGCAGTTTGAACAATGCACGGGCAAGATATTCGTTTACATCAGTTTTATGTGGATCAATAAGCTTACATTTCTTAAAACAAATAATAGCCTTTTCGTTCATGTTCTTTTCATAGAAACCACGACCGAGGTAATAGTTTGTTTCGTAAATATCTGGTTCCCGTTTATTGGAAACCAAAAGAGAATTCAAGGCATCTTCGAACTTTCCAAGAGAAAAAGCTGCAATACCCATTCGTCTTGCAACAACAGCAAGATTAACTTCGGGATGAGCCGCAGAAATATCGTATAAAGTTTTGTAAACACTCCAAACCTTTTCCCAGTTCTGCAGGCCATAATAAGCATCACCAAGCCCTTCCAAGGCAGCTACATTATGAGGATCGTGAGCAAGTTTCTTTTCGTATTCTTTAATTACAGCATTAGCACCTTTTTTCTGTACTCTGTTAGAAACTTTTCCATCATTTTTTTTCTTATCAGAACCGCCGCCTTTAGCAACAACTGAAAGAATAATAACAAGAATTACAACAATAGCCGCAATCAGAACAGGAATAACAACGCCTAAATCCATCTAAAATCTCCCGAATCTACAGTATTAATATAGCCTATTTATTGTTTTTTGCTTTACATTCAGCAACAAATTTTGCAATTCTTTCCATAGCAATCTTAATTTTTTCTACAGAAGTTGCATAACAACAACGGATATATCCTTCGCCGGCTCCACCAAAACAAGTTCCTGGTACAACCGCAACATTATATTTCTGAATAAGTTCAGTAGCAAAATCTTCACAGGAAAGTCCTGTAGAAGTAATTTTAGGGAACATATAGAAAGCCCCTTCTGGTTCAACACATTCCAGTCCCATATCAAGGAAAGCCTTATGCATTATATTTCTACGCTGCTGATAACTAACACGCATTTTTTCAACTTCAGTCCAGCCGCTCCTTAAACCTTCTGCAGCCGCATACTGACTGAAAATTGGAGGACAAATAGAACTGTAAGCATGAAGTTTACAACACAAAGAAAGCAACTCATTTGGAGCGGCAATGTAACCAATACGCCATCCTGTCATGGCAAAAGATTTTGAAAAACCATTAAAAATAATTGCATAATCTTTCATACCAGGAAATTCACCAATAGAAACATGCTTTTTATGGTCATACATAAGTTCGCAGTAAATTTCGTCACTTAAACACCAGATTTGATGCTTTTTAACCACAGCTGCAATCTTTTCCAGCTCATCAGCAGGAATAACCCGTCCAGTAGGATTACTTGGAGAACAGAACATAATTGCCTTTGTTTTAGGTGTAATAACCGCTTCAATAGATTCTGCAGTTGGATAAAAACCTGTAAGGCTGGTATCAAGATGAATTACCTTTGCATCACACAAATCCGAAAGTGGCTGATAAGAAACATAGCATGGTTCACATACAATAATTTCATCATCAGGATTCAAAATAGAACGCAAAACCAGATCCAATCCTTCAGATGCACCAATAGTTGGCAAGATTTCTGTTTTTGGATCGTAATACAACTTATATCGTTCAAGATATTTACTGATTTCTTCACGGAGTTCAATTAAACCCCAGTTTGAAGTATATGATGTATGACCTTTTTCAAGGTGATAAAATGCTTCTTCCCGCATTACCCAAGGAGTTGGAAAGTCTGGTTCACCAACACCAAGAGAAATAATATCGTCATGACCAATACATAACTCAAAAAATTTACGAATTCCAGATGGTGGAATTTCCATCATCTTGGAACTATATCTATCTTTTCTGTCGTTCATTATGCCTGAACTCCTTCTCTTCTGTCTCTTTCATCTTCAACATAAACAATGTCGTTTTCTTTGTATTTTTTAAGAATAAAGCTTGTCTTTGTAGAACGAACACCTTCCAAAGTAGAAAGTTTTTCGCTTACAAACATAGCAACTTCCCTCAGGTTATCTCCTTCGATAACAACCTTCAAATCATATCCACCACTCATTAAGTAAAGTGAACGAACCTGTGGGAATCTGTAAATTCTGTCTGCAATAGCATCAAATCCATGTTCTCTCTGTGGCTGAACCTGAATCTGAATTTCTGCAAGAACTTTATCTTTCGCGACTTTGTCTTTTTCAGGATTTACAATGGCCGCGTACTTAAGAATTACTCCGTCATCTTCCAGCTTTTTAATAATCTGCTGAACTTCACTCTCTGATTTTTTTGTCATAGCAGCAATATCGGCCACTGTAAGACGAGCATTCTGACGCAATAAGTCAAGTATTTCTTCCATTGAAATCCTCCTGGAATCGAAACTTCAATTCCCTTCAATTGATAAATATATTTGGATATTATTTTACATTCAAATAAAGATTTTTACAATTACATATTATCACTGAACTGTTTACAGCTTATAAAAAAAAGCTGCCTGCAAAACTTACAGGCAGCCGTATAAAATTAACTAGTTTGTTTTTTTGAAGAAAGGATTTGTAGAATTAAAAATCGTTACATTATTCATAGTATCAGTTACATCAATTTTATTAGAGTCAATAAATTCTGGAGTGCCATACCATGTTCCCCTATACCAGTTTGAAGTATCACTAAATGTTATAGTTTCCAGATAACGGCAGTTTCTAAATGCACTACTTTCAATCTCCACTACACCAGCAGGAATAGTAATTTTTATAATTTCGGAAGCCTCAAAAGCATTGCTTTCAATAATTTCCAGACTTTCAGGCAACTCAATTTCCAGATTAGTAGAAACCATCTGAAAGGCTCCTGAACCAATTTTAGTACAAACGCTGCCTTTCTCAAAACTTACCTTAGTAATATTATCCACATCTCTAAACAGATAACGTGGAATTTCAGTTACTTTTGAACCAAATAC
>JAZQOB010000089.1:0-23250 GCA_045627625.1 Treponema sp.
CCGTGCAATTGGAACTTTGGATGAAGCAATCAAAAAGATCAACAAACAGAGAGCTGATCTTGGTGCTTACCAGAACCGTCTTGAACTTACAGTTAAAGGCTTGAATGTAGCTGCTGAAAACACTCAGGCTGCTGAATCACGCATCCGTGATACAGACATGGCAAGTCAGATGGTTGAATTCACTAAAAACTCTGTATTACAGCAGGCTGGTACTGCAATGTTGGCTCAGGCTAACTCACAGTCACAGAATGTATTGTCTTTACTCAGATAGTGATATATAATAACTAGGTGGAAGAAGTTTTACTTTTTCCACCTAGATTGCACGGCCTACCCTACTTACTCTTTATCTAAGTATAAAAGCCAAGTGTAATTTATTAGTATTGTAACAAAATGATATGCTATTCAGAGGCATAAGTTCTTTGAAATAGTGTCCTTACATGTTATTGCAGGTGACAGCAGAAACAGTCAGACTCAAGCGTGCTTAATCTGACTATTTCTGCTGTGACAGGTCTGAACAAAATCAGAGGCGCAATCTGATTCTGCCTTCACTTGCAGACGCAAATCATGATGATTTGTTGTTTTAAGTAAACATGGAGGGCACAACTATGATTATTAATCACAATATGAGTTCTTTGTATTCTGATCGTGTACTTAACATTTCTTCTGATAATGTTATGAAGAATATGGAGAAACTCGCTTCTGGTGAACGCATCAACCGTGCAGGTGATGACGCTTCAGGATTGGCAGTATCTGAAAAAATGAGAAGCCAGATCCGCGGATTGAACCAGGCTAGTAAGAATGTAATGAATGGAGTTTCTTTCATTCAGACAACTGAAGGATATTTGCAGGAAACTACAGATATTTTACAGCGCATTCGTGAACTTTCGGTACAGTCAGCAAATGGCATCTACAGCGATGAAGATCGTATGCAGATTCAGGCAGAAGTTTCACAGCTTGTTGCAGAAGTAGACCGCATTGCAAGTCAGGCTCAGTTCAATGGCATGAACATGCTTACAGGTCGTTTTGCACAGACAGGCGATAACATTATGCAGATTCAGATTGGTGCTAATGTTGACCAGAACACTCGTGTTTTCATTGGTACAATGACTGCTTCAGCTTTAGGTTTGAAGAATGGTCAGGGTGACGGTGAAAAGATTTCTATTGCAACACCTGATACAGCAAACCTCACAATTGCTACTGTTGATGAAGCTTTAAAGAACATCAACAAACAGCGTGCGGATCTTGGTGCTTATCAGAACCGCTTTGAAATGGCTGCAAAAGGAATTAACATTGCGGCAGAAAATACTCAGGCAGCTGAAAGCCGTATCCGTGATACAGACATGGCTTCAGAAATCGTTGAGTTTACAAAGAACCAGCTTCTCACACAGGCTGGAACTGCTATGCTTGCACAGGCTAATTCTCAGTCACAGACAGTTTTGGCACTCTTGCAGTAGAGTAAAAAGATACTCTCACACGGTATCTTAAAAAAGATTTAATTAGAGATTTCTGGATGTTATCTTTAATTTAATCGTTTATTAATAAAAAGGGTTTGCGCCACCCTTTTTATTATTTTTTCTTCAAGGATGAAGAATTAAATCTTAAAATGACATAATTTTTTATGTGAAATATAAGGAGGTGAACCTATGAATACTATTAGCAATTCCATGGTTCGCATGGCAACGGATGGCCAGGCTCTATATAATTCTGTTAAAATTGTTTCATCATCAAACATTTCTGTTAAACAGAATTTTGCACCTATTACTCCGGATGGAGCAAAGGTTGCCATGAATATAGAACAAAATCTCGCTGAAGTAAAAGCAGATTCACAGCAACTTCAGAGAATGTCAGATATGGTAGACGGCAGAAAATTGCAGTTTAACGTAAACAAAGAACTTGGCAGTGTAGTTGTTAAAGTAGTAGACAGCAGCACTAATCAGGTTGTAAAGGAGATTCCATCTGAAGATATGCAGAAACTAAAATTGAGAATTCGCCAGGCAATTGGCAATTTAATCGATGATTTAGTTTAAACTGTATTACTTCTAAGTATTGCCTATGGCTGGATTAAACATTCCTGGTGTTACAGACCCATACAAGACAAATGAGACTGTAGATAAACTTATGCAAATCGAGCGGATTCCGTTGACAAGGGAACAGAATCAGCTCGAAGAGTATAAGTTTCAAAAAGACACCTGGCGAGAAGTCAACGCTCAACTCTCATCTCTTCGCGAAACAACTAAGAGTCTTTACTCTTATGATAATCCATTTAACAGTAAACTTTGTACTTCAAGTGATGAAGCTGCTATTACAGCAGAAGCAAGTCGAAGTGCAGAACTACAGACATTTAAAGTAGATGTAATTCAAACTGCTACTTCCGATCGTTTTATGTCTGATAACCTTCCTAGTGATTTTGAAGTTCCTTCCGGTATGTACACCTATAAAGTTTCAGGAACCGGAAAATCAGTTACAATCAACTGGAAAGGTGGAACTCTAAAAGCTTTTTCTGATGCAATCAATAAAAGAAGCAACGGTGTTGTAAAAGCAATGGTAATTGGTGCAACTGCCGGTAAAAAAACATTGATGATTGAATCACTTGCAACAGGAAAAGAAAATCGTCTTGTATTTGAAGGAGCCGCAAAAGAATTAGCCCTTAATACAGGGATGATTACAACTTCAAAACCAACGAACAAAGATAATACATTCCCTATCAGTGCTTCGAGCATTAAAGCTGTTACTTTATCAAATTCGGAAAGTGAATCTAAAAGCTTACCTACTCTTTCAACTGCCAGAACTCAGCTTACAAATGGTTCTATTCATGTAGATCCAAGAGGAGCTTTCCAGCTGACAGTTCCAGGGAATATTTCATCAAATAAGAATAATCACATTACTTTTACAGTAAATACAAATAAAATTGCAGATATTACAGATGCATTAAATCAGGAACCTGTTTCTCCTGTAATTCCAGATGCAGGATTTGCTGAATATAGTGGTATTGTAGTAAATAACAGTCCATCAGAAACTTTGTATCAGCCTGAAGCTGTTGAAAAAGAATATGTAAATCCTGTTACCGACAAAAATATTCTTTACGCAGTTATGGCAGATGGTTCTGAAAAATTAATTTCCACACCAACTATTCTTGCAGAAGGTCAGAATACTTTTGATTTATCAATGGAAGAATACGAAGGCATTCAGGGCATTCTTGTAAAAAATGCTAATACATCTTACAGTTTTGATATTTCTTCTTTTGCTGTATATGACTACTCTACAGATATTGGATACACACCAAATCATGCAGTTGCAGAAGCAGGAGATGCAATCATCAAATATGAAGGAATTACAATTACAAGACCAACAAACAGAATTGATGATGTAGTTCCTGAAGTTACCTTAAATCTTCACGATACAACAAACAGAGCAGCAACAATTACAATTAAAGCCGATAAAGAAGCTTCAAAAGATGCACTTATTGCTTTTGTTGGTAAATATAATCAGGTTATTGCAAAAATTAATGTACTTTCTCAGAACAAACCTGAAATTATTGAAGAACTTGATTATCTTTCTGATGCTGAAAAAGAAAAATTGCAGAAGCAGCTTGGAATGTTCCAGACAGATTTTTCTTTAACCAGTGTAAAAAGCAACATGCAGTCAATTATTAGTGCAAGCTATAAATTCTCAGATGATGCAACAGTTAATCTTCTTTCTCAGTTAGGAATTTCAACAAATGCTTCCGGTTACTCAGGTTCTTATTCACAGAGCAGACTTAGAGGTTATCTTGAAATTGATGAAAAGAAACTTGATGCTGCTCTCGAAAATAATATTGAAGATATAAAAATGCTTTTTGGCTACGATTCCGATGGAGACTTGATCGTTGATTCTGGAATTGCCTTTAAGCTTGATAAACAGATTTCTGCATATACTCAGACTGGTGGAATTCTTGCATTAAAAACTTCTACTTTGGATTCTAAAATCAAAAGTTCAGAAACCAGAATTGCCCGTCTTGAAGAACAATTGGATGATAAAGAAGCAGATTTAAGACAAAAATACAGTGCCATGAACGGTTCTTTAAGCAGTCTTGAATCACAGCAGAATTCAATCAACAACTTCACAAAACAGCAGAACAAAGGACAATAAACCTTAGGAGAAAACAATGATCAGTGTATATATGAACGGTCAGCCAATTGATGCTCAACTTGAGAATGAAAAAACTGTTGGCGAAGTTTTAAAATCTTTTGAAGAAACTTGCGAAGCTAATGATGCAGCAGTAATTGGTATTGAAATTGACGATGTTCAGGTAACAGCAGAAACTTTTGATGCTATTGCAGAAAAACCTCTGACAGATAATATTAAATTCTCTTTCACAGTTGTTACAATCAATATGTTGAAAGAATCTTTCTCTCAGCTTTCTGATTTATTCAATGAACTTTCGGAAAAAATGTCTCAGGTTCCAGTTGAATTACAGAGCGGTAAAAACAAGGAAGTTTCTCTTTCAATTAAAAAAGTTGCAGATGGTATTGATGAATTATGCCACTTCTCTTCACTTGCAACTTTGTTCCCAGAAACGTTTAAAGAAGCAATCATTGATGGACAGTCTTTTAAGGATTTCTTCAATGATTTTTCTCCTATTCTTCTGGATTTTGAACAGGCAATGCAGAATAATGATACAGTTTTAATCGGCGATTTAGCAGAATACGAAATCTGTCCTAGATTAAAATCTATTTCCGAAGCATTAAAAAATATTTAAAATAATGCTGATTTTTGCAGCTTAAAATATTACTTGAAATCAACTTATTTTTAGAGTAACCTATATTAATATGAAAGTCGTTGAAATACAGAACTTACAGCGAGAAGAAGGACAGATTTTTTATATTCGTAAATATTCGGGTAATGCTGTTCTTGAACTTCCTACAAATACAGAAATTTCTCAGATTGATTTTACTATCGAAATGGATGGTTTAGGAAGAAAAACTGTAGATTTGAAAATTCATCAGACAATTAATTATCCATTAATTCCTCTAAGAAAAACTCTTACAGAATATATTATCAAAGAAGATGATGAAGGTAGACTACCTTGTTAACATTTACAACTAAAACTCCAGAAGAAACAATTGATTTAGGTTTCAAAATCGGTCAAAAATTAAAAAAAGGTGATATTATTGCCATGCAGGGAACTTTAGCTGCAGGTAAAACAACCATAACTAAAGGAATTGCAAAAGCCCTTGGAATTGAAGATACAATTACAAGCCCTACTTTCTGTTTAATCAGTGAATATTACGGAAAAATGCCTCTGTACCACATGGATGTTTACAGACTTGAAGGTGGCGATGATTTTGTAAATTTAGGAACTGATGATATGCTTTACGGAGATGGTGTTTCCATTATTGAATGGAGTGAAAAAATCATGGATGAACTTCCTAAAAAAACAATCATTCTTAAGATAACTCCATCAGACGACGGAACCAGATTAATTGAGATTGACAACTGGAACAATGGTTCTATTGAATAAACAAGCAGGTAATTATGAAAGGATTAGCTATAGATTGTGCAGTTTCAAAATTAACAATTGCTGCAAAAAATGACGACAATGTTTTTATTTCAGTTTATGACATTGGAATGAAACAGTCCGAAACTATTGTACCGGGAATTGATCTTGCCATCGAAAAAGCAGGTTTAAATAAAGCTGAATTAGAATATCTAGCTCTTACAGTAGGACCTGGAAGTTTTACAGGTTTACGACTTGCAATCAGTGCATTAAAAGCATTAGAAATGGCATTTAATATTCCTTTGTTCGGAATCTCATCACTTGAAACCTATGCCTACAGTTTTAATGACATGAATCTTCCTGTAATTTCCTGCATTGATGCAAACAAAGATAAATTTTATGCAAGAATTACTGATAAAGATAAAATTATTCTTGAAGATGGGGATTATGAAATCCCTGTAATCTTATCAAAACTTAAAAAGATTAAACAGGCAGTTATCTGTGGACCAGATGCCTCAAAACTTGCAGAACTGATTCACAGTCAGAACAAAAAAATTAAATTATTGCAGACAAAATTTCAGCCAAATGGTGTTGAAGCTTTATTTGCAATTGCTGAAAACAACATTAAAGAAAACATTCCATCATTAAAAGATTTTGATGGACCTGTTTATCTTCGTGCCAGCGAGGCTGAAATTAAACTTAATCAATAGATTTCAGTTAAAAGAAATAGCCTGAACATTTAATGTTCAGGCTTCTTTTTTTATTTTTTAAGCATTTTAGAAAGTGCACTAACTGCACTTTTAGTCTTTTCATTATTTGCAGGTTCTACAACCGCTGCTTTGTTTTCTGACTGAATTGCATCAAAAACTTCCTGTCTGAAAACCTTTACATGTTTAGGAGCTTCAACACCAATCTTTACCTGATCTCCGTGAACATCAATCAAGGTAATGACAATGTCTTCGCCAATCCTAATTTTTTCATCAATTTTTCTTGAGAGAATCAGCATTATTTCTCTCCTTTCGAACTCAAAGCTTCGATAATATCTACTTTTGTAGACCAGCGGTTATCATTTAAAACAACCTGAATGCAACTTTTGTTTGCTTTATTAATAACCAATGGTCCCTGGAAGTTGGCAGTAATTGGACCACCATCTGCAGGTATAGTAACAATTGTCATGATGATAATATCTTCAGGCTTTTTAATTCCGATTTTAGCCAGAGCAGCATCATCAATATCAGTTTCATAATTAGATGAAATCAAAAATGGATCAACAATTAAGAAGGCAATGTTTTTATCTTCAATTGACTGAAGCCAGATGAAAGGTTCATATTCACAATTTACAAGTGCAAATTTCTTATAGTTTTCAAAACCAAGCAACCCTTCTGGAAGACTGAGCAGCTGATCATCTGTAATTTCGATTGTTTCATTATTTTTAGTAACAATTTTCATTTATTCATCCATCCTTGATTAATTAACGCATGTAGTTTAAGAGAGTGCTTGAATACATTTTTCCAGCCTGACTTAAGGTTGCCTGATTTGTATAATCAAGAAGCTTCAAATCTGTAATAGCTTTTGTAAAATCAAGATCTCCTTCCCTTGCTATCATATTTGTTACATCTAATCCAACCTTTGAATTTCTGGTTACATTAAGCTGAGCTCTTTCGTATTCTGCACCAGATTTTGCAAGTCGTGTTACGAGACTGTTGATTCCCATATCAATAGTTCCAAGTACACGACCACCAATAGATTCCTGATCTCCTGTAAGCAATGCATTTCTAAAAGCAATTACAGAATCAAACATTGAACCACCAGAAACTCTTACACCATCTCCAAAATTATATGGAGGTTTCTGACTTGAATCTTTAATAATACCAAGTTCATATAAAGCATTACCAGAAACATCATTTACCCAAAGCTGATGAGCATCTGTTGTTTCAAGATTAAGGCTATTTCTAACAGGATCAATACTTGCTTTTACAGCTGCTTCACTATTATTGATTTTACTTACGAGAGCATAAATATTATCACCCTGGGAAATTTTGATTTCAACACCATCAATAGAGATTACAGAATCTCCACTAGACTGCCACTGAGTTCCATCTCTTGCACCAAAAAGCAACTGATTTTCTGCCCAGAAAGTTTTATTTCCAGCATTATCGTTTACAAGATATTTTCCTTCATCAACTTCAACCTGATTTACATCAATGTTTCCGTTATAACGAACATTCTGAATCAAAGGAATTCCAGAACCTTCAACATTTCCCAATTCAATATCAAAAGCAGTTGCCTTTGTATTAGTACCGGCAAATAAAGAAGTTCCTTCTGCACTAACTGCGTTGGCATTTGCAACAAGTTGTTTAAGCAATTCATCAACTTCCATTGCCATATTTTTCATATCATCCTGGTTATAAATACCATTTGCACCAGTTACAGCAAGTTCACGAATTCTCTGCATAATTTCAAGAGAATCAGTCATATAACCTTCTCTTAATGCAAATTCATCAGAAAGAGTTTGTGCGTTTTTCTCAAAATTACTTAATCTGTTTGCATAAGACTGATATCGTACAAGATGTCCTGCAGCAAGAGGATCATCTCGTAACTGCTGAATTTTATTCTGACTTCCGATCTGATTATTAACTTTATTAAGTCTAGATTCCTGCAATCTCAAATTCGACTGAGTATTGCTGTTATTCATATTAGAACTGATTCTGTGCATAATTTATCCTCCGCTAACCTTTATTAAACTCCAAGTCTATTGATTACAGTATCTATAAGACTGTCCCATACTGTAATAAACTTGGCAGCTGCGTTATATCCATGTTGGAATTTCATAATTTCAGCCAATTCTTCATCAATATTTACACCACTGATTGATTCTCTCATATTTCTCAAATCATCCATAATGGCATTCTGACTCAAAAGATTTGTTTCTGCCTGTTCACCGTTCAAAGCAACATTTGTAACTGTATCAGCAAAATAATCATCAAATGTTTTCATTCCACCAACCATAACTTTTGAGTTTCTGATTGAAGCAATTTCAACTGCAGCTCTTGCATCACCTGTATAAGCATTTCCAGCTGAATCAAGATAACCGGCAGCAACATTCATTACATCTTTTCTGATTGCAACATTTACTTCGATGTATGCTGATGGATTGTAAACTGGACTTACAGCAAACTGAGAACCTTCTGTCAAAGCATTTACACTGTCTGCCTGAGCAAAATCATAGGCATTTTCAGGACCTGTTCCATTCAAGATTCCAGCATAACCTGCAAGGAAGAAACCTGAATCTTCAACATGGCGAATTACAAAATCAGGATTAGAAATATCCTGTGCAGTTGTTGCTTTAAGAACAAGATGATTATTTTTATCAAGGTAAGCTTTTACTTCACTTGTGCTGTCATTAATTCTTGCAATTACAGTTTCAACTGTATCTGTATGATTATATGAAATCTGAACATTACCATCAGAACCTGAAAGTGTCATTACACCATCAAGCCCAATCTGCTGTTTCATATCCAATTCGTTTGTACCTGAAAAACGGAAAATATATGAAGTATCTAAAACTCCATCTCCGTCTCTATCATAGTTTCCGTTTGTATTTTCAACAAATGAGTGCTGAACAAAGAAATCAAGTCCTGTTACCTTATTTGCACCAACAGCATTTCTATGAACATCATTTACAAGATCAGCAAAGTTCATAGTCATTGTATTCAAAGACTGAATTTCATTACGAATATCAACATCTCTTAATTCAACTAAAGCTCCTAACTGACCGCCAGAAAAATATGCATCATTTCCTGTATCTGTCCAGATTAATTTACTGTAACCTGTGTCATCAAATCTTGGTTCAAGACCAATTTCTCTTGCAATACTACCCTGAACAAGAACTTTTCCATCAACATGAATCATAAATTCATCTGGGTCACGAGTATCTCTTGTAATATTGATCAATTTTGAAAGCTTATCTACAAGTAAATCTCTTCTATCGAGTAAATCATTTGGATTATCACCCATTCCTCGAGATCTGACAATTTCTGAGTTAAGTTCTGCAATCTGTTTTGAATAACTGTTTACCTGAGCAACTGTAGCTTCAATATCACCATTTACGATATCTGCAACTCCTGTAAGAGCTTCCCAACGCTGCTTGATAGAATCTGTCAAAGTAACACCACGAGTAACAACAGCCTGACGAGAAGCCTGATTTTCAGGATGAATAGAAAGTTCCTGCCATGCTTCCCAATATTTATCCATATTAGAACGAATAGAAACTTCATATGGTTCGTTGTAAATCTGTTCAAGCATTACATAATATTTACTTCGAGTATCCCAATAACCTTCCTGATTTGCCTGAGCAACAATTCTTTTATCAAGAAGTTCATCACGAACACGATTAACACTCTGAACATCAACACCCTGTCCAATCTGACCTGGTCTTTCTGGGCGAGTTAAATCTGGTTTATATAAAGGATCAAATTCTTTAATCTGAACTCTCTGTCTTGAATAACCTTCTGTGCTGGCATTGGAAATATTATGACCTGCAGTTGTAATGGCATCTGTATTTGCCATGATACTTCTTTTACCTAATTCAATTCCTGAAAATGTTGAACCCATAATATTCTCCTTAGAAAAGTCTGCTTAAAATAACGCTCTTTGGCTGTGACTGAACAATCTGGCCGGTTTTTGAATAAACCTTACTTCTTCTCTGTGGAATTGCGTTTTCAATTACACCCTGAATAAAATCTTTTGTAATATTTACATATTTACTGAAAGCTTCGTTTTCGATTTTACATTTAAGCAGTTTAGAACGCAAAACTGATATTTTTTCGAAATATGGCTGAAGTTCTTCTGCTTTCATTTCATTCTGAATAACATCTCTTTCAGCATCCAGTGTCTGGAATTCTGTAGAAAGATTATTCATAGCAGAAATTACCTTATTTAAATCTTCCCAATTCTTTTCATTAACAGCTTTTTTCAATAAAACATGCTGCTGTGAAATAGCATCTAATACTTTTTCTTCATTATTAAGAATTGTAAGGAATTCATTTTTTTCTTCGTTCATATTCGCCCCATTTTAAACTTATAGGATATCAGTTGATTATCGGAGGTTGAAAATTTTACTTAAGATAAAAAGTATAAAAATTTCATTTTTTTTTATTTTTTTTCTAATATGTATAGAAATAAAAAACTATTATCATAGATCCATACGGGACGCAGAAAAAAATTAGGAAGGGCTCCCGCATAACTGAGTAATTTTAGGTTTATGCCTAAAATTACTTCAGTGGGTATTGGGAAGATTGCCTAATTTGTTTTTCGTTGCTGGGACCCGTTTACAATTTTTATTATTTTTTAGTTTTTTTTATATTGAATAAATTAAGTATTGACCAAAATAAAAGTTTCTTATATATTAGTTTAAGTCGATATGACATATGGTGCCTGTAGTTCAGGGGTAGAGCGCCAGATTGTGGATCTGGTTGTCGTGGGTTCAAATCCCATCAGGCACCCCTAAAGGTGTAATCTTAATGGCTTACACCTTTTTTTTTAATTATTTTAATAATTAAAATGCGCCTGTAGCTCATCTGGATAGAGCACCGGTCTTCGAAACCAGTGGTAGGGGGTTCGAATCCCTTCAGACGCATAGGAAAGGATTTTAAAAAAACTATTTATTCCAATGGGGGCTCAGCGCCGCCCCCATTACCCCCCGCTAAGAGGTTGCTGCTTTCCCAGCGGATTAGAGTAGGTTCGAATCCCTTCAGACGCAAAAACAGAATTTTTTGAAAAAAATATTCTGTGGTACTTGAAATAAGAATTAAAATTTGCTATATTTCATTTACCTAATTTTACGGGCCATTAGCTCAGCTGGTAGAGCAACAGACTCTTAATCTGTGGGTCGCAAGTTCGATCCTTGCATGGCTCAATAGTCTTTTTAATAAAGACGAACTTAAGGCACGATCCTTTAAGCGAGAGTGGTGAAATTGGCATACACGCTAGACTTAGGATCTAGTGCTTCGGCGTGAGGGTTCAAGTCCCTCCTCTCGCAATAAGTAATTAACACTTACTTAAAGCACAACATATGCGGGAATAGCTCAATGGTAGAGCGCCACCTTGCCAAGGTGGATGTTGCGGGTCCGATTCCCGTTTCCCGCTCTAATTTATTAAAATTAATTCTTTTTTAGTTTTAATTGAGATAAATAGAGACCTGAAAACGCAATTATTTGCGGGAATAGCTCAATGGTAGAGCGCCACCTTGCCAAGGTGGATGTTGCGGGTCCGATTCCCGTTTCCCGCTGGAAACAATTAAAAAGCGGTTCAGTTATTCTGAACTGCTTTTTTTTTACATAAATTATTTTTTTAATAAGGTTAAGGAGCCAAATTCCATGAAAATTACAAAAGAATTCACTGCATTGGAAAAATCAGCAGTAAAATTAACTGTAACTATCGGAAAAAAAGATGTTGAAGAAGCTTACAACTCAACAATCGCAAAGTATGTAAAGAGTGCAATGATTCCAGGATTCCGTAAAGGTCATGTTCCTACAAATGTTTTGGTAAGCAAATATGGAGATGCTCTCAAAGCTGATACTTTAGGTGATTTGATTGACCGTTCTTTCAGCGAAATTTTTGAAAATGAAACAGACAACCGTCCATTACCATATGCACAGCCTGTAATGTCTGAAGAACCTGTATTTGACATCAAAAAAGATCTTACTTATACAGTAACTTATGATGTATTCCCTAAAGTTGATGTAAAAGAATTTGGTGGAATTACAGTAAAAGAACCACAGGTTACAATCGGCGATGCTGAAATCCAGGAAGAATTAAAAGCAATGCAGGAAAGAAATGCAACTGTATCTGACAAAAAAGATGCAGTAGTTGCTAAAGATGACATTGTAACAATGGATTACAGCGAACTTGATGAAAACGGAAAAGAAATTGCTGATTCTAAACGCCAGGACTTCGTATTCACTGTTGGATCTGGTGAAAACCTTTACAAAATCGACGATGAAATCGTTGGTATGAAAAAAGGTGAAACAAAAGAAATCACAAAGAAATATCCAAAAACATTTGCTGACGAAGAATTGGCAGGAAAAACAAAGAAACTTACAGTTACTGTAAAAGCAGTTAAAGTTCGTGACTTACCTGCTCTTGATGATGACTTTGCTCAGGATTGTAACGAAAAATACAAGACTCTTGATGATATGAAAGCAGATATCAAGAGAAACATGGAAACTGCAAAAGCTAGAAAAATCAAAGAATTGAAGAACAATTCTCTCCTTTCTCAGCTTGTTGAAAAGAACCCATTTGAAATTCCTGCTTCTATGCTCCAGGCTGAAATCGAAGGCCGTTGGAATATGATGGCTCAGCAGTTCCAGACATCACCAGAACAGTTGGAAAAAATGATTCTCGCTTCTGGTCAGACAAAAGAAGCTATGCTTAATGAATGGACTGGCGACAGCGAAAAAATGCTCAAATCAAGAATCATCGTAGATTCACTTATTCGTGCAAGAAACATTACTGTTACTCCTGAAGAAATCGAAGAACAGTACAAAAAAATTGCTGAAGAAGGTGGCATGACTTTGGAAGAAGTTAAAAAACACTACGAAGATCCACGTTCAAAAGAATATATTATTGATGATACAAAAGAAAACAAACTTTATGATGAAATTTACAAAGAAGTAAAAGTATCAAAAGGCGACAAAATTTCTTTCAAAGAATTGTTTGAACAGAGATAATTGTATCACTGAATAAAATTACAATACCGTACAATTTCCTGTGCGGTATTTTTTTTTATATTAATATTTGCTTTTTAAGAATTTATTGCTATATTAAATATAAATAAATTTAATATAGGAAAGGAAATTACATGAACGAAAAAATGGGCATTTATAACATGCCATATGTTGTAGAAAGAACAGGTAATGGCGAAAGACAGTATGACATCTATTCAAGATTGTTAAAAGATAGAATTGTATTTATTACTGGTGAAATCAACGATGATACAGCAGATTTAGCTATTGCACAGATTCTTTTCCTTGAATCAGAAAATCCAGACAAAGACATTAGCATTTATATTAACTCTCCTGGTGGTTCAGTTACTGCAGGACTTGCTATCTATGATACAATGCAGTATGTAAAATGTGATATTCAGACAATTTGTGTAGGACAGGCTGCAAGTATGGCTGCAATTCTTCTTGCAGGTGGTACTGAAGGTAAACGCTACACTCTTCCATCTTCCAGAATTATGATTCATCAGCCAAGAGGTGGTGTTGAAGGTCAGGAAAGTGATATTTCCATCATGGCAAAAGAAATCATCAGACTTAAAAAATTGTCTATCGAATATTTAGCTGAACATGCTAAAAAAGATGTAAAACAGATTGCAAAAGATATTGAAAGAGATTACTTCATGTCTGCAAACGAAGCATTAGAATATGGTATTGTAGACCATGTAATGCAAAAGAGAAAATAAGGTCAATTATAATGAAACACTTCAATTCAACTCCTAACTGCTATTGTTTCTTTTGTGGAAAACCAGCAGATAAAGACAGAAAGTTTATCAAGAGCCCAACTGGAGCATTTATTTGTGACCGTTGTGTTTCTGCATGCCAGGATAAATTAGATTTACAGGCAGCAGAAATTGAACCAATCGAACTTGATAATGTACCTACTCCAAAAGAGTTTAAAGATTATTTGGATCAGTATGTTGTTGGACAGGATGATGCAAAAAAAGTTCTTTCGGTTGCAGTTTACAATCACTATAAAAGAATGTCCCTTTCAGCTTCTGCCATAAATGAAGATGGTGTAAAAATTGAAAAATCCAATGTTCTTTTGATTGGTCCAACTGGTAGTGGTAAAACTTTGCTTGCAAAAACACTTGCACAGAAATTAAAAGTTCCTTTTGCAATTGCGGATGCTACAACTCTTACTGAAGCCGGTTATGTTGGTGAAGATGTTGAAAATGTTCTATTAAAATTAATCAATGCAGCAGATGGTAATGTAGAAGCCGCTCAGCGTGGAATCATTTTTATTGATGAAATTGATAAAATTGCAAGAAAAAGCGAAAACACTTCAATTACTCGTGATGTAAGCGGTGAAGGTGTTCAGCAGGCTTTATTAAAAATTATCGAAGGTACAAACGCCAGTGTTCCTCCACAGGGCGGACGAAAGCATCCTAATCAGGAAATGATTCAGATTGATACAACAAACATCCTCTTTATTCTTGGAGGTGCCTTTGTTGGAATGGATAAAATCATTGAACAGAGAACTTCTGCTCATTCCATGGGTTTTGGTTCTAATGTTGGACAGATGGATGAAGATCAGAAACAGGTTATCTTGAACCAGGTTTCTCCAGACGATCTTGTTAAATTCGGACTTATACCTGAATTGATTGGTCGTATGCCAATTACAGTTGCATTAAAAGAATTAAATAAAGATGATTTAGTTTCTATCCTTACAGAACCTAAAAATGCAATTACAAAACAGTTCCAGGCTTCTTTCAAAATTGATAATGTTGAACTTACATTTGATAAAGAAGCAATTGACGAAATTGCAAATGAAGCAATCAGACAGAAAACTGGAGCTCGAGGATTAAGAACAATTGTTGAAAAAATGTTAATGGATATTATGTTTGAAATTCCTGATATCAAGGGAAATAAAAAACTTACAATTACCAAAGACATTGTTCTTCAGAAAAATGATAAAGATATTTTAAGTCTCATTGAAACTGATGAACCAAAACAACTGGAAGCTTAATTAAATGATTAAGAAGAAACAATAATAAAAAAAAAGAGATTTTCAAAAGAAAATCTCTTTTTTTTTATTATTTTATAAGTTTTAAGGTTTCTTCCACCGTTTTTTCCCAACTGAAAGACTGTGATTTTTCCAGTCCCTCCGAAATCTTTTTTTGAATTATTTCTGTATCTTTTAAGGCTTTCTGCATTGCATCAGCAATTTCTGGAATATTGTCTGGATTAAAATACATAGGAACATTTCCACCAATTTCTTTTAATGCACCACTATCCGAACACAAAACAGGAATACCACAAGCCATAGCTTCAAGAATTGGAAGCCCTACTCCTTCATTAATAGCAGGAAAAACACAGGCACAAGCACCAGCGTATAATTTTGCAAAACTTTCGTGAGGAAAGTAACCTGTCAGAAAAATATCACTGGAATATTCAGATTCATATGCAGCTTTATGAATTTCTTTTGCATATTCATCATCACTTCCAGAAATAACAAGACGACATGGAGTTCCTGTAATTTTTTTAAAAAGTTCAAATGCTTTGATTAATTCAATATGTTTTTTTTCTGGCCCTGATAATCTGGATCCATAAATGAAATAAGGCTTTTTAATAGCAAAAGGATTTACTTCAACAAAATCAGAGTCATCCTGAAGAACAGGATAGAACATCTTGTGGTCAATACCATTATAAATTACACTAATTTTTTCAGGCTTAATTCCAAGTTTTACTAAATCATCACGAATATATTCTGTAGCAGCAATAATAATATCAATGTTCTGTAATCCTTTTAATATATGATGTTTTGAATTACTGCCCTTCTCTTTATTGTGTTTTGACAAAATACTATTAACTACAGCAATACCTTTGTAGCCTTTGAATTTTGTTGGAAGAATTTTATCGGCTGCAGGAAAAAGCACATAATCATAAGCCTGTTTTTTTACAAATTTAGAAAAACAGAATCTATGCCAGTACAATTCTGCTTTAACATTATCATAAATAGAAATTGAAGTATAAGGAACTTCAAAATCAGTTTTATATGTATAACGATCTTCTTCAAGTCCAAAAAGTTCAAACTTAAAATCAGAGGTTTCAGGAAGTTTTCTAATAAAATTCAAAAGATATGAACCATTTCCATTTTGCGAATGATCACATCCAAATGTATCAATACCAATTTTCATAAAAAATCCAAAAATACTTTCAGAAATATAAACTCAATCTTTTATAATGATAGCAGATTTCCATAGAGTATGCTATAGTACATTTATGAATGAAACAAATGCTTTTTTATCTTTATCAGAAGAAATCAGAACAAGATTACAGAATTTAAATATTACCGAACCAACTAAAGTTCAAAATAAACTTATTCCAGAAATTTCCAGTGGAAAAAACATGCTTTTTCAGTCTGAAACAGGAACTGGTAAAACCTTTACTTACCTGCTTCCACTTGTAAATAAACTGGAAGCAGACCCGGACACAATCAAACCTAGAATAATCGTAGTAGCACCAACTTTTGAACTTGCCTCTCAGATTAATGGTGCGGCAAAAACAATTACAAACAGAAAAACTGCATTATTCATTGGTGGAGCTCCTATTAAACGCCAGATTGAAACCTTGAAGGAAAAGCCTCAGATTATTGTTGGAAATGCTGCAAAACTTGTTGAACTTATCAGATTAAAAAAACTAAAAACAAATGATATTTTTGCATGTGTTTTTGATGAATGTGACCGCCTTATAAAAAAAGAAGCTTTTGAAGATACAGAAGCATTACGAGAGCTGTTACCAAAAGATTGTCAGCTTATCGGTTGTTCTGCAACTGTAAACAAACAATGCCGAATATTTTTTGCAGATGCAGAAAGAGTTGAAATTCCTCAGGAAGATATTTTAAGAAGTAGAATTTCTCACTGGGCTATTTATGCAGAAACAAGAGACAAAATTGATACATTAAGAAAATTTTTAAATGCTGAAAATCCTGGAAAAGCTTTGATCTTTACATCAAGAGCGGATCAGGTTGAAAACATTTATACAAAATTGAAATACAAAAAAATTGACTGTTCTGCCCTTCATGCAAAGACAGACAAACAGGAAAGAAAATCCGCAATTGACAGATTCAGAAGTGGAAAATGTAAGCTTCTTATTACCAGCGATCTTGCTGCCAGAGGACTTGATATTCCTGATGTAACTCATATCATCCAGATGGATTTGCCAAATGATATAGATTTCTTTATTCATCGTTCTGGACGAACTGCAAGAGCCGGAAAAACAGGTATAAATGTAGTTATTGGAGACGAATACGAAATGCATCATTATGCAGAAATTGAAAAGAAACTGAAGATTATCGTTTATCCAAAACAGATTTATAATGGTAAAATTTCTGCTCCAATTATTGATGAAAATGAATAAAAACAATTCTCTAACTCATTGTATTATAAAGAGTTAGAAACAGTAAATATAATATTTTCGTCTTGTAAATCTGATAAATTCTCGTTATAATTAAAATGATACACTATTAATGTAACGAGGATTTTTGTGTTTTTAAAAAGTATAGACATTCACGGTTTTAAGTCATTTGCTGATAAAACTCATATTGATTTTTCTGACGGTATTACAGCTTTATTAGGTCCAAACGGATGTGGTAAAAGTAATGTTGTTGATGCAATTAAATGGGTATTGGCAGAAAATAAGTCTAAAAATCTTCGTGCAGAAAAAATGGAAGACGTTATTTTTAATGGTACAGAACGCCGTCCAGCTCTCAACACAGCAGAAGTTACTCTTACTATCAGCAATGAAAAAGGACTTCTTCCTTTAGACGAATCAGAAATTGCAATTACAAGACGATTGTATCGTTCAGGTGATCAGGAATATTTTATCAACCGTCGTACAGCCGGTCCTACTGAAATCCGTAGACTTTTTATGGATACTGGTGTTGGTAAAGCAGCCTACTCTGTAATGGAACAGGGTAAAATCGACCAGATTCTTTCAAGTAAACCAGAAGACCGTCGTTATCTTTTTGAAGAAGCAGCAGGAATTTCTCGAAGTAAAGCTGAATGCCAGGAAGCAGAACGAGAACTTGAAAAAACCAGAATCAACATGAATCAGATTGAAGTTGCTCTTACTGAAATTAAAAGACAGTATGATACTTTAAAAGTTCAGTCTGAAAAAACAACTAAATACCGTCAGGTAAAAGAAAACATTTACAATTACGAACTTGATATTACTCTTCTCCGCTTAAAGAATTTTGTTCAGGAAAAAGCCAGACACGAAGAAGAATTAAAAACAATTCAGGAAAAACGAGACAGAGTAAGACAGGAAATCGAAGAAATCAACAATACGATTTCCGAAAATATGGATAAAGTTAAATCTATGCAGGAAGAGCTTTATTCAAAACAAGCAGAACTTATTGGTATTGGTAAAGAAAAGAACGGTAAGCTTGATTTAATTAAAGAACATAATCTCAGATCTTCCGAAATCAAAGAAAAGATTAATACTCTTGAAGCAAGAAAAAATACAATTCAGGAACGAATTGATACAGTTCAGGAAGAAATCGATGAACAGAAAGCCTTGTTACATGAAAAAACAAAGCAACTGGAAGATATTAAAAAGAACATTGATTCATTCCAGGAAAACATCGAAACTTCTGGTTCTCAGATTACAGAAAACGATAAAATGGCTGATAACCTTAAAGAAAATATTTCTAATCTTGAAATTGCCCGCAAGAATTTACAGTCACAGCTTGCTTCAATTACAGAAGATATCGTTTCTAAATTAGATGAAAAATTAAGAGATGCTGGATTCTCTGAAAATTCAATGCGAAAAGCAAAAGATTCACTAGATACAGCACTTACAAAATTAAAGATATATATTACTGGTCGAAAAAATATTTTCTCTGATTTTTCGAAACAGAATCATAATGCTGAAGATGCTAATAAAACAGTAAAAGAAGCCGTTGCAGCTTTTACAGAATGTGAATTCCTTCTTGATGATGTAGAAGATGGACTTAAAAGCTACATGGAAGCTTCCCCTGCATTTATTACAGAATTCCTTTCACCTGAAGGAATTATGACAAAAAAACGCAGCATTGATGATCAGATTAATGACAACATCACAAAAGTTGAAAAACTTAATCAGCAGATTACAAATCTCCATGCAGAAAATGCAGGTTTGACTAAAAAAATTACTGAATACAAAGAAACACTTCAGAAGCTTCGCATTAATGAAATTCAAATGCAGGAACAGATTAATTCCTGTCAGAGTCAGGCAAGTATGTTGAATCGTCAGCTGGCATCTGAAAAAGCTACTTTGCAGGAAACTGAAAACGAACTCTATGCAGAAACAAAAGCTTCGGAAGAATTAGTTGAACGCATTTCAGAACTTCAGGATGAACTTGCTGAAATTGAATACAGAGGTACTAAACTTGCTGGAGAAATGAAACAGCTTGATGATGAAATTGCAAAATGCAACAAAAGTGTTTCAGGAAAAAGCGGTACTCTTGATAAAAAACGAGAAGAACAGAACAAATACCAGCAGCAGTACGAAAACCTTACTCTTTCAATCAACTCTTCTGAAAATGACATTAAAAATGTTAAACAGAATTTCCAGGATCAGTATTCTCGTGATCTTATGGAATTTGAAGAAAGAATGTATAAGATTACAACTCCAGCCGCAGATTTAAGAGAAAAACTTTCTGAAGCAAAGAAAGATTTTGCAGCATTAGGTAGTGTAAACTTAATGGCTCCAGAAGAATTTGAAGAAGTTCGTGAACGCTACGAAAGACAGAAGATTAATTACGAAGATACACAAAAGAGTCTTGATAATCTTATTCGTGTATCTGAAGAAATTAAATCTAAATCTGCAGAATTATTCCTGGAAACTTATAATCAGATTAAAAAGAATTTCCACAATATGTTCAGACGATTATTTACCGGTGGTCGTGCAGAATTAAAACTTGCAGATCCTGCTAATATTTTAACCTCTGGTATTGATATTTATGCTCAGCCACCTGGAAAGAAACTTGAAAATATTGCATTGCTTTCTGGTGGTGAAAAAACTATGACTGCAGTTGCATTGCTCTTTGCAACATATCAGGTTCGCCCTAGTCCATTCTGTCTTTTGGACGAAATTGATGCGGCTTTGGATGATAAAAACGTTTCAAGCTTTGTTACTGCTTTGGAAAGTTTTGCCAGTGTCAGCCAGTACATCGTAATTACACATAACAAAAAGACTGTTACAGGGGCTGGTACAATGCTTGGTATCACCATGGAAGAGTCAGGTGTTAGTAAAATTATTGCAATCAAAAAAGATGAAGATTTCAAGGCTAATAATGCAGAAAAATCTTCACTTGATAAAAACAGTGACTTTGTAGAAGAAGATGTTCCAGTTGAAGATGGTATTGTAATGCCAGAGCGTCCTCCAAAACGAATTCACAATGATGATGGAACTATTACTGATCCAATTCTGGAAAATAAGAAATAAGGCTTAATAGTAAGTTATGGGAATGAAAAATTTTTTTGAGAAAATTAAAAATTACGCAAAAGAAAATCCAACTAAACTTGTGATTATTGGTGGATCTTTGCTGATTATTATTCTCCTGATTATTCTTCTCATCTTAGTTTCTGTAAATGGCAAAAAAATTAAAATACAGCCAGAAACAGAAATTATTCTTACAGAGCCTCAGATTATTCCTAATGGACCAGAAGTTCAGCAGGATTATGTTATCTCCAGAACCGCAAAAGAAAAATGGTCTGAAGAAGAAGTTGATGATTGGTTTACAATTCCTACACTCAAAGATGTAGAAAATCTTGGTAAATCAAATGACAAAACTATTACTGATATTTTGGGAAATGCTCCATGAAAAAAATCTTAACTATAGTTTTATTTTTACAGTTATTTTTATTTACTTCTTGTCTCACAGATTTCTTTTCAAAAAACAAAGATAATTATAAGGATAATGAAACTTCCACAACTGAAGTAACAGCACCAGAGAACTCATCTGAAAAAGATACAAAAGAAGAATTAAGTCTTAAAGCTTTAAGAGAATCCCTGATTTCTGATACATCAGATACAAAAAACGCAACTCTCGAAGATTTAATAAAAGATGAACCAGAAACTTTTGAAGAACCTTTAGTACGAGACCTGGAATATGTACCTCAAGCGACAGTTGTAAAAGCAGCTGAAAATAATACAAAAACAAATTTGACTGATGAAGTTGAAGATACACCGGCAACAGTTGTGCCTTCTAACACTCAAATTGCAACTGAAGTAACTCCTGTTGCTTCTACTTCAACACAAACAGGAACTAATAAAGCTTCAACAGCAAGTTTGGGAAACAAACCAGCTGCAGTAACATCTTCAACTGCAAAAACTTCTGCACCTGTTTCAACAACTACAACACCTGCACCAAAATCCGTAACTAAAACAAGTACAAGCACTACTCCTGTATCAAATTCAAAGACTGTAACAGAAAGTCCTGATTATAATGATTATTCTGAAACATCAATTACAACTTCTTCGGGAACACCTTTGGAAGATGAAGTTGAAACTATAGCAAAAACTTCCCCTGCACCAAAAACTTCTGCAGGAACACCAACAGAAAATAAGCCGGCAGTAATTCCTACTAAACCAGCTGCAACAGGAACTTCAGCAAAGACTGGAACAAAACCAGCTGAAACTTCTTCAAATTATCCTGAAGCAAAAAAAGAAACTGTTGAAGATAAAACAGAAACTGTAGCAAAAGAAAATACAAAAACAGAAATTAAACCTTCAAGAAAAATCAGCCTTAATAAAGGTGAAACTCTTGTAGTTGAATATCCTGGAAAAGGTTGGATATATCTTGGTTCAGATCATGAATACAACAATCTTGAAAGCAAAGGAAGAAAAGCACAAACTGATGCCACAACCTACACTCTTATAGCAAAAGAAAGTGGAACTCAGATTCAGCATTTTTATAAAACCGACAGCATCACAGGAAACTATATTGACGATTATATTGAAGTTACTGTAAATGATGTAAAGGGTTCTCCTTTTACAGAAATACATGCACCTGACTATAAAGAAATTGTTCCTGAAAAAGCTGTAAAACCGGCTGTAAGTTCAGATAAACTTGCAAAACCAGATGTAAAGATTCCAGATTTAGCAAAACCTAAAACTGGTGAAAGACAGAGTTTTGAATATACTCCAGAAGATACAGAAGAAGAAAAAGCTGACTATATTGAAACTGTTATTACTGATTCAAAACCTGCACTCATTGAAGATTATGACGGTGATGATTTATTAAAACAGGCACAGGCTTTGTTTGAAGAAAAAAAATACGAAGATGCATTAAAAGTTATTGATGTATTCCTGGATTTTGCAATTTCGAAACGAGATAAAGGTTTATATCTTAAAGCACAAATCTTGGAAGCAGACAGTCAGATTAAAAATATTAAGGAAGCTATCAGCTGTTATAATAGTGTCATTGATAATTATCCAGCCAGCGACCTGTGGGAAAAAGCAAATAAACGCATTATCTACTTAAAAAGATTCTATCTTGAAGCAAGATAATGTGAATATATATTATATAAATGGGTTTAACTAAGGGGGCTAATTAAATGTTAGACTATAAGTATATTAAGGATAATCTGGAAGCAGTAAAACAGAATATCATTAACAGAAACATGCAGGCAGATGCAGATATCGTTGTAGAACTTTATGACAAACGAACTGAATTGGTTACAAAACTTCAGGGACTTCAGCAGAAAAGAAACGAAAATGCAGCAGCCATGAAACAGAAGCTTGATAATGACAAGCGTCAGGAATTGATTGCAGCAGGAAAAACAATTAAAGAAGAAATTGCTGCAGTTGAAGCTGAAACAAAAGAATGCGAAGAAAAACTTGAAGAAGCTGCTCGCCAGATTCCTAATATGGTACATCCAAAATGTCCAGTTGGAAAACTCGATACAGAAAATCTTGAAGTAAAAGTTGTTGGAACTCCTCGTAAATTTGATTTTGAACCAAAAGATCATGTTCAGCTTGGTGAATCTCTTGATATCCTTGATTTTG
>JAZQOB010000090.1:0-1986 GCA_045627625.1 Treponema sp.
CTTCTATTGTCTGGTATGAAGTATATTATTCAAATCAATTTATATTATGTGAATACCCGTCCTTACTCCAAAACCCAGCTTTTCCCTTTTGAAGCAGACACTTTATCATCCGGACTAAGTTCTCCAATAAGAAGCGGCGACAGTGGATTATGCTTTTTCATATTCTCCAGCACCAACTGTGGATTTGAATTTGCGTAACAGTAGCGGCACAAATGGCCACAGGAATTGTATGCACCGATATCTCCATTCATAAAACAGTTACAGGCTTTTCGACCGGGATTTTTCTTTGGTACCTTAAACTTTTTACTGCTGGCATTTTCCAGAACTTCTATTGTCTGACAACCGGAACAATCGGCTCCAAACTGGGCAAGTTCCTGACCTTCTGCGCAAGGACGTAAAGTCATTCCATATTTAGCTGCAATTTCCACAAAAGCCTTCCCTAATTTAATACGTTCCTCTTGGGAAACTTCCTTTGCTTCAGGAAAATTACGTTTTACTTTGGGATATAAATCAATAAAACTGATAACCGCAATTTTTGTATAGCCGCAAATTCTTTTAGCAATATTCTCAAAAGCCTTTAAGTGATATTCCACAGTATATTTTTCTGAAATAAAAACAGGATCATATCGCCAGCCTACACTTTCCGGGCCAAGTAGTTTTCCCAGTTCAATTATTCCCTCAGCCACATCAGCTTTTTGCGGAACATAAGGTTCTATTTCTTTTCCATAAGGAGTAAGCGTTACAAACCACCACTGACTGTATTTTTTAAGCTGCTCCATAAGTTCCCCATTTCGCAGAACGGGCAAAGGATTTTTTGTACAGAAGGTTATTAAATCAACCACTTCCGGATTTAAATCATAGCGGGACACAGAACCTGGATAATATGGATTTCGAACCATTACATAACCCGCTTTCAGTCGGTTTAAAAGCCATTGTGAGTAAAATGCTGGAATGTCAGTTCGCATGCCAGTTTGTATGATCATTTTTTCAGTTCCTGCTTGAGTATTTTCCTGTAAATCTCCAGATCCTTGTTTCCAAATACATTGAAAACAACCTTTTTTACAGAGGAGCTTGCATTATCATCAAGCCATTTCACTACAGTTTCAACCGCAATATCAGCTGCCAGTTCTGCAGGAAATCTGAAAACTCCGGTAGAAATACAACAGAACGCCACAGATTCAAGGCTATTTTCTGCTGCAGTCTGCAAACAGCTTTTATAGCAGTTAAAAAGAAGCACTTTATCCCTTGCCCCTACCATAGTTCTTATTATTGGTCCAACTGTATGAAGCACATATTTAGAAGGAAGATTAAAAGCCGGCGTGATTTTGCAAAGTCCTGTTCCTTCCAGGTATCCCTGCTTTTTCATTAAATCGTTACAGGCAAGCCGCAGCTGAATGCCTGCAAAAGTGTGAATGCAGTTATCAATACAGGCATGCAGCGGAGAAAAACAGCCAAGCAGCTGAGCATTTGCTGCATTTACAATTGCATCCACCTTCAAAGTTGTAATATCCCCCTGCCATAAGTACAATGAGGAATTAGAAGTTAGGAATACGGAATTATTTATAGGAGTCAAATCCGAAAGCTGTGTGATTCCTCTTTCTTCATTGCATTGCTGTAAATATTCATCCTGAATTTTCAAAAATTCTTCACTCGCAGGAAGAGGATCCCTCACATTCATCAGTGACCGAAGCAAATCTCTTTGACCTGCTTCATCCTGGGGAATCTTGTAATCGTAATTTCCTTCTTTCAGAAGTTCTTTTATTAAATAAAGTCGTCGTTCTTCCTGTGTCATATTGAATTTAAAACCTCGTAAATATCATCATTTACACAAATACTCTGCTTTTTAATTTCCTGTGGTACCACAGCTTCACCTTTGTTTATGCAGATGTACCTTGCTTTTGGATTTGCATAAGTCATCTGCCAGAAAGGATACTTAATAATTCCCGGAGTATTCCCTCCAACCCCAAGCTCAAGAAAAACAATGTT
>JAZQOB010000091.1:0-1553 GCA_045627625.1 Treponema sp.
GACCAGCAGGAAAGAGCAGTAAAATTGCCATGGAACAATTTGAGATGCCTGTCGATTCCGCAGAAAAACATTTGATTTTTGAATTCCACAATTATGATCCACAAAGCTTCTGCTGGCCACAAAATCCTGATGGTTCAAATAAAAATGAAACTCCATACTGGAATGATGAAAGAGATTCTCAAATTCTTTCAGAAGTATTTGAAAATCTTTTGAGCTTTAAGGGAAAACTCAACGCACCAATTATCTGCGGAGAATATGCGGCCTGGCCAAAGAAGATTGATAAATGAATTTGCAGTTTCTAAAATGAATATTGATGACTTTTCAAAAATGCACAGCATCCAGCCGGAGGCACTTAAATCCTGGATTCAAGAAAAGATGTTCAGATCTCAACATCCTGATTCTGAATACAATGACATTTTCCAGGCATCAGAATTTGTAGAACATGATATTCCCCATGCATCGAAACATCAGATAACAGTCGGAATAGACCGCAAAGAGCTTATAACAGTCAGGGCAGGTGGCCCTGGCCCGATACTGTTGAGCAGGCAAAATAAATCAAACTTGAAAAAGTCATTATGCTGCTTAAAGGAATTGATTTCTTCTGTGCCTATGAACCGCTGAAATACGAACAATTTGATTGATAAATGTGCTATAATTGACAAGAATGGTTAAATCAGAATGAGGAAAAAACTTATGCGGCCTGGAATTTAGCCGTTCAGAATAAACACTTTGATAAAATTGATTAATAAGGGGTGCATTATGCATGAAGAAAACGGAATAGTATATTCAGATAACCCAGAACCTATGCTTACAGTACTAGAAATCAAGCATATGTATAGTGGTGTATATTTAATTAAGTTTTCTAATAATCAAATTCGCCTTTTTGATTCAACAGTTTTAGAAGGGGAAGTATTTGAACCGTTAAAACGGCCTGAAATATATGAGAATCCAAAATTAGAATTCGGAATTGTAACTTGGGATAATGGACAAATTGATTGTTCACCTGATTACATGTTTGAAAACAGCTTCGAATATAATACTTCTGAAATAGTTGTTGCTTAGTTTTATCCCCATCAATAACAATTGATTTAAATATTGAAATTTGTTTTTCAAATCTGTTTTACTATGAAGTATCTACAAAATTTTCATATTGACAATTATCTATGTGTTAATTATATTAAATATATAGATAGTTATCTATATGAGGTGATTATGACAGAAGAAAAAATCAGTGAACTTTGCAAAGCTTTAGGGGATCCTAATCGTCTTAAAATCATAAAACTGCTTACAGACGGGGAACAGTGTGCCTGTGAATTACTGGAAGCTTTTCAGATTACTCAGCCAACTCTTTCACATCATATGAAAATCCTTTCGGAGACAGGACTGGTATCGTGCCGCAAAGAAGGGAAGTGGACTTACTATTCTATAAGCTGCTGCATGTTTAAGGAATTCAAAACTTATTTTGATTCAATCACCTGTTATAAAGACAGACTTGGCCATTCCGAACCTGCTTCAGAAGGTAAGTCTGAATGCTGCTGCGGAGGTAAATAATG
>JAZQOB010000092.1:0-2460 GCA_045627625.1 Treponema sp.
TGGGTATACGGACTTCCACCAAGCGGAAACGCCAACTACGCATGGATCCAGCACATGATCTATCACTTAGCCCCAAACGGAAAAATCGGTCTTGTACTTGCCAACGGAGCCCTAAGCACCCAGACCAGCGGCGAAGGCGAAATCCGCAAAAAGATAATCGAAGCCGATTTAATAGAAGGAATTGTTGCCATGCCAACCCAGCTTTTTTACAGCGTAACAATTCCAGTAACTTTGTGGTTCATCAGCCGTAACAAAAAGCAGCCGGGAAAAACATTGTTCATTGATGCCCGCAACATGGGCCACATGGTAGACCGCAAGCACCGCGACTTTACCGACGAAGATATAAACCGCCTTGCCGACACCTTCACCGCTTTCCAGAACGGAACTTTGGAAGATGTAAAAGGTTTCTGCGCCACAGTCAAAACCCAAGACATTGCCAAGCAGGACTACATTCTTACCCCAGGCCGTTATGTAGGTATAGAAGAAAAAGCCGAGGACGACGAACCCTTTGACGAAAAAATGAAACGCCTCACCAGTGAACTTGGCCAGATGTTTACCAAGAGCCACGAGTTTGAAGAACAGATAAAGAAAAATCTGGAAGGAATTGGGTGGAAGATTTAGGGCGTTCCGGCAAATAGTAAATGCTAAAAAATTGCTCCAAGTTTTCGCAATTTTTCTTAACGCATTTTCTATTTACCGTCGGCTGTTCCGCCCTTCGCTAACGCTCATTGCCAGCAAGCTGGCAACTAAAGGGGCTCCATAGCCTAACGCGTACAAGCTCGCAAGTAGGGAGCGACGGCTGAAAGCCGAAAAATCGCGAGTGACGCAGCGATTTTAGCGAGTCTCGGTTGAGCCCCTGCGAAACCGTAGAAAAACGACAAAGCACACGTCATGCTGAACTTGTTTCAGCATCTTATGAGCTTATGATGTTCCGAACAAAGTTTGGAAAATGTTAAGAAAGAAATTGGAGAGTTGCAAAAATGCCTGAACTTAATTTTGAAAATCTTTCTGATACTTTATTGAGTCTCAACAAAGTTTTTGAGGAAGATACAGCAAAAGCTATAAATCGAAATATCACAGCAAGAAACTGGCTCATTGGTTATTATATTGTAAATTACGAACAGAATGGTAAAGACAGAGCTGAATATGGTGAAAAAGTAATAAGAAAACTGGCAGACAGGCTGAACAAAAAATCTTTATCGTATAGAAATCTGCAGCTGTATAAGCAATTCTATTTGGAATTTAAGCTTCTTGAAAGTCCGATAAAAAATTATGTTCTGGAAGAATTCAGGTCTGAAGAATTTTTAATTGCGAATACAAGTTTAAATCTTATTGAGGAAAAATCTGAATTAAAAAAAGATTGTGCAAACAGTGTTTGCACAATTCAGAATAATGAAGATATTTCTATTCCTTCCGAATTGTTATTCAAAAATATTTCTTATTCTCATTTTACTTTGATAATGGGTGTTGAAAATCCAATTGCAAGAACTTTTTATGAACTTGAAACCATAAAAGGTGTTTGGACCGTCCGAGAATTGAAGCGGCAAATTGACACAAATTATTTTGAGCGTTCTGCAATCAGTACGAATCCAGAAAAAATGAGCCTTGTAGTTCAGTCAAAAACACAGAAAATGGATTTGCAGGATGTTATTAAAACTCCTTATGTTTATGAATTCCTGGGCTTAAAGGACAGTGAAGTTGTAGATGAATCTGATTTGGAAAATGCCTTGATGAATCATCTTGAAGAATTTTTGCTGGAACTGGGAACTGGATTTTGTTTTGAAGCCCGACAAAAACGAATTGTAGTTGATGATGATTATTTTTTCTGCGATTTGGTTTTCTATCATAGAATATTGAAATGTCATGTTTTAGTTGATTTGAAAGCATCAAAAATAAAGTACGACGACATAGCCCAGATGAACCTTTATCTTTCGTATTACAAGAAAAATGTGATGCAGAAAGATGATAATCCACCAGTGGGAATTTTAATGTGTACGGAAGCTGGAAAAGAACTTGTTGAATATGCCAGCAGCGGAATTGACGAAAATCTTTTTGTACAAAAATATAAATTGAATCTTCCAGAACCAGAAAAACTGACCCAATGGCTGAAAAATGAAGTTGAAAAGTTGAGTAAATGACAGGTGAGAATTGATAATGGAAAATGGAGAATTGAAAATTATGGAAGATTGGAAAGAAGGTAAATTACAAGAAATCTCAAAAAAACTCGAGAAAAAAGAAATACTCTCTTTTGATGAACTTTCTGTCTGTGTTAAAGATTTGCATTCAATTGCCTACTCTTCTGCGGTCAAGGCTATAAATCGCTTTGCCACAATCAGAAATTTTTTGATTGGATTTTATATTGTTGAATATGAGCAAAACGGAAAAGACAGGGCGACTTATGGCGAAAAACTTTTGAAGAAACTTGAAGAAAAAGTAAAAACAAAAGGATTGAACGAAACT
>JAZQOB010000093.1:0-34157 GCA_045627625.1 Treponema sp.
CCGTGAGGTCCGAGAGCTGGACCGATTGGAGGGGCTGGAGTTGCTGCTCCTGCAGGACACTGCAATTTAATAACAGCTGAAACTTTTTTTGTAGCCATTTTTTATTTCTCCTAAAATTGGTGTGAAAGCACTAAAAGTGTCTTTCTAACGAGATGCCTTTGTCCAACGGACCTGCACCTCTCCCAAAAACAGGATTAACCGTATGCGTTTGGGACACATACGCCTGATTTTGCCAAAGATCTAAAACTTCTGTAAAAACTACTGGAGTTTTTCTGCCTGTAAGAAAGTCAATTCTACAGGTGTTGGACGTCCAAAAATCTGAACTTCAACAGTAAGTTTTTCTTTTTCGTTATTAATTTCTTTTACGACACCTTCGAATGTTGCGAAAGCACCGTCATTGATTTTAACGCGGTCACCAATATCAAAGGACTGTTTAACACGAACCTGTTTTTCACCTTTGATAGCACCACATTTCATCAACATATTTTTTGCTTCTTCAGTTTTAATTGGGAATGGACGGTTTGATCTGCTGATATTACCAACAAAACCTGTAACACCCTGAATCTTATACAACAAAGCACAAGTGTCTTTCCAACCTAATTCTGGAAGATCCATTTCAAGCATTACATAACCTGGCAAGAACATTTCTTTACGAATTTTTTCTTTACCATCTTTAACTTCTTTGATTTCTTCTTCAGGAACTTTTACATCAAAAATAACATCTTTACTGATTTTTTCTTCGTCGATAAGAGCACGAATTGCTCTTTCGATTTTCTTTTCGTAACCTGTATAAGTGTGAAGAACATACCAATGTCTTGCCATAGATTAGAACCTTTCCTTTATTTCAACAAATAGAGCAGGTTTAAGACAAACTTAACTCCTGCTCCCACTTTCAAACTTAATCAGATATATAAGATAAGTAAACCAAAGCTAAAATTAGAACTGTAAGTTCATCAAAGCTCTAAATGCTTCAGTAAAACCAAAGTCGAGAAGACCAAGCAAAACAGCAATAATTACTGTTGAGATGATTACAACTTTGATAGAAGAAAAAACATCATCTTTTGTAGGCCATACAACCTTCTTTAATTCTGCTTTACTTTCTTTGAAAAACTGAAATACTTTAGCCATAAACTTAATCCTTATTGATTAGATTTAGAAAAAAATCAGGGCAGGCAGGATTTGAACCCACGACAGGCGGTTTTGGAGACCGCTGCTCTACCAGCTGAACTACTGCCCTATATATTCAAACCATTTGAATACACAAATGATTAAAATACAAAATTAAATAATTTTCAAGCAAATATTAAATTATTTTGCTTTACATTCTTTGTGCAAGATACTTTTTTTGCAGAAAGGACAATACTTATTCTTTTCCAACTTACCAGTAATGTTTTTACGATTTTTGTAAGTTGTATAGTTCTTTCTCTTACATTCTGTACACTGTAATGCAATAATTTCTACAGCACCCTTTTTCTTGCTTCCCATATTTATACTCCTAAATTAATTCTAGTTATAAATAAATGTCTGTTTTCTAAAACCAGGCTTATAAGCCCATGTGCAGAATCGAACTGCAGACCTCCACATTACCGATGTGGTGCTCTACCAACTGAGCTACATGGGCATACAGTTAACTACACTTTTTAGAAAACGTGCGTTTTAGAAATATAATTTAAGATGGCGTTAATGTCAATAAATTCACAAAGAATTTTCACAAATTTACTTATTTATATTTAAATATTACACATAAAATGATAATCTTCTTATAGAGGAAATATGCAGATCGATAAATTAGTCAATGATATTTTAGATTCTTACGAAGAATACGGACTTGTAAACCGTAATAACGAAGAAAACTTTCCAAACCGCCAGAATGTTGTTTCAATTCTTTCGGATATTCAATCTTTAATCTTCCCAGGTTTTAGAGCAGCAGAAGATATTGATCCTTCAAATATCCGTTATGTTACTGGTCAGAAAGTTAATAATATTATCTGTAAACTTACAAAAGAAATTCAAAAGGCATTAATTTATACAATTACAAATTCATCTCAGGACGAAACTCATGTTCCTCAGTCCCACTGCTTTAAACTGGCAGAACAGACTTCAATTGCTTTGATTGAATCAATCCCTGAAATCCGCAGAAGAATCCAGCTGGATACAATCGCAGCTTTTAATGGAGACCCTGCTGCAAAAAGCAACGAAGAAGTAATTCTTTCTTACCCGGGTTTAGAAGCAATTGTAGTTCACAGAATTGCAAATTTCCTGTTCAAGAATGGAGTTCCAATTATTCCACGAATCATGAGCGAGCATGTTCACGGAAAAACAGGAATTGATATTCATCCCGGAGCAACAATCGGAGATTCTTTTTTTATTGATCACGGAACCGGTGTTGTAATTGGTGAAACCTGTATAATCGGAAATAATGTAAAAATCTATCAGGGTGTAACATTAGGTGCTTTAAGTGTAAAAAAAGAACTTAAGGATAAAAAACGACATCCAACTATCGAAGACAATGTTACAATTTATGCAGGAGCTACAATTCTTGGTGGAAAAACCATAATTGGTAAAGGCTGTACTATTGGTGGTAACACCTGGGTTACAGAATCGGTTCCTGCAGGCACAGTAGTTACTCAGCAGAATTAAAACTCAAACGGGAGCAACAATGGCTAAAAAAAGCGGTTCAATTATCTATAAATGTTCTTCCTGCGGATATTCTCAGGTAAGATGGTTAGGAAGATGTCCTAGTTGTGGCGAATGGAATACTCTTGAAGAAACTATTATTGATATTAATCGCGTAAGTCCAGCAAGTCATGGTTCTGCTCAGGTCGAAAAATCAAAACCAGTTTCATTAGCCTCGGTTGAAGCCCAGAAGAATGTTCGAATTTCAACAGGAATCTCTGAATTTGACAGGGTTTTAGGCGGAGGAGCAACAAAGCGTTCTGCAATTCTTTTAGGAGGAGAACCTGGAATTGGAAAATCAACTCTCCTTTTGCAAACTGTAGCTAGTGCTGCTGCAACTCTTGGCAACCAGGGAAAAATCCTTTATGTAAGCGGTGAAGAATCTGCAGCACAAATTAAAGACAGAGCAGACAGACTTGGAGTTAATTGCAGCGGAATCCAGCTGCTTTGCACAAGCCGCCTGGAAGACACTTTAGATGCATTGGATTCAATTAATCCTGATTTAGTAATTATTGATTCCATTCAGACAATTTATTCCGCAGAAGCAGGTCTTATACCGGGAACTGTAAATCAGTTGAAATATTGTGCAAATGAATTTATTTCCTGGGTAAAGGAAAGAGATTCTGTTTTGATAATGACAGCTCATGTTACAAAAGAAGGTACTATTGCTGGACCAAAATCAATGGAACACATGGTTGATACAGTTATTTCTTTTGAACGAAACAATGATGATATAAGATTTTTGCATGCACAGAAAAACCGTTTTGGTTCCGTTGATGAACTTGGTATTTTCAGCATGACAGAAAAAGGACTTATTCCCGTTCAGGATCCCTCTTCCCTATTCCTGACAAAACGAAAAGAAAATCAGCCGGCAGGTGTTGTTTGTACTCCTGTATTTGAGGGGACAAGAGTTTTCCTTGTAGAAATACAGGCTTTGACAGTTCCTGCTAAAGCAAGTGTAACAAGAGTTTACAGCGAAAAAATTGATAATGGCCGGGTTGCAAGAATTGCAGCAGTTATTGAAAAACGCTGTGGCCTTAAATTTGTTGATCAGGATATTTATGTAAATGTTGCTGGTGGAGTTCGTTTGTCAGAAAGTTCTATTGATGCAGCAATTGCAGCCGCTTTATATTCAGCAAGAACTGATCTGGCAATTCCTTCAGATACAGCTGTATTTGGAGAATTAAGTCTTGCTGGGGAAATTCGTCCTGTCACTAAAGCAAAACAAAGAGTAAATACTGCAAAAAATCTTGGTTTTAAGAATATTATCACTCCAGATGATAGTGACGGAGATAATAAAGTATCGAATATTAAAGCTTTGGTAACAAAACTTTTCAAATAAACCAAAATCTGTGTCACTTTGACACAATAACTTCTAAAATCTTACATTTTTAGTTTCTTTTTGATTGTTTAGATAAAACCTGCCCGGGTATGCAGCACCCTGGTCACCGCAGCAAAGCGAGGAGACTGACCGTCAGGGAAGTGCGGAACACCCGTTTTTAGTAAAAACTGGCACATTTTTTAAAATTTTTTTTAGTTGGCACGAAACTTGCTAAATATTAAGTGTACAGTAAGTACAAATAATTTTTTACTAAAAGAGGTTTTTATTATGAACGAACTTTCAATTTTCAATTCTTTGGTTAATGATGTTTTGGGTGGCAATGCTCCTGAATTTTACACAAGTGCAGTTAGTTCACCTCGCGTAGATGTTCTGGAAAACAAAAACGGATACGAAATCCAGATGGAACTTCCTGGCCGCTGCGAAAAAGATGTTAATATCGAATTAGATCAGGATAAATTAAAGATTTCTTCTGTTGAAGAGAAAAAAGATAAAGCTGAAAAAACTGAAGAAGCAGGAAAATATATTCTTCGCGAAAGAAGCTGCCGCAAGTTTGAAAGAAGCTTCTATCTGCCAAAAAATGTTGATCTGGAATCAATTAATGCAAACTTCAAGAATGGAGTGCTGACTGTTTCAATGCAGAAAAAAGAAGAAGAAATGCCTAGAAAAATTGCAATTGTTGCATAAATAAATGAGGCTGTCTTGGGATTCAATGAACCTTCAAGGCAGCCTTTTTTTTACTGTTTTAAGCTTTTACCGAAATGAATTAAATAATCGATAAAAGATGAATAACTCAAAATAATACAGATTGCAAACAATACATAACCTGCAATCTTAAGGGCAAAGAAGAATGGAGGAACAGCTCCAAATCGAACCAGAGTTTCCAGGAAAAGCATATAGAAACTTGTAATGATGTAAACTACAGTTTTAACCTTTCCACCCTTTCTTGCTCCAATTGCAATTCCCTGTTTAGCAGCAACCATTCGCAGGAAGTTCTGTCCGAATTCACGCCACATCAAAAGAATGAACAAAGCAGGAATTAAATAACCACCCTGTGAACCATAAGATGACATGTAACAAACAAATGAAGAAAGGTGAAGGAAAACATCTGCAAATGGATCAAAAAGTTTACCAAAATCACTTACTTCGTTTCGTTTGCGGGCATAATATCCGTCTAAAAAGTCTGTGAATTCTCCATAGATTAATAATGGAATTGCAATACAAACAGAAACTTTTGCAAGAACATCAACCCACGCTCCAGTAAAGAAATTAGAAAGCCAGATTGGAATAAAATACAAAAGTAAATATATAGGTGCAATAACAATTCTAGTTAATGTAAATTTGTTAGAAAGTTTCATATTTAAAGTATCACAATTAAACCGTTAAAAGTCAAGGTAATTCAACTTTTTACAGCACTACTATTGGAATGTCTTGAACGACTGAATCAAACTGATTGAAGAACGAACATTGTGTTCAGGAATTTCCTGTCTGAAAATAGCAAGAACCTTTTCTACAAGTGCACAAGAATCGGTAACTCCATAAACAACGATATCGTTTCCTTCGGTGTTGGCATGAAGGAATTCAATATGAATGTTTGTTTCCTGAAGGATTTTATTTAATACTCCCTGAATTTTTACCATAAGCTGAATATCTTTAATTCCTTCAGTTTCGTCCTGTGGAGTAATTTTCTGAATCAGGTTGCAGGCAAAGGTTGCAGCTTCTTTATCAGATAAAAGGCCTGTATTAACAACCAGATGATAGTTTTCGGGATTGTTTACATCTACATTGTAGAAGTTTTTATGAAAGCCTGTACGGTTTGTGTCACTTTCGGAAATACGCTGAAGAGCTTGTTTTTCATTCCAGTTTTTTTCATCCATAAGGCGGTTCATACGAGTTTTTTCATCTGCAACAATTCGTACAGAAACATTGTTTTTGAAAGGTTTGAATAAAGCAAAGCTTCCTCTTCCAATGAAAATACAGTTATTATTAGAAGCAGCTTCTAACATTGCATAATGGGTCAGATTTATATACAAATCTCTGTCTTTTGCAAGAGAAGCAAAGAAACCTGGATTTCGTTCATCATATTTAGGCATTTTAGCTTCGTTGAAACCTAACTCTACAATTCTATTTTCGACATCCTGTCTGGTAATGAATTTATAGTTTGTAAGAGCTTCAATTTCTCGAGCAACTTCATCACCTCTAGCTCCGACCTGTCTTGAAAGAGTAATAATAGCCATAGAAACCTCCAGATAATTGACATTAAAGATTTGATATTTAATAATAAATCGAGATTTTGAATCTGTCAAAATTTTAGAGGAATTATGAAAAGCTATTTTACAAAAGAAGATGAAAAGCTTATATGGCAGAAAGGAAAAGAAACAAAACTGCTTTCAACTGTAGTTTTTGATACAATTTCCAGACACAACACTTCCACAACAGGAATTGAAGGTGATTATATTATCTTAAATGCACGAGACTGGGTTTTTACAATTCCTGAACACAATGGAAAGTTTATATTAGTAAAACAATTCCGACATGGTGAAGATAAACTTGATATTGAGTTTCCAGGGGGAGTTATAGACGCAGGAGAAGCTCCTGAAAAAGCAGCTGCGCGGGAACTTGAAGAAGAAACAGGCTATAAAGCTGGAAAATTAATTAAACTTGGAGAAATGAATCCAAACCCTGCCCTGTTTTCAAATCATATTCATATTTATCTGGCAGAAGACTTAGTGCCAACTGGAGTGCAGCACCTGGATCACGATGAAATGATAAACTGTCTGGAACTGCCGGTAGATGAAGTAATAGATCTGGCGGGGACCGAGGAGTTCTTCCACGGTTTGATGTGTTCTGCAATGTTCATGTATATGAAGCACAAAAGAAAATAAAATTGAAAAAAAAAGACTGTCTTTCGACAGTCTTTTTCGTTTAACCCTTAAGATTAGTATGAACCGTATGGTTCGTATGATTTCTTAGGATCGTATGTACCTGAACGGTATTCACCAGTTAAACTTGGAATCTTCATCTTCATACCAGGGTGGATCAAGTTAGGATCATTTGGTCTTGGCATGTTCTGTTTGTTAGCCTGATAAAGATTTTCCCAGAGTAATGGGTTGTTATAAATATAAGGGCGTCCTGAAATGTTCCAGTAACAGTCTTTTGTTTCTGCCCATGGGCGAACAATGTAGATTTCTGGAAGAGGAATAATTTCTCTTACGCCATCCAAAGATGCAATTGAAAGTTTTGCAAATTCTGAAGCTTTTGCCCAATCTTCTGAAGCATATGCATTTTCAGCAGCTTCGAGATTTTCTTTTGCAGCTGTATATGCCATTGGGAACATGTGTTCAGCATCAATTTTTTCTGCCCAAGCAAGCTTGTTGCGAGCAAGAGTCAAATTGTCATCTGCATCTGTTTTAGCCATCATCATAGCAATGTATGCTTTTGAAAGTTCAGCATTTTCTGCAGCTTTTTTAGAGTATTCGATAGCATCTTCATACTGACCTGCATCCATAGCTTTTTCAGCTTTTGCTGTATATTCATTAGCAAGCTTCTGATAAGTGTTGTTTTTGTAACTTAAGTTAGCTGCAAATAATGAACCAGCAAAAAGTGCAACTAATAAAACTGAAAATACTTTTTTCATTATTTTTCACTCCATGTGTTTTTTACACTTTCTTCGATAGCAGAACCAACTTCTTCAACTTTTTTCTGAAGAGGATCATCCACATTTTCTGACAATTCAACTTCTGAATCTTCTGGATTTTCGTATGTATCTTCTTCGAGAAGAACAGCATCTTCAGATTCAATTCCTTCTACAGGAGCTGTAATTGGATTTTCAGCATCAGCAGTTTCAGCATAATTTGAAGAATCTGCTACAGCATTTTTAGCATCTTCAATTGCTTTTAATGCAGCAGCACGTTTTTCTGAAACTTCTTTATAAATTACATCAAACATTTCGTTTGCTGCTTTATAGCTGTCATAAGCATCAGATGGTTTCTGAGCAGAATACAATGAGTCACCTTTGCGGAACAAATCAACTGCCTGATTGTATTTTTCTTTCATTGAAACCTGAGCTTTTACAAGGTTACAGTTTTTCTGTGTTTCCAAAGCAGCAGCGCGTTCATCACGAGCAGCCTGTCTCTGAATTACGAGCCATACAGAATTGAAACAAGCTTCTGCTTTTGTTGCTCTTTCTAAGAGCTGTGCACTTGTTGCTTCTGGATTATCATATAATGCTTCAACATCAGAAAGAGCTACACAACCTTCGTCATAAACTTTCTGTGCAAGGCTGAATTTTTCTGTTTTTTCAACCTTTTCTTTAGTTTCTTTTGCATTGATATATGCTGAAAGAGCTAAATAAAGTTCTGAAACCTGCTGACTTTCGCTTGAAACATCAACTTTCTGGTCTGCTTTTTCTTTAATTGCTGCATATAAGCTGTCAATTGCTTCTAACTGTTCAGGAGCTTTAGTTTCTGCTCCAGATTCGATTGCTGCTTTACGAGCATTTTCCAATGCAGCTAATGCAGCTGTGTTGTCTGCCTCTACAACTACAGGGGCTTCAATCTCCGGTCCATCGTCATCGGTAGGTACTTTATCTTTACCACAAGCGACAAAGGACAAAATACATAAAACTGAAAGTATGCTAAGAACAAATTTTTTCATAGTAGTCCTCACTCTATAGAATACCTTACATTTTACTGTATAAAGTCAAATCTTACAACGATAATTTATTTAGGAATATGTTAATCCGAGCGAATTTTAAGTTAAAAAGCACTTTTTTCGTGCAAATTTCGGTTTTTATCTTAAAATTAAAGTAACTCTTGTTATTGGAGGCTTATATGGCAGATGATTTTTCTTTTTCACTTGAAAAAAATGTTGGAACTATTGCAGAAGGCAAAGGTGGATGGTCATTGGAATTAAATCTTGTTTCCTGGGGTGGCAGACCTGCAAAGTTTGATATTAGAAGCTGGTCACCAGATCATCAGAAAATGGGAAAAGGAGCAACTTTTACAAAGGAAGAATTGATTGCTCTTAAAAATTTATTAAACGATATTGATATAGAAAATATTCAATAAGTTTTAATATTCTGCTGCAGAAAGAGAAGCACCTTTTTTTACTACGATTTCGTAAAGCATTTTTTGCAGCAGAACATCTTCTAACATAGAACCACCTGAACGAATTTCCATATCGGTAGAAGCAAGCACTGCCAGAATCGCAGTTGCCTGTCCCATTGTCCAGATTCTTGCCGCATTTCTATACTGAGCTCTCATTGGCTTACTGGCAAAGCCATTCTGTTTGAGGGTTAATTCATCTGCGTAAGCACCGTTTATATTGTGCCACAAAACAAGTTTTCTAAAACAAGAAGATAAAGCTGCTATAAGTTTTGCAGATTTATTATCTTTGGATAGCCTGATTTTCTGAAGAATATTTACCCCGTCTTCAAAACGCTTTTGGGCGGATGAAGAAGTGTCGGAAATAGCATCAAAAAGTGTAAAAGGATTTTCTTCCCTGTTGTGAACTAAAATCTGACTGACATCATCTGCAGTTATAAAATGATCTTTTGGATAACAGACAAAAAAACGGCTGCATTCATTTTTAAGGGCAAGAGTATTATTTTCTACCATGTCCAGAATTAATTCTGCTGCATCATTTTCGATACGATAGCCATTTTTTGAGAAGAAATTAAGGACCCAGGGAAGTTTATCCGATTCATACATTTCCCAGAATTTCTTTTTATTTTCAGCTGGAACTATTTTGTCCAATTTGGCATCTACAGAAATTTCGTCAGAGACTAAAATCAAAACTGCAGTTGAAGAAGCTTCTTTTACCCATTTTTCAAGGATTTCAAGCTCCTCTTTCTTTTTTAATAATTCTGCACCTTTGCAAACAACACATACTCCATCTGCAAATAATGTTCCACTTTGAAGAATAGTCATTACTTCACTAAAAGGAGTTTCCTGAAGATAGAAAAGATGTTCGTCAATCTGCCCTAATGATTTTTTAAGAGACGCTTTTATGACATCAACTGCATCGTTGCGTTGTCCAAATTCCGGGCCAGTGTATAAGTAAACAGGTGCTTTCATTTTTATAAATTAGTATGTACGAACAATATTAGAAAGAATACCTACAATTCTTACATCCTGACAATAAATTGCCTGGAAATCAGGATTTTCTGGCTGAAGTCTAACTCGTGTAGCTTCTTTGTAATATCTTTTTAAGGTAATAGCATCATCAATAACTGCAACAATAATCTGACCATCAACAGCTGAATTAGACTGTTCAACTACAGCAAGGTCTCCATCAAGAATACCAGCATTAATCATACTCTGACCACGAACTCTTAATGCAAAATAGCTTTTTCCTGGACGAACAAATGGTTCTGTAAGATTTACATAGCCGTCAAGATTTTCTTCTGAAAGAAGAGGTTTTCCTGCAGCAACGGTTCCGAGAAGAGGAACTTTTCCAACAAAAAGCTTTGGTTCCTTTTCACGAACATCTGATAAAACACGGAAAGAACGAGAACGCTTCTGACACTGTGAAAGAAAACCCTTTTTCTGCAATGCAGTAATATGATCCTGAACAGCTCTCAAGGAAATATCAAAATGTTCACTGATTTCGCGAACTGTTGGAGGAAAAGAATTATCTTCTGTAAAGTTTGAAATAAAAGTTAATACTTCTTTCTGTCTATCTGTAATCTGTTTCATAAAAGCGTCCTGTTAAAATATGTTTTTTAAGGATGTAGAAATTATTCTTCTTCGAATTTGCTGTTGAACAATTCTTCAATGGCAGCAGCAGCTTCAGATTCATCTGGGCCTTCAACGGTTAATGTCATAGTTGTATCATAACCAGCACCCATAGCAATTACACCCATAATCGATTTTGCGTTTACAGAAGCTTCGTCTCGAGAAAGTGTTACTTCACTTTCGAATTTGTTAGCTGTCTGTGCAATAATTGCAGCTGGACGGGCATGAATACCAGCTCTGTTCTGAACAGTAAGAATTTTTTCAACCATAGTGTTTTCCTTCTAAATTTATTAATACGAATCGTCGTTACCATAATAATTGGCAACAGCATTTCCTTTTTCGATCCATTTAAGGACATTCTGATTAAAGTCTTTTGCGGAGTTGTAACCCATATCCTTTAATCGTTCATTCATTGAAGCTGCTTCAAGAATGATTGGCAAGTTACGACCAGGCTTAACAGGAATAGTAATAAGAGGAATCTTTACACCAAGAATTTCCTGATAATTCTGTTCTGTTCCAAGACGGTCGTAAGTTTTTGAAGAATCCCAGTCTTCAAGTTTAACAACAAGCTGAACCTCTTTCTGGTTACGAATTGCACCAACACCATAAAGCTGGGAAATATTAATAATACCAAGACCGCGGATTTCCATATGGTGACTGATTGTAGAGTTTGCACCACGACCAAGAAGAGTATTACCATTTACACATCTAATTTCAATAATATCATCAGCAACAAGACGATGACCGCGTTCTACTAATTCAAGAGCGGTTTCTGATTTACCAACGCCAGAATGTCCTGTTAAAAGAATACCAATACCGTAAACTTCTACTAAAACCCCATGCATTGTTCTTTTTGGAGCAAAAACATTAGAGAAAGCTCGGCTGATTCGGTTTGAAAAATCGGTTGAAGGATGACTGGTCTGAAGAATTGGACAACTATATTTTTCTGCCAGTTCAATAAATGCCTGTGGAGGATCCAGATTGTATGTAAAAATACAGCAAGGAACATTTTTTTCAAAAAAAGTGGCTACTGATTCAATACCCTTTTCGTTATCTTCTGCAAGGATTTTTTCCAGATACTTTGTTTCACCGTTACCGAATAACTGAACACGATTATTTGCAAAGCCATCATAGAATCCGCAGAGTGCAAGTCCAGGGCGATTAATTTCTGGAATAGTAATTGCTCTTGGAAGACCACGGCGACCGCCAATGCATCTTAAATCGAGAGTATCGTGACCTGAAAGGTTCAGATTGAGCAAATCTAGAACAGTGAATTTTTTGTTCGCCATACATATACTATACACATAATAGTATATTTTTTCAATGTAAAAAGAATATTCATGCATTTAAAAATGCAAGGGCAAGGTCCGAAGAAGCACAAACTAAACTAATTTCTTTTTACCCCAGTTCTGGATTAGTTTGGATGGGTCTTTTGAAAGCAGGGCCTGAACCAAAAGTAAACTGGACTGGGAGAATACATTCATTAAAAGTTCCTGTTCTTCGGCGGTAAAGCGGCTTAGAACATAACCTGCTATATCCGGATGGTCTGGACGGCCGATTCCGAAACGAATGCGCCAGAAATCTGGAGTATTCAGGACGGCTTTTGTTGAACGAAGGCCGTTGTGACCACCAAGTCCGCCAGACCATTTAAAACTGACAAAACCTGGCTGAAGTTCCAGTTCATCGTGAATAACGAGAACATTTTCAGGTTTTAATTTGTAGAAGTTGCAGACTTCAATAATTGCTTCACCCGAAAGATTCATGTAGGTTTCGGGTTTAAGAAAGTAAATATGAGAAGGAGCTTCTTCAGGAACTAAAACTGGAGACCCATCTTTTTTGGAACAGATTTTTGTATCACAGGCCCACTGAGCTAATTCCTGAGGGGTACATGAGGCAAACTGTCCTTTAAATTTTTTCTGCCAGCTTAATTTGTTGGCAAATGGCAAAGAATCTTCAAAATACCAGGCAACATTGTGACGGGTCTTTTCGTAATCTCTGCCGTAATTTCCTAAAAATGCAACTAACTGAATCATTTTGCTAAATCTTCCGGTTTTGCAAGGAAACGCTTAACTGCATAATTCTGAATACTGAAAGTATATGGAGTTACACTAGAGCGTCCGTAATAAGTTGGAATACCATCGTCGGTTTCGGCTGGAATTTCAAAGAAATCAAAAGTTACATCTTCGGAACCAACCTTAAATACGATTGAAACATATTTTGAACCGCCTAAATCAGCATTTTCATCGTGCCAGCGGTTTGTATTCAATAAAGCAAAACTATCCAAAAGGTCATTTACTTTTGTAGGATCAAGTTCCACTTCTGCCCCGGAAATTGAATAAGTTGCAGAATCATCAGATCCTGTTCTTGATACAGACCATTCCGAACCATCAGGATAAGTATAACTTACCTGAGAAATAAGAGTTTTATCAAAATTCAAGATTGAAGTATCTCTTAAGCGGTCAATTGTTTTATTAAAGCTCATACGAACATTTCCAGCTAAAAGATAAATATCTTTCCCGCCATCAACTGTTGCGTAACACTGAGTACCAGCATCAGCCTCTTTACCAATTTCCAGAGTTCTTAAAACTTTTCCTGCTTTTTTAGCAACAACAGTAATTTTCTTGCCTTCGCTTAATTCATAACGGATAACTGCAGTTTCGTTATTTACAGAACCAAGTTTATCCAAAGCTTTTACAGAAGAGATAGTTTCGATTAAAGGTTCAATTTCTGATTTTTTAGCCAGATATTTCTTTTCTCCAATGAACCATTTATCATCTTCCAAAACCATTGGAATTTCAGCATCAGGAGTTGTAAGAATCAATTCATCTGGAGTTTCTTTAAGAATAAAATCTTTTACAGTTTTTTTAGCTCCAGTAGCAAACTGAATAATACATACACATAAAAGGAATAAATCTAAAGCAATTAAAATTATCTTTCGTTTTGTCATACTATTCTTCCTTCTTTTCTTCTTTTGAAGCTTTCTTTGTTTTCTTTTCTGTTACAATTGTTCTTGTATCATTTGGATTATACTGTGCATTAATCTTCTGCTTTCGTTTTGAACGCATTCTCCAGATAATGAGGCCTGCGACAGCAACTAAAACTGCAATACCAAATTCATTGAAGAACTGAAGCAATTTAGCCAAAGCACCATTTTTAATTGTAAGTACATTCAAAGAAAGACCTTTTGAACGCATCTTACAAAGTTCTTCGTTACCGTTCATATAATCTACAAGGTTTGCTTCGAAAATCTGAATTGGATTTCCAATAGGATTTGGATTTGAACCAAGAACATTGTAAGTTGTAATCTGTGAAGTACCACATACAAAGATTTTTCCAGGAAGTCTGCTTTCTGAAATATGGTTATCAGCATCAAAGCCAAGATTAATCTTCATGTCCTCTGGAAGGAATTCTGGAGCCTTTTCAAAAGCACTCTTGAATTTACCTTCAACAAGAACTGCCAGAGTTTCAGATTTCATTCCTGATTCATCGGCAGGAGCAGACATTGTCAAAGGATGACAGATTGTATTTTCATCTCCAGTCCAGGATTTATCTGCAGATTTAGCAAGAACTGTAACTTTGGTGTTTGGATTTTCGTTAGCAGCAGTTACATCAAGAGAACCAGAGTTTACAAAAAGAACATATCCAAGATTTGAAGTAATTGGATGCTTCTGATTCATCTGTTTTTTCTGAAGAACTGGAGCCCAGTACATATCAAGTTTTCCATACTGACTTGAAGAAGACTGGAAACACTGTTTTGACAATACAACATCAAAGTTTCTCTTTATGCCGTAAGCATCTAACAGTGTATCAATTCCACTTTCATTACGAATGCTGGCAATATCAGATTTTCCGTCTGGATTAGGAAGTAATGCATCCATAAAGAAGATTACATTTCCACCACGCATAATGAACTGGTCAATTTTATACAATTCATATTCACTGATTTCGCTCTGAGGACCATTGATGATAATTGAACTCATACCCATTGGAATATCCTGGGTTACAAGATCGAGTCTCTGAATTTCATACATAGAACTCAACATATCGGCAAAAGTTTTACCGGCTTTTTCATCATCAAGATTAAGTTCGGCATTTCCTTCGATGTAACCGATTGAAGTTGTTTTAGCAAGAAGGCTCTGAACACCAGCATTCATAGTAGCAGGCATATCATCATAACCACTTACCATATATCCAAAATATGACTGTTCAATCATTACAGGAAGAACCTTAAAATTGTCACCGTATTCAACTACAACACCAAATACACCAACATCCCTCTGATCGTTTTCGTTTACAAAACTGATTCCCTGTAAACCATATTTTTCAATAACTTCACGAGCTTCTTCCCCTACAGGATGATAAGTATTGAACTGAAGTCTGTTCTGTTTCTGCTGATTTACTTCGTTGAAGGCTGCATTTGCAACAAATTCCAGCTGATCACAACCATTTACACCAATTCGTTTTAATGGTTCTGAAATATAAACAGAAACCTGAATCTTTTCATCGCCCTTAATTCCTTCAAGAGCAGCGGCTGTATTAATCATCTTTGAAACGGTTGAAGTCAATGTATACTCAAAGCCGTCAGAAGTTGTAACAGGATCAATTACTTCAATAGAATCTCCATATGAAACTACAAGCCCCATATAAACCTGTTTAAATCCAACTTCATTATTTTTATATTCCTGAATCTGAATCTGCTTTAAGTTGAAATCAGATGCAATATCCTGATTTTCTTCCTTGGACATATCCATATAAGAAACTGTAAGCTTTTTGTTTGCAGCAGCTTTATATTCATCAAGGAAGTCTTCAACATACTGGGCCACACTATTGTAAGGAGCTGGCAGATTCTTATCAAAAAATACGCGGATTGCAAGAGGTTCTTCCAGATTCTTTACAATGCTCTGACTTGCCTTAGAGAGTGAATAAGATTTTGGCTGAGTTAAATCAAATCGTTTAAATGCTTTATAACCTGCAACATTTGCAAGAATCAAAAGAACAAGGAATAAAGCAAAATCACTTGAAGAGCTTTTACACCAGTTAATAAATTTTTTCATTTCTGCGTCCTCCTTATGCCTTTGCCTTTTTCTGAGTTCTTACAGTCAAAACAATAAATAAAGCTGTAATCGAAACAAAATAAAGTAAATCTCTTGTATCAATGATTCCTTTTGAAATTGATTCAAAATGAATGCTTGCTGACAAGTAAGAGAAGAAATTTACAAGAGGTCCTGGTAACAGGAACAGGAAAGAATCCAGCATTGTAAGTGCAATACAAATTACAAAACCTACAAAGAAAGCAATAATCTGATTTTTAGTTACAGATGAAGCAAAAAGCCCGATGGATGTAAAACTGGCACAAAGGAAAATAGCACCAAGATATCCACCTGCAATTGGTCCAAAATCAGGCTTACCGCAAATATAGGCAGTTACTACATAAAGCAAAGTTGGACAAAGCATTACCAGAGTTCCGCAGAAAGAAGCAAGGAATTTACCCAATACAACATCTGCTTCTGTAACAGGAAGAGTCATTAAAGTTTCAAAAGAACCACTTCTCTTCTCTTCCGAAAAAAGACGCATTGTCAAAGCAGGAATAAAGAAAGAAAGAAGGATTGGAAGAACTCCAAAAAATCCTCTTAATTCTGCACGATTCTGCAAAAAGAAAGTTGAAAAGAACAAAATTCCCGAGATAATAAGGAACAATCCTGTAACAATATAGGCAATTGGGCCGGTGAAGTAGGATTTAAGTTCCCTCTTCATAATTACAATTGCGGGGCAAGTTTTTTTATTTTTCTTAGAAGTACTCATTTTATTTTACCTCTGGTTTATCACTAGTAAGTGCATGGAATACATCTTCAAGGCTGTTTTTCTGAACAGTCATTTCGTATAAATCGATTCCCTTTTCTGCCAGTTTCTTTGCAACAGCAGGACGAATTTCTTCTTCACCCTTTACTGAAACAAGAACTTTTACAGCTTTTACTCCACCGCCAAGCTCTTCTTCTGAACCTGGAGTTACACCATCAACTCCCGCTACTTCAGATAAAACGGCCGCAACTGTAGATTTAGCTTCTGCAGAAACAAGAAGATTAATTGAAAGCTGGTGACCAAACTTTTCTTTTAATTCAGCAGTTGGATTATCAGCAACAACTTTACCGCCAGAAATAATAATTACATGGCTGCAGAGAGTTTCTACTTCGCTAAGAATGTGAGTAGAAATAATAACTGTACGGGTTTTTCCAATTTCACGAATAATGTTTCGAACATCTTCTACCTGATTTGGGTCAAGTCCAGAAGTTGGTTCATCAAGGATAAGAATTTCAGGATCATTCATCAAAGCATGAGCCAAAGCAACTCTCTGACGGTTACCTCGTGAAAGTTCGCTGATATTCTTGCTCATTACTTCTTTAAGACCACATTCTTCACATAAGAAAGGAACTTTTACTGCTGGATCCTGATTATGAATTTCAGCAATGTATTTTAAGTAATCTGCAACAATCATTTCTCCGTAAAGAGGTGCAGATTCTGGCATATAACCAATTTTTATCTTTGATTCTACAGGGTCGTCAGCAATGTTTACCCCATCAATAAGGATCTGCCCTTCAGAAGGAGCTAAAAATCCTGTAATCATTCGCATTGTTGTAGTTTTTCCCGCTCCGTTTGGACCTAAAAGACCAACAATCTGTCCAGTAGGAATTGAAAAACTGACATCATTTACCGCACGGAAAGTCCCAAAATTTCGGGAAACGTGGGAAACTTCAATCATATAGATGCCTCCGCTATTTTTTGATGTAAGTTAAAATATAATATAAATAAGTATACTTGTGAATAAATATTATGTTATATGTCAGTATATGTGACTTTTTTACAGGTTTTGACACATTTCGTTTTATTCTATAAACTCACATTAATCTTACGTTTGGGATGAACTAGAGCTAGAGTCCATAGAGTCCTGCATTACAGATGACACCACGGTGCATCTCGTATCAACATCTTCCAAGTAATTTAACCAAAAACAATTTTATTTTCTCATTGTCTCAGGAGACATCTATGAACAAATTCGTTAAGCGTTATTTGATCGATGCCATGTCTGGTATGGCACAGGGATTGTTTGCCTCTTTATTAATTGGAACAATCATCAAGACTTTAGGTCAGCAGCTTTTAAGACTGAACGACAACCTGGTTTTTCAGTTTTTAGTTAATGCTGGAAACTTTGCTACCGAAGCCCATGTAGTTGGTGCTGCAATGGCAGTTGGTATTGGTTTTGCAATGCAGGTGCCAGCCTTAGTTTTATTCTCATTGGTTGCTGTTGGTGCTGCTGCAAATGTTGCAGGTGGTGCTGGTGGCCCTCTCGCAGTTTTGATCATTGCAATCGTAGCTGCAGAACTTGGAAACCTTGTAAGCAAAAAAACAAAAGTTGATATTATTGTAACTCCTTTGATTACAATTATTTCAGGAGCATTGCTTACTGTTCTTACTGCAAAATACATTGGAATTGCAGCAAGTTCCTTTGGTAAATTAATCGTATGGTCTACAAAACTTCATCCATTTGTAATGGGTATGATTGTTTCTGCTTTAGTAGGAATTGCTTTGACCTTGCCAATCAGTTCTGCAGCAATTTGTGCCGCACTTGGATTAACAGGACTTGCAGGTGGAGCAGCTGTTGCAGGTTGTTGTGCTCAGATGGTCGGTTTTGCAGTTTTAAGCTTTAAGGAAAACAGATGGGGTGGAATTCTTTCTCAGGGATTAGGAACTTCAATGCTCCAGATGCCAAATATCATTAAAAATCCAAAAGTATGGCTTCCTTCAATCCTTACTTCGATTATTACAGGACCAATTGCAACCTGTCTTTTCAAAATGGAAATGAACGGTGCTGCAGTTTCTTCAGGAATGGGAACTTGTGGTCTTGTTGGACAGATTGGTGTTATTACAGGCTGGTTTGAACCTTCTGAAGTGGCTGTAAGTCATGGAGCAGTTGCAATTACTCCAAATGCAATTGACTGGTTAGGTTTGCTTTTAGTTTGTTTTGTACTTCCTGCTCTTTTATGCTGGGCATTTGGTTTATTGTTCAGAAAAATCGGCTGGATTAAAGACGGTGATTTGACATTAGAATAGAAAACTTCTGTTAAATGAAAAAGCCTGTTGAAAACTCAACAGGCTTTTTTATCAACTAATTAACTAAACTTATTTAGCCAATTTGAAGATTGCAGGACCCTTACCTTTGTCTACATCGTAGAAGATCTGGAGAGAGATTCCTTCCTGTGGATCTGCCTTTAATTTGAATGTAGCTTTAGCTTCGAATGGAGTTCCTTTCTTGATGTTTTCAGCGAATACCTGTGGTCCTTCTGTAGAAAGAACTGCCCACCAGTTTACAGCTGCTGTGTTTTCGATTACATCAATCATCAAAGTATCGATATCCATGTTAGATGTTGCTTTGTAAGTAATGATAACTGTATCACCCTTGATTGGGAGGCTTTTACCATTATCGAAAGCTTTAGAGATTTCTGCTGTAGCTTCGTAGTTAGAAACTTTAGACATATCCTGAACACCGTTTACCCATGGGTGGTTTGTTTTGATTTCAAGGAAAGCTGCATATTTTGTAAGGTTAACATTCCATGTTTTTGGAGTTGTTCTCTTTACAATTTCTTTAGAAGTATCAGTTGTTGTAACAGTTTTTGTAACTGTCAATTTAGATGCTTTGTTAATCTTTTTCTGTGTCTGATCAGCAGTATCATACTGTAAACAAACTACTAAAGAACCTTTCATTGCTTCTGTAAGTACAAATTTATGAACAAAATCATATGTCTGACCAGCTTTCAAATCTTCACCAACTACTACAGAGTCAGCAAGTGTTGTCCAATAGTTAGCCTGTGCAGAGCTATCTACTGGCTGAGCCAATAAAACTGGTAAATCAATACTTGGCTTGAACTTCATGTGAACTTCCAAAGTATCACCTTTCTGAGGTTTGTCACCTTTCATGAATTTAGAGAAATCAGGTGTTGCCTGATAGTTTGGACCGTAAGAGTTGAATGCCAAGCTTACTGTAGGTGCAACTTCACCAACGTCCAATACATAAGTTCTTGGGTGAGCAGCTGCGAATGCTGCAACAGCCATTGTAGCCAACATTGCTGTAGCCATAATAAGTTTTTTCATACTTTTTGCCTCCTAATTTTTGAAATAGCATGAATATTACTTAAAGTATAAATTAAATTTTCTAAAAGACAAGAAATTTTTTAATTTATCCAATTTTTTTAAGAAAATTCTCTTATTCCGGAATTTTAGTTTGAGATTTTCTTTGTCTTACTATAGAATAAAAGCGAAAACTGGATTTTAAGTTACAATTTTTTTTTAATCGAATCAGGAGAATTCTGTTTATGAAAAAAATTAATGTCTTTTTAAGCCTTACATTAATTGCCCTTTTATTTTCTTGCAATCAAAATCAAATCGAAATAAAGAATAATGTAGCATTTACTGTTGATGCCCAGAATATTATAAATAAAATTTACAAAGATGATCAGGATACTCCAGCTCCTGTCTACAGTCTTGAAGTTATACTTCTTAATAAAAAAACCAGTAAAACAGAAACCTATACACAGGAGTTTTCATCAAGGGATAAAGAATTAAAAGTTTCAATTCCTGGAGTTCCACTGGGAGACTATTATGTAACAGTTTTTGTGTATAGCGGGGAAGAACTAAAATTATATGCAGAATCAGAAGCTGTTTTGAAAAAAGGTTCAAATCAAATTGAACCAATGAATGCAGGTACCGCTCCTGATTTTCTTGCCAAAGGATTAGATTTTGAAGCCTTTAGTGACGATAACTCTGAAGCCTTAAAAGATTATTCAGAATTCGACCCAAATTATCCTGTAGATTCACTTAAGGTTGATTATCTGGATGATTATATAAGTATAAATATTGTAAGTAAATTTCTTGAAGATAAAATTTTTACTGATGAAGTTGATTTAAAACCTGAATTAATTTCTCCACGGGGGAAAAAACTTCCTGTTGAAGTTAAATATGAATATAATCTTCGGGTTAATATTCCAGATTTATCTGATAATCCTGGAGAATATATTTTCAGACTTACTCCAACTCACAAAAAAAGCGGTAAACAGCTTACTAAAGGTACATGGGAAACTCGTTTTAATGTTGGTTACGAAACAGACTGTATTTTGTACGAAGCGGCAGAAGACCACATGAGCGCCGTATTTACAACTTTTAACAAATTGGAAACTGCCTCAAAAACTTCTGCCGTTGATATTATTGATTACTGTTTTGCTCCTGATGGAAGTATCTATTATTTGACAACCGACAATACAGTAAAAAACTCAAGAAATACATCATTTGATTGGTACATAGACGATAGAGGTACTAATCTCAAACTTGTTTACGGAAAAGGCATCCTGGATCCGTTAAGAGTTGTTGTTATTGATGAAAATAAAAGATTTGGATTTTTACAGGCAACCCCAGAAGGCTTTAATGGCACTTATGCCGTAACAGAAAACAAAAATTATATAGCATTAGACCAGGAATATGACGGAGAAACTTTCTTTGCATTCAAAGATGACATTTTCTTCATCATGGAAACAAAATCGAATGAGGGAAGCTGGAAAATCTCTAAATATAATCCTTCTCTGAAAACAATGACAGCAGGAATTTCAGTACAGCAGAATTCTTTCTTTAATAAAATTACAGACTTTTTTGCCAGCAATGGAAAACTTTATGTATCATACTTAACTTACAACAATACCTTTGGACAATATTACGGAGGTATAAGAGAATTAATTGTAAATTCAGATGATACTATTTCCCTTACTAATTATTCTTACGGAATTGCAAATGTTTATGATGCTCCAGCAAAACTCTATTTTATGAAGAATGGACAAAAGCGATATTTATATGGAGCTAAAGAGCTCCAGACTTTTGCACAGGAATCTCCTTTTTTTACAATGCATGACGCAACAGCCGACAACAAATTCATCTGTCCAAGAAAACTTATTGGTATTAAAAACAATAAAATGATTTTTTCAGACAGTGGTTTTATAACAACTATGAACTATCCAGATAACACTTATGCCTGGACCAGAAAAAATGAAAATCGAATTACATTATTAGACAGAAAAACAAACTATGTTTCTGACCAGCATATAAAAACCGACTTTAAATTTTATAGCATGGACTATTTATCAAAAGAAGGCTTTAATTATGACTATCTTGGACCATATTCAACATCAAGCTATCCTTCCAATGCCTTTTATTACTATGAAGAAGGAGCGGCAGAGCCATGGAAAACTGCTACCTATAGTGTATGCGGGGTTCGCTATTATGACTGTGTTATAAATTCTGTTTGGACTAACTAAACCCTGTAAAAGACATATGTAAAAGACATATTGGAACTTTCCAATATGTCTTTTTTTTACACTTTTGAAAAAATCGGGGAAATCTTGTCTAGACTTTTTTTATAAAATAATTAAAATATCTATAATTTTTTTCATTTTTTGGCATTTTTGTGTTATACTGTATTTGAAACGCCAATTATTTAATTAAGTTATATATTAGGAGCACTTGTGAATAAACACGATTTTCCACAGATCCATTTTTATGACCAGGATTTTGTAGATATTTATAGTAAGACATGGTCATGGGTTTCTTCTCTCTGGATTAACCCAAAAACTGGAGAACAGGACAACGAAGGATTATTTATTTATCCAGAAAAATGCAGCAACTCAGATGAAACAAAAAAAATAATTAATCAGTTAGAATCGATTTTTTCATCTTTTTTCCTTGTATATTCCAACAGAAATTTTGACGCATGTAAAAATATTGATTATTTCTATGCTCGTCAGGAAGAAAATGGCGCTATCCGAAATAAATATGACATTACAACAGACCAGCCTGTAATTGATGCTGATAATCCAGATGGCGTTAGCCTTCCATTGTTTGCATGGGCTGAATTCAACTTATATCACAAATCTGCTAACAAAAAACGAATCAAAGAAGTTATGCCGTTCTTGCAGAAATACATGAACTGGCTTGATTCTTCTTACAAACAGGAAAACGGACTTTATGCAGTTCCAGCTTCTGTAAGTGGAATGACAAATTCCCCAAGAAAAGATTGTGTTTATCCAGTTGATTTTAATGCCTGTATGGCAATCAATGCTTCTTACATGTCTGCTTTAGGAGATATTCTTAACGATAAAGAATTAAGCTTCCAGTACCGCAGAATGTATTTCTCAATTAAAACACGAATCAATTCCCTTATGTGGAATAACGAAACAGGCTTCTACTACGACCTGGATAAAAATGCCGAAAAACTTTCTACAAAAACAATTGCCTGCTACTGGACTATGCTTGCAGAAATCCCTAATGCAGATAAAGCAGATTGCCTTGTAGAACATTTAAATAATCCTGATTCCTTTGGAACAGAACATCCATTCCCAACTTTAAGTGCTGATGATCCTAACTTCAGCGAAAAAGGAAACGGTTACTGTGGAAGTGTTAATCCTGCATTAAACTTTATGGTAATCAAAGGCTTGGAAAAATATGCTAAATACGAACTTGCCAGAGAATGTGCAATCCGTCACCTTTATTTTGTTCTCGAAGGCCTTATGCCAAACGAAAACAAAGAACCTGGAGACCTTTGGGAAGCATATTTACCAAATGGAGAAGGTCGTCCTGTAATGGAATCGGATCCAAACTTCCCAAGAAAGCATTATCTGCTTACAACAGGACTTTCTACAGTTGCATTAATGATTGAAAATGTTATCGGTCTTTCAATCAGTTTGCCTCGTAAAACTGTAGACTGGATTATTCCTAACCTGGAAATCATGGGTATTGAAAACCTTTCACTTAAACGAAACCTTATTACAATCTTAAGTAACAAGAGTAATCGTGGATGGGAAATCCAGATGGAAAGTGAAAAGCTTTACTACTTCACAATTAATATTCTTGATCAGAAAAAGAAAACATTACCGATTCCTTCCGGAAAATGTTCTATGCTGATTGATAAACTTTAATAAACAGAGGCGGCCAGATTAAACGGCTGCCTTTTTTCTGCCCAAAACTATTTCTTATTTTTTTAAGTAATTTTAACTTGTTTTTAACTAATTTTAAGTATATAGTTTAATTAAAAGAGTTTTACTTCATACAGAAGAAACAGTTCTTCAGGGAGATTCCATGATTCACGAAAAGTATTATTCCATGAAAAAACAGCAGGAAAAATTGCTTTCAAGAAAAAACAAAATCAACAAAGATTTTTACAACGGTATTTATGACCGTTATGTTTATCCAATTTTAACCAGAAATTCAGTTCCTCTTACCTGGAAATATGATATCTGCAAGGAAACAAATCCTTTCTTTATGGAAAGACTGGGAATTAACTGTGTATTTAATTCCGGGGCAATTTATCTTAATGGAAAATATTGTCTTGTTTGCCGTGTAGAAGGCAACGACCGTAAATCATTGTTTGCAGTAGCAGAAAGTCCCAACGGAATTGATAACTTTAGATTCCGGGACTACCCTATTTTACTCCCTGATACCTGTCCTGAAGAAACAAATGTTTACGATATGAGACTTACACAGCATGAAGACGGATGGATTTACGGAGTTTTCTGTTCTGAAAGCAAAGATAAAACTAATCCTGATTTAGGTGCAGCAGTTGCAGCAGCAGGTATTGTTCGTACAAAAGATTTAGAAAACTGGGAACGACTTCCTAATCTTGTCACAAAAAATTCTCCACAGCAGAGAAATGTATGTCTTCATCCAGAATTTGTTGATGGAAAATATGCCTTCTACACCCGCCCAATGGATGATTTTATTAACACAGGAAGCGGTGGTGGAATTGGTTTTGGACTTTGCGATGACATTACAAATGCTGTTATTGACGAAGAAAAAATCATTTCAAAAAGAATCTATCATACAATTACAGAAGCAAAGAATGGTGCTGGTGCAACCCCAATTAAAACTGAAAAAGGCTGGATTCATATCAGTCATGGAGTTCGTAATACAGCAGATGGTTTGCGCTATGTACTGTATGTTTATGCAACAGATTTAAAAGATCCTTCTAAAGTTATTGCAGAACCAGGTGGAGTTTTTCTTGTTCCTCTTGGAAGCGAAAGAACCGGAGATGTATCAAATGTAGTATTCTCTAATGGTGCTATTGAAAAGGATGGAAAAGTATTTATTTACTATGCATCCTCTGACACAAGAATGCATGTTGCAACTACTACAGTTGAAAAATTAATTGACTACACCTTCAACACTCCTTCTGATCCGTTAAGAAGTGTTGATTGTGTAAAGCAGAGATGTGAATTGATTAAGAAAAATCTTGAAGGACTTAAATAGTTTTTCTATTTTCTGGTCCAGGTTTTACCGTCAAAATTAAAGATGGTAGCCTGGCAATTCTGCTGAAGGCCTTCGCCCCAGAAATGGGCAAGGTCATTTTTTTCTAAATAAGACATAAGGCCCTTGTTTAAAGCACCATGTGCCACAATCATAATCCGCTGTGCAGTTTGGTGTTGTGGTTCAATTTCATCAATTATGAATGCTTTTGTGCGGCGGCAGAGATCTTCCAGAGATTCTGCATTTTTAGCAGGCACATAAAGATCAGGATTTGTGAAAAAATAACTGAAGGGACTTTTTTCATCAATTACTTCGTCATAGCAGCGGCCTTCCATTTCTCCAAAAGAAATTTCTCGCAATCGTTCATCCCGGATAATCTGAATATTACGACGACCTCGAATAAGACAGGCAGTTTCATAAGCTCTAATTAATGGCGAAACATAGATTTTATCAAAAGGAATAGAATCAATTTCATTGCCAAGTTTTATAGCTTTTAAGCGTCCGTTTTCATTTAAATCAATATCACAGCTTCCCTGTAATCGGTTTTGAGAATTCCAGACGGTTTCGCCATGACGAATAATATAAAGTTCCATGAGAATAATATATCAATTTTTTTACTGTAAGACCATCTGGTCGTTAGTCATAGACTGATTTTTAATTGCCTTGAATTTATCTGCCAGATCTTCCAGAGTGAGCTTCTGTTTTTCTTCACCCTTAATATCCAGAATGATTTCGCCGGCATCCATCATTAAAAGACGATTTCCATAATCCAGGGCCTGCTGCATATTGTGAGTTACCATCATTACAGTAAGGTTGTATTCTTCGGCAAATTTCTTGGTCAATTCCATTACAATTGCCGCATTTGAAGGATCCAGAGCTGCAGTATGTTCATCCAGTAAAAGAATTGAAGGTTTTGAAAGAACTGCCATGAGCAAAGTCAAAGCCTGTCTCTGTCCCCCGGAAAACTGTTCAACATTATCGTTCAAACGGTCTTCCAGATTCATATTCAGCTGTTTTAACTGAGTCTTAAAGTATTCCCGTTTCTTTTTATCAAGACTGATTTTTAAACCTTTCCAGCCTTTTTTAGAACAAATCATCATATTGTCTGCGAGTGACATTTTCCCTGCAGTTCCCAAAAGAGGATTCTGGAAAATTCGACCAATATAGGCAGATCGTTTGTACTCAGGATCTTTAGTAATATTTCTAGTTACAGGATTATTTTTACTGTCTACAGTATCAAGATAAATTGCACCTGTAGTTGGTGTCAGAGTTCCGGAAATCAAATTGTAAAGAGTAGATTTTCCAGCCCCATTGGAACCGATTACAGTAATAAAATCCCCTTTATTGATTTCTAAATTAATATTTTTTAAGGCAGTATTTTCATCTGGAGTTCCAGGATTAAAAGTAATACCGATATTTTCTAATTTTAACATTTTTTACCCCCTTTTTCTGCAAGTCCTGAACCCGACTTAGGAGGTCTTTGTAAATGCTTTGCAAAATTTCCTTTTCCTTTTGCACTGGCAATGATAAGACAAAGAATAATCAACAAACCAGTAATAAGTTTAAGGTCATTTGCAGTAAGATTAATATAATGTCCATATTTACGGGCAATAAACATCAAGGTTCTGTAAATAATAGATCCGATTAAAACTCTCAAAGTAATCCATCCGATTTTATTTGAACGGATAATAAATTCACCAAGCATTAAAGATGCAAGACCGCTAACAATAATTCCAGTTCCGCTACCAACATCAGCAAAACCATTATACATTGCGGCAAAGGCTCCACTTACGGCAGCTAAACCATCACCAAAACAAACACCAATTCCTCTTACAATCTGAGGATTAACTCCCTGCGAAATTACCATCTGTTCATTTGAACCAAGAGCTCCCATTGTAAGACCTAAATCGGTGTGAAAGAATAAATCCAGCAAAAGTTTGAAAACTATAATAAAAATAATCAGAAAAATAAGAATTCCTGTTTCGGAAGGAAGGTCAGGAAGCAAAGCTTTTGAAAGTTTTGAGATTTTTGAAAATAAAGTTTCGAGTTTTAAGAAAGAAACATTTGCACGGTTTGACATGATTCTAAGATTAATTGAATAAAGCATAGTCATCATCAAAATACCTGCAAGAAGGTCTGGAACTCTAAGTTTTGTATATAACAAAGTTGTACATAAACCAGCAAGACAGCCACCTGCAAAAGCCAGTAAAAGACCAATAACAGGAGGAATTCCATTTACGAGACAAGCGGCAAGAATACAGCCACCCATTGGAAAAGCTCCATCAACAGTCATATCACAGAAGTTTAAGGTTCGGTATGAAATAAAAAGACCGAGAACCATGATGCCGTAGATTAGACCTTCAATTAAAACAGTTTCAATCATGTTTAATTTCCTAATAAATTAAATTTTATATTTTTATAATATCAAAAAAATGAGTGGGGTTTCCACTACAAAGCCTGGATGAAGTCATAGTCGATACGCTTTTTGCGGATGACTTACCCAATCTTTTTCGTTTCAACCCCACTCCTTTTTTAGTTGGCAAGTTCGTAAATATTTTATTTTTCTGTAAGAACTTTGTCTTTGATAATCATATTTGCCTGGTCGAGGTATGCCTGAGGAATTTCAATTCCACATTCAGCAGCTACATCCAAGTCAAAGAGCAAGTCTGTATCGCCGGCATTTGTCATGAAACGAACTGGAATTGTATCTGGTTTTGCACCATTCATAATCTGAACAACCATTTCACCTGTTGCGTAACCTGCTTTGTAGTAGTTGAAACCCTGAGCCATGAAACAACCGCCGTTTTTAGCACCTGTAACATCACCAGAGAAGATTGGCTTTTTAGCTTTGTTGAAAACTTCAACTAAACTTGGCAAAGCACTGAAAACTGTGTTGTCAGTTGTAAGGTAGATACCATCTACACGGTCAATGATTGCTTCTGCAGCCTGTTTAACTTCAGCAGAAGTTGTAATTGACTGAACTACAAGGTTGAGACCTGCTTCTTTACAGCCTTCTTCAACTAAAGCTAAAGAAGAAACTGAGTTATCTTCGTTTGAAGAATAGATATATCCAAGAGTTTTAATTCCTGTAATTTCCTTGAACAATTTAATCTGCTGTTTTGAAGGAAGTTCGTCTGACATACCAGTTACATTTCCTTCACCATGTTCCAAAGTTGAAACAAGACCTGCTCCAAGTGGATCTGTTACAGTACCAAATACAACAGGAATATCTTTCATTGTATTAGCAAGAGCAATAGCTACTGGAGTTGCAATACCAACAGCAACCTTTACATTTTCATCTTTGAACTGAGCAGCAATCTGGTTAGCAGTGTTTACATCACCATTTGCATTCTGAAGATCAAAAGTTGCATCAATTCCAGCAGCTTTGATAGCATCAATTACACCCTGTTCAACTGCGTCCAATGCAGGATGCTGAACGATTTTAGCAATACCAATTTTAATTCCATCATCTTTTTTAGCACAGCCAATTAACGAAAGTGCTGCACAAGCCATTAAAACAATACCCAATGTCTTTTTCATAAGTTTTCTCCTAAAATGTTACTATTTGTAGTAACATAATAAGAATATACCCTTTAGTTGTGTTACTGTCAATAGATACATTAAAAATTTTAGAATCTTATTCTTCGGACACGGGAGATTCGGCTGACAACAAGATTTTGCATTAAACCATCTGGAATAGTCTGAAATCGAATTACAGCATCAGAAGGTTGTTTAATAACTGCAAGAGGAACCCCAACTAAAGTAATAAAAGTATCGTTTTTATTGTAATCAGGAATTGTAACTTCAACTGTATCACCTTTTTTGGCAGCCGCATCGAGAAGGAAAATTTTTCCAGAATAATCCATTCCATCTGCTTCAAAAATTTCTACACGGACAAAGGTTTTTGCCAGCTGATCTTCGGTTAAAATCAAACGATTACGAATTCTATATTCAAGGCTTTCTTTTTGATTATCAGGAATATCCATTTCCTGAACTTTAGCTTTGAGTTTTGAAATCAATTCATTGGCCTGGGAAAGATTGATTTTTACAGGCTCCTGAGTTTCGTCCAGATTTAATGGAGAACCATCCTTAAGCATAGGGAATCCCAGATGTTCAAAAGATGTTTCAGGATTATTGATTTTACCCATAAAATCCAGACCGCTTTCTTTTATAAAAGGAAGAATATCTGAACCAGCAGGAACATTTAAAAGATAGATTCCTTCTGCCAGTTTTTCCTTAATGTATTTCTGGATACGAGGATTATTTTCAACAAGAACAATATTCTGCTCTGTCACCTTCAGAACATAACCATGATAAATTCTGGCCGAGAGATAGGAATTGTACCAGTCTTCAACCGACATTTTTAAGTTCTGGGGGAATTCAAAATTTGTATATTTTGAAAGTTCTTCAAAAATAGAATCTGGAGTCCAGCCAGAATCAAAGGAATTAGTTATTGACTGACGGGAAATTTCAAATTCAGAAACAATTCCCCAGTTTTTAATGCTTATGAAAGAAGTCAAAGGAAGGAACTGACTGAGAGAAAGTCCTGGCATAACCGTAACAGTAAAAGTTGAATCAATATGAAGAACTGGAGGTCTGTCCCCATTTTCCATAAAGTTCTGTCTGTCTGTAAAAACTGAACCAGTTGTAAAAATTTCTACATTTTTTTCGGAACGACCAAGTTTCTGCAATAAACCAAATTTAATTGCCGATTCCAGCATTCGCTCAATAATAGAAGCTTTATTTTCGAAAGCAACATTGTTTTCTGCGGCCGCCGCTGCCAGCATCTGACTAAAGCGGGATTTTCCACCTGCAGCACTGGTTGAAGATGCAGAAGTAAAATATGCCAGTTTAATAATAGATGCAAGTGAATATCCAGCCTTAGGAACTGAACTTAAAATATTGAGTAAAAGTTGGGTTTCCTTTTTTAAACCTTCCTGACTGTGACGGGAACAACTGGCCGCACAAAGAAGACTCAATTGATGGTGAAGTGGCTGCTTTGCAAAAAGTTCAAATCTATATTCATCAACATAAAGAGATTTTTCACCTTCTGTAATAAGCCCAAGATTAAACATTGCAGTAATTAAAAGTTCTGCGTTTTCTGCTTTATCCTTAAAAATTTCAGCAAGGCGCTTTTTATCCCCAGATTTTAAAGTTCCATCATTCTTAAATGAACAGCCTCTGTCTTTAATATACGAAACTAAAGCACCAATAAATTCAACTGAAACCGCAAAATTATCTTCCATTGAATAATAAACGACAGGTTCCACTTCCAGAAGATTCTGAATTTTTACAAAAGTTTCCAGTTCATCTCCTAAAAAAGGATTGATGCGAAGATATTTTTTTGAAGAGTATTCCTCTTTTTGTGTGAATAAAATAAGTCGTTCTTTTAAGTTTGAAATTTCAAAAAGAATATCACTGACAGAATATTCAGAAGAAAAAAATTCTATCAGAACTTCTTCCGTAATATTAGGAATAAGCCCAACTGCCGAAATCACTTTGATATCAAAATCATCAAGAAAAGAAATAATATTTTTATAATTAGCTTCGGTGCGAATAAAACTTGCAAGAGAAGAAATGAGGCGCTGCTTATTGTATGGAGTTTTAATTTCTCCAAGATAAAGCCTCATCATATCAAAGAAGCTTTCTTCCTTTAATTCAAGAAGACTGTTCTGCCAGACTTCCACCGATGTTCTATTATACATAATTCTCCCGTTTATTAACTTTCAAGACTTTCTTTTCCTGAATAACGAACAATTTTATAGCTATAGCCCTGTTCTGCCAGGAATTTCTGACGATTAGAACCAAATTCCTCTTCTGTAGTATTGCGTGTAATCAAACTGAAGAATCTGGAAGTCCGTTCTTTTGGTCTGAGAATTCTTCCTAATCGTTGAGCTTCTTCCTGACGGCTGCCAAATGTACCACTAACCTGAATTGCAAGAGATGCATCCGGTAAATCAATGGCAAAATTTGCAACTTTAGAAACAACCAGAACCCGAATGTTTCCTTTTTTGAATTCACCATAAATTTTATCTCTGTCCCCGGTTGAAGTTTTTCCGGTAATGATTGGACAATTCAGCATTTTTGCAATCTGATCCAGCTGATCAAGATACTGCCCGATTACAAGAATCTTATCTTCAGGGTATAAATCTACAATTTCCTGAACAATCTGCATTTTATCAGGATTCTGACTGGCAATTTTATGTTTTTCCCGATTATTGGCAACTGCATATTCAATTTCCTGATGAACAGGCAAATCAACACGAACTTCAATACATTCTGCAGTAGCAATCCAATGATCCCGTTCCAGTTCTTTCCATGGAACATCATATCGTTTTGGACCAACCAGACTGAATACATAACCTTCGCATCCGTCTTCACGAACTAAAGTTGCTGTCAAACCAACTCGTCTTACAGCCTGCAAATCTGCAACTACTCTAAAAACTGGAGCTGGCAGCATATGAACTTCATCATAAATAATCAACCCCCAAGGTCGTTCATGGAAAAGTGAAAAATGAGGATATGGACCTTCCCGGTCTGGTCTCCAGGTCAAAACCTGATATGTAGCAACTGTAACCTGTTTGATTGTTTTAGATTCACCAGTGTATTCCGCAATATCATCCCGAGTAAGATTTGTTTTATCTACCAGTTCGTCAATCCATTGATGAACTGCCGAAATATTTGTAGTAATAATCAGGGTTGAAGTTTTAAGCATATCCATAATGGTCATGCCAACAATTGTTTTTCCAGCCCCACAAGGAAGTACGATTGTACCAAAACCAGTTCCAGGGCCTTTATCGCCAACAAGAGCATTAGCAGAGGCCTTCTGATATTCACGAATTTCCAGAGGTTTACCACTTTCTGTAACTGTTCTAAGAGAAACATCCAGAGGTTCACCATCAATCAAAGAAACTTCATCTTTAACCGGCCATCCAGCCTGAAGTAAAAGCTGCTTTATAGTACCACGATCTGTAAGCTTAAGAAGGAATCTAAAATCGGGGTCTGTCCCCTCTTCTATTCCTTCCACTTCTTTTTGACTCAAAAAATACTTTTTAAGTGAAGCATTGGCCGCAATTTCCTTATAAACAGGAACTGAATCTGCCACAAGGTAAAGATACTTTTCGGTAAGCATCTTTGTTTCTTCTTCAGTTTCTTCAACGGCTTTTGAAGGAGAAACAGGCACCTGAACCTGTGGACCTTCCACCAGACGAAGTTTTCCAAAACGGGAAGAAATTTCTCTGATCCACATTTCAATAGATTGAGGAACATCATAGCGGGAAAACTTTTTTAAAACTTCAACCGCATCATCTGCAGTAAAGCCAGCACTGGCCGCATTCCACAAAGAAAGAGGAGAAAGCTTATATGTATGAAGATGTTCTGGAGATTTTTCCAATTCCGCAAAAGGAATTAAAGCATTACGGCATTCTTCCGCCAAAGGAGCATGTACATCAAGCAAAAGAGATCTATCACCCTGAACAATTAATGGATTTTCGTAATTCATCGCAACATTCAATTATAATGAAATTCTCACTTCTATAATATAGTCTTTAACTTTTATTTTTCCATTTTTTCTCATATAATCAGAACGATGAACAAAATTAAATCTTTATTACAATTATTCTGGTCTTTCTTTAAGATTGGAGGACTAACTTTTGGTGGTGGCCTTACAATGCTGCCAATGCTGGAACATGAACTTGTTGAAAAAAAACAGTGGGTAACTGAAGAAGAACTTTTGGACTGCTATGCTATTGGTCAGTGTACCCCAGGTATTATTGCCGTAAATACAGCAACCTTTGTTGGCTACAAAAAAGAAAAAATTTCAGGAGGCATTTTTGCAACACTTGGAATGGTTTTTCCTTCTATTTTGATTATTACTATTGTTGCTTTGTTCCTTAAAAATTTTATGGACAATGTATGGTTTCAGCATGCATTACAGGGAGTAAGAGGGGTTGTTTGTGCCTTGCTTGCAAATACTGTAATCAATCTGTGCAAGAAAAGCTTCAAATCTATTTTTGCAGTAATCGTTTTTGTTGTAATCCTTGGATTAGGATTCTTTACAAAAATACCAACCGTAGTTTTAGTATTAATGGCTGCTGCAGTTGGAATTATTTATGATTTAATCAAAACAAAAATCCAGGATAAGAAAAACAAGAATCAGGAAAACAAGGAGGTAGAAAATGAATAGTTTTATTCAGATACTCCAGGTTTTCTGGGAATTTTTTAAGATTGGACTCTTTGCAGTCGGTGGAGGTCCTGCTACCCTTCCATACCTGATGAACCTTACAACAAAATTCGACTGGTTCACAATGGAAGAACTTGCAAACATGATTGCAGTTAGTGAATCAACTCCGGGGCCTTTAGGAATCAACATGGCAACTTATGTTGGATTTCAGACATTAGGACCTTTTGGCGGTTTAATAGCAACTTTGGGTCTTGTTACTCCAAGTGTAATCATTATCTGTATAATCGCGGCCTTCTTTGCAAAATTCAACAAAAACCGATTTGTACAGGCAGCCTTTGGAGGCATTCGTCCAGCGGTAGCAGCAATTATTGCAATTGCCGTATTTGGAATCTGTAAGGTTTCACTTTTTGCGATCACAGGGGACAGCCTTGTTCCACAATGGAACCTGATTATCTTTGCAGTAATTGTTCTGGCATTGCTTCAGATTAAGTTTCTTAAAAAGATACATCCTTTTATGTGGTTTGTAATGGGTGCAATTGTAGGATTAATATTTAAGTTCTAGACAAAAAAAAGGAGGCTCGCGCCTCCTTTTTTATTTTATTCTTAAAATTCTAGTTTTAGTCCATTGTTGCAATAGCAGTCAAGAATGGAGGATAGAAACCAGAAGCAGCATATCCACCATGTGTACCAGTTCCTGTTTCACCTTTAACTAAATCAGGATATCTTCCCATTTTGTTTTCTTTCATTAATTCATAGTAATTTTCGATAGGAACAGTATCATCTGTTGTTGAATGATAGAAATTGATTGGATGTTTTGGTTCCCAGTCAGTAAGATCATTCTTAACAAGACAACCAACAAATTTTTTGTACAAATCTGATTCTGGATTGTGCA